>NZ_JADBQN010000022.1:0-111959 GCF_014895915.1 Enterobacter cloacae complex sp. P13B
TTAAGTGAAGAGGCCATCCGAAAGGATGGCCTTTTTGCGTTTCTGCGCTGCACAAACCGTAGGCCGGGTAAGGCGAAGCCGCCACCCGGCAAGTCAGACCGCACACCACTTCACAATAAACTTAGCAATCCCATCCTCATCATTTAAATCCAGCACCGGAACCTCAATATCGAGAGCAACATCGCTGGCCACCGCAATCACATGCTCATCCAGCGTTAACTCGCTGATATCGTGCCCGGCATCGCTTCTGAACAGTAGGATCTTAGGCACGGCCTCATGCTTAAATCCCTCAACCAGCACCAGATCCAGCGTGGAATGATCCATCCGGCTCACCAGATACGCGAGATCCAGCGGTGCCTCATCCGGCGTTTCTGTCATCAATGCCCAACGCTGGTTGCTTGCTATTATTGTCTGCGCGGCACCCGCTTTGCGCAGTTCATAGCTATCTTTGCCCGGCTTATCGACATCCATATTATGGTGAGTATGCTTAATCAAGCCTGGACGAATACCGCGGGCGCACAGCGCGGGTATCAGTTTTTTCAGCAACGTGGTTTTTCCTGTCCCACTCCAGGCGGAAATGGCTAAAACAGCGTTCATCTCTTCTCCTGCATGGCCTGTAAATCTTCTATTGTGTTCACATTCACGAACGATGTTTTCATGTCGCTAAAATCAACAGCATGTCCGCCGACCTTACGCATAAACACCATCACTCTTCGTTCTCCGAAAGCCAGATAGTCGCTCATAGCAGGAATCAAGGATCGGTTAATGAGCGCGATAGTTGGGTGGTCGCGCTCGCCGTCATGCACCCAGACCACGGGTGAATCACCTCGCTGTTGCACCATCCGTTCCACCAGGCAGGTGGGTATAAATGGCGTATCACACGAACAAAAGAGAAACCACTCTCCCTGCGACTGCTGCATCACCGAAAGCATACCTGCCAGCGGCCCCGGAAAATCTGCGAGATTATCCTGATAAACGGGAAACCCGCTGCGCTGGTAAATATCGATATGGCGATTTGCGCTCAGCGCCATTGCCGATACCTGATCGACAAGCGTATCAGCGACATGCTGCCATAAGGGCTTGCCTTTCAGGAGCTGTAGTCCTTTATCTTCCCCGCCCATCCGCGTAGCTCTGCCGCCTGCCAGAACGACCCCAGTGATTTCCAGGCTAAGATTCACGAATATCGCCTCTTTTATTGTGGGATTGACCCTGCTAACGTGTCACTCTAAATGAAAGGAGCACCACCATGAAATGTAAACGTCTGAATGAAGTCATTGAACTCCTCCAGCCAGCCTGGCAAAAAGAGCCAGAGCTGAATCTGATGCAATTCTTACAGAAACTGGCAAAAGAGTCAGGTTTTGACGGCGATCTGGCAGACCTTTCTGACGACATCCTGATCTACCACCTCAAAATGCGCGACTCAGCCAAAGATGCTGTTATTCCTGGTATTCAGAAGGATTATGAGGAAGATTTTAAAACTGCATTGCTGCGCGCCCGAGGCGTAATTAAAGAGTAAAAGCTTGTAAGCGGAGCCACCGAAATCGCTACAAGATGATATCCTGAATCATTCGTATAATTTCCGGATGATCGGATGAACGACCAGGCTTTTACTTTCCAGACACTACACCCGGATACCATTATGGATGCCCTGTTTGAACAGGGTATTCGTGTGGATTCCGGGCTAACTCCGTTAAACAGCTACGAAAACCGCGTCTATCAATTTCAGGACGAGGATCGTCAGCGCTTCGTCGTAAAGTTCTATCGCCCTGAACGTTGGTCTGCACAGCAAATTCAGGAGGAGCACCAGTTTGCTCACGATCTGCTGGTTGATGACGTCCCCATTGCCGCGCCGATAAAGTTCAATAACCAAACGCTGCTCACGCATGAAGGGTTTTACTACGCCGTATTTCCCAGTCTGGGTGGCCGCCAGTTTGAAGCGGATAATATCGATCAAATGGAGTGGGTTGCCCGCTATCTGGGACGCATTCATCAGACGGGACGTAAAACAGCGTTCACTGCCCGACCAACGATCGGGATTCACGAATATCTCACCGAACCACGTCAGATATTCGAAACGTCTGCGCTGATCCCCGCTGCGTTAAAGGATGATTTCCTCAACGCCACTGATAAGCTTATTGCTGCGGTGAAAACCTGCTGGCGTGATGATATTTCCGTTCTGCGCCTGCATGGCGATTGTCACGCCGGAAATATTCTCTGGCGCGATGGACCGCTGTTTGTCGATCTCGACGATGCGCGCATGGGACCAGCGGTTCAGGATCTGTGGATGCTGCTCAATGGCGACAAAGCCGAGCAGCGTATGCAGCTTGAAACGATTATTGAAGCCTATGAAGAATTTAGCCCGTTTAATTCAGACGAAATTGCCCTGATGGAGCCTTTACGTGCGATGCGTTTTGTTTATTATCTCGCATGGTTAATCAGGCGTTGGGACGACCCCGCATTTCCTCGTAATTTCCCGTGGCTTACCGGAGAAGATTACTGGCGCAGCCAGATATCTACATTCACTCAGCAGGTTAAGGTTCTTCAGGAACCCCCTCTGCAATTAACGCCGATGTATTAATTGGACACACCCAGGAGAGAGTTAATCATGAAAAAAATTTGGCTGGCGCTGGCAGGTATGATTCTGGCATTTAGCGCTTCTGCTGCGCAGTTTACCGACGGTAAACAGTTTATCACGCTGGAAAAGCCGGTTGCTGGCGAGCCACAGGTTCTGGAGTTCTTCTCATTCTATTGCCCGCACTGCTATCAATTCGAAGAGGTGCTGCATGTTTCTGACAACGTGAAGAAGAAGCTGCCGGAAGGCACCAAAATGACCAAGTACCACGTTGAGTTCCTGGGCCCGTTGGGTAAAGACCTGACTCAGGCGTGGGCGGTTGCGATGGCGCTGGGCGTGGAAGATAAAATCACTGCTCCAATGTTCGAAGCCGTACAGAAAACCCAGACCGTTCAGACCACTGCGGATATCCGCAAAGTGTTCGTTGATGCCGGTGTGAAAGGTGAAGAGTACGACGCCGCGTGGAACAGCTTTGTAGTGAAATCTCTGGTTGCTCAGCAGGAAAAAGCGGCCGCTGATCTGCAGCTTCAGGGCGTTCCGGCGATGTTTGTTAACGGCAAATATCAGCTGAACATGCAGGGCATGGACACCAGCAGCATGGATATTTTCGTACAGCAGTATGCTGACACCGTGAAATACCTGGTTGAGAAGAAGTAATTTCGTTGATATGAAAACGCCGGTCACTGACCGGCGTTTTTGTATGAAGATTTAATGCTGTCTATCTGTTCGTCTTTCTCTTTCCAGAGCGTATTAAGCCACTGCTGGAAACCACGTTTAAAATTCTTATCGTTAACGTAGTCACCGTGCAGCCCGGCATCGATCGGCACTAAATTCACCCGAACAACAATGCGCGTCAGCTTGCCGCTTAGCATATCGAAGAATGGCGTCCTGTCATTTTCCGGATAGCAGAGCGTAACGTTCAGAAGTTTATCGAACTGTGCACCCAGCACGTTAAGCGCCATCGCAATACCCGCCGCCTTTGGCGGAAGCAGGTTCTGATAAGGGGAGCGTGTTTGTTGACGTTTATCTTCCGTAAACCGTGAGCCTTCAACAAAGTTCACGATGGTCGTTGGATGTGCGCGAAACTTTTCACAGGAGCGGCGCGTGGTCTCCACATCCTTACCGCGACGCTCCGGATGACGAATCAGATAGCTGCGCGAATAGCGTTTCATAAACGGCATATCAAGTGCCCAGCAGGCCAGCCCGATAAAGGGCACCCAGGCGAGCTGCTGCTTCAGGAAGTACTTGTTCATCGGGATATGTTTGCGAAAAAGCACGCATAACACCACGATGTCCGCCCAGCTGTGATGATTGCAAATCAGCAGGTACCAGTTCTTTTTGTTGAGGCTCTCCAGCCCTTCGACATCCCACTTCAGATGCGGATTCAGGCACAGCAGGATCGCTAGCCCTTCACACCAGCAATACATCATGAAATTACAAAACGCAGAGACGGATCGCCACACCGCAGGCACAGGCAGCAGCAGTTTAACGATCCCGGCGATAATGATTGGCACAGAACACGCAATCGTCACCAGAATAGTTAAAATGATGCTTAGCGGTAATGTTATTGCAGTGAGCAATCTCGACATGATGAGCTTTTTCAGGTGGTTAGCTTTAATGGACCGGCCGATGATACGGCGCCGGGGGCTGATTTTATCAGAAAAGTGACAAAATTATGGCGCTTTCATATCGTCAATAGACGGCTTTTCCCCTGAAGCAGAAGATTTCTCTAATATTGTGCGCTAATCAGGACTTATATCCACATAGACTAAATTGCCATCAGCAGGCTATTTTTATGCAGTGTTAGTTGTTAACGTTATGATATATAATGATTTATTCTCGACGCGCGCCTGCTTTTAGTATCTGTTTTTCATTTGAAGTGAAAATATTCACAAACTTATCCACAGTTTGAATTTTGCGAGCGATCCTCACGATCGCAAAATCTTTTCCTGTATCGAACCTGAATAACTGATGTTTTCATCCTTCTGTGGCATCCTTTACGCATAAATTGATTAAAGGCACGGACATTATGGTTCAGATCCCAGAAAACCCACTTATTCTCGTCGACGGCTCTTCTTACCTGTATCGGGCGTACCATGCGTTTCCTCCTCTGACCAATAGCGCAGGGGAACCTACCGGCGCGATGTACGGCGTGCTGAACATGCTGCGCAGCCTGATTCTTCAGTATCAGCCCACCCATGCGGCTGTCGTTTTTGATGCGAAAGGCAAAACCTTCCGCGATGAGCTGTTCGAACATTACAAATCCCATCGTCCGCCAATGCCTGACGATCTGCGTGCGCAGATTGAGCCGCTGCACGCCATGGTGAAAGCAATGGGCCTGCCGCTGCTGGCCGTCTCTGGCGTGGAGGCCGACGACGTCATCGGTACGCTGGCGCGTGAAGCTGAAAAAATGGGCCGTCCGGTGCTGATCAGCACCGGTGATAAAGATATGGCGCAGCTGGTGACGCCAGGTATCACCCTGATCAACACCATGACCAACACCATTCTGGGGCCAGAAGAAGTGGTCACTAAGTATGGCGTGCCGCCAGAGCTGATTATCGACTTTCTCGCGTTGATGGGCGACTCCTCGGATAACATTCCTGGCGTTCCTGGCGTCGGTGAAAAAACCGCGCAGGCGCTGCTTCAGGGGCTGGGTGGTCTGGACACGCTCTACGCGGAATCCGACAAAATCGCCGGACTTTCCTTCCGTGGCGCAAAAACCATGGCCGGGAAGCTGGAAGAGAACAAAGAGGTGGCTTATCTCTCCTATAAGCTGGCAACGATCAAAACCGATGTGGAGCTGGAGCTGGGCTGTGAGCAGCTGGAAGTGCAACAGCCTTCCGCTGACGACCTGCTGAGCCTGTTTAAGAAATACGAATTCAAGCGCTGGACCACTGACGTGGAAGCCGGTAAATGGCTGCAGGCTAAAGGGGCCAAACCTGCTGCTAAGCCGAAAGAGACGATTGTCGTTGATGCCGAAGATCAGGCGGAAGAAGAAGCCGCAGCGCTCTCCTTCGACAACTACGAAACCATTCTGGAAGAGTCACAGCTGATCGCCTGGATCGAGAAACTGAAAAAAGCGCCGGTCTTTGCCTTTGACACCGAAACAGACAGCCTCGACAACATCTCAGCCAATATGGTGGGATTGTCCTTTGCGACAGAGCCGGGTATTGCCGCCTACGTTCCCGTGGCGCACGACTACCTGGATGCGCCGGAGCAGATCTCCCGCGAGCGCGCGCTCGAGCTACTGAAGCCGATTCTGGAAGACGAAAAGGCGCTGAAGGTTGGTCAAAACCTCAAGTACGACCGCGGCATTCTGCAGAACTACGGCATTGAGCTGCGCGGGATTGCCTTTGACACTATGCTCGAATCCTACATTCTGGACAGCGTGGCGGGCCGTCATGATATGGATTCCTTATCTGACCGCTGGCTCAAGCACAAAACCATTACCTTTGAAGAGATTGCCGGTAAAGGGAAAAATCAGCTCACCTTTAACCAGATTGCTCTCGAAGAAGCAGGGCGCTACGCGGCGGAAGATGCCGACGTCACGCTGCAACTGCATCTGAAGATGTGGCCAAAACTGCAGAAGCACGAAGGTCCGCTGAACGTATTCCAGCATATTGAAATGCCGCTGGTGCCCGTGCTGTCCCGTATCGAACGCAATGGCGTTAAGATCGATCCAACGGTGCTGCATAACCACTCTGGCGAGCTCGCGCAGCGTTTGACCGAGCTCGAGCAAAAAGCGCACGACCTTGCCGGCGAGCCGTTTAACCTCTCTTCACCGAAACAGCTGCAAACTATCCTGTTTGAAAAGCAGGGCATCAAGCCGCTGAAGAAAACCCCTGGCGGCGCGCCGTCAACCTCTGAAGAGGTGCTGGAAGAGCTGGCGTTGGACTACCCACTGCCAAAAGTGATCCTGGAGTACCGCGGTCTCGCAAAGCTGAAGTCTACCTACACGGATAAACTTCCGCTGATGATCAACCCGAAAACAGGCCGTGTGCACACGTCGTATCATCAGGCGGTAGCGGCAACCGGGCGTCTCTCGTCAACCGATCCTAACTTGCAGAACATTCCGGTGCGTAATGAGGAAGGGCGCCGCATTCGTCAGGCCTTTATAGCACCTGATGACTACCTAATTGTCTCGGCTGACTACTCTCAAATTGAACTGCGCATTATGGCGCACCTGTCCCGCGATAAAGGTCTGCTGACGGCATTTGCGGAAGGAAAAGACATCCACCGGGCGACCGCGGCGGAGGTCTTTGGTTTACCGCTGGACAACGTGACCAACGAACAGCGCCGCAGTGCAAAAGCGATCAACTTCGGTCTAATTTACGGCATGAGCGCGTTTGGCCTTTCACGCCAGCTAAACATTCCGCGCAAAGAGTCGCAGAAGTATATGGATCTTTACTTCGAGCGTTATCCGGGTGTTCTGGAATATATGGAACGCACCCGCGCGCAGGCGAAAGAGAAAGGTTACGTTGAAACCCTGGATGGCCGTCGTCTCTATCTCCCGGACATCAAATCCAGCAACGCGGCGCGCCGCGCTGGCGCAGAGCGTGCGGCGATCAACGCTCCGATGCAGGGTACCGCAGCGGACATCATCAAGCGCGCAATGATCGCCGTTGATGCCTGGCTGGAGAAAGAGAAGCCGCGCGTGAAAATGATCATGCAGGTACACGATGAACTGGTATTTGAAGTGCACAAAGACGATCTCGATATTGTGTCGAAAAAGATCCACGAACTCATGGAAAGCAGCATGACGCTGGACGTGCCGTTGCTGGTGGAAGTGGGAAGTGGTGAAAACTGGGATCAGGCTCACTAAAGGTTCTTCGCATAACGCGCTGTTTATGTAAGTTTGCAACATAAGAAAGCGCGTTTTGTGACGATCTTTAGAATTCCCTATGTAAAGAATGAAAAAAAACTACAAAAAGTGCTTTTTCTGCAGCACAAAAAGGGGTAGAGTTATCGACGTAGGGTACAGAGGTAAGATGTTCTATCTTTCAGACCTTTTACTTCACGTAATCGGATTTGGCTGAATATTTTAGCCGCCCCAGTCAGTAATGACTGGGGCGTTTTTTATTGCGGCAAAGAAAAGTTTGGTCAAAAAAAAGCGCGGACATCGCCGCGCTCGGTATTACTCTGCTTCCGCTTCCGTTGCGGGTTCCAGCTCGTTAAACCAGCTGTCGAGCTTCTGACGCAACTTGTCCACGCCCTGTTTTTTCAGCGAAGAGAAAGGCTCAACCTGTACATCGCCATTGAAGGCCAGTACCGCTTCGCGAACCATATTCACCTGCGCTTTACGCGCGCCGCTTGCCAGCTTGTCGGCTTTCGTCAGCAGCACCAGCACGGCAATATCGCTTGCTACGGCCCAGTCGATCATCTGCTGATCGAGATCTTTTAGCGGGTGACGAATATCCATCAGCACCACCAGACCTTTCAGGCACATGCGTTTTTCCAGGTATTCGCCCAGCGCACGCTGCCACTTGATCTTCATCTCTTCAGGCACCTGCGCATAACCGTATCCCGGCAAGTCTACGAGGCGTTTGCCTTCAGCCACTTCAAAGAGGTTAATCAGCTGGGTACGGCCAGGTGTTTTTGAGGTACGCGCCAGGTTCTTCTGATTGGTCAGCGTATTCAGGGCGCTGGATTTCCCCGCATTGGAGCGGCCAGCAAATGCCACTTCAATACCTGTATCAGAAGGCAGGTGGCGAATATCGGGCGCACTGGTGACAAAATGCGTCTGTTGGTAGTTCCAGGTAGTCACGTGGTCGTCTCCAAAAATCGTAATCTGGAGGGATTATACCCGAATGCGGGCAAAAGGCTTTTCTGATTGCTATGCCCTGTAGGCGAATGTCCCCATCGGTGTGAGAGATCGGCTAGTGTTGCTATGGGATATTTCAGAGAATTCGCAGGTATCAAAAAAAGCAAACTGTATTAAATCATAAGCTTATTTCCAGGTAATTGTCTGAAAATCTCTTTGTGTACCGTTTCGTTGCTTGCCAGTTTAAGCGAACAAGGTAAAGTATGCGTCAGGGCGAGGAAGCCAACAGGAATTCAACTTAAGGATTAGGGTCGGGAGCGCCAGGAGGCGAAGACGCAGGATAGTCAGGACGACCAGCGCCTGGAGGCGTTTTAACAGGAAATGGAACCATACACGGACGGTATCAGCCAAAGGATAAACAGGGTGTGTTGTTGGTAAACATGGAATGTCTGACCCGTTAAGGGTTGTGAGTCAGGAAAAAAGGCGACAGATTGCTCTGTCGCCTTTTTTCTTTGCTTGCTTTCTGCTAGATTTCGCCGCAATTCTATACTGAAGAAAACGACTTTAAGATAAAACATCATGAAAAAACCAACCTCCGCTGCGGGCGCGAAACGCCCTGCAAAAGCACGCCGCAAAACGCGCGAAGAACTGAACCAGGAAGCGCGCGATCGCAAACGCGACAAAAAACATCGCGGTCATGCTGCGGGTAGCCGTGCCAACGGCGTTGGTGCAACGGGCGCCTCTGCAAAAGGCAAACAGCAGAAAGACCCTCGTATCGGCAGTAAAACTCCCATTCCACTGGGCGTGACAGACACCCCGGTCACTAAGCAGCACAAACCAAAGAGCGAGAAACCTATGCTTTCACCGCAGGCTGAGCTGGATATGCTGGAGAACGATGAGCGCCTGGACGCGCTGCTGGAACGTCTTGAAGAGGGTGAAACCCTGACCGCCGAAGAGCAGTCATGGGTAGATGCCAAACTGGACCGCATTGATGAGCTAATGCAGAAGCTGGGTCTGTCTTACGATGACGAAGACGACGAAGAGGAAGAAGAAAAGCAGGAAGATATGATGCGTCTTCTGAAAGGTGGAAACTAACATTTGCACCCGGCAGGCACGATAGTCCTGCTTATAACCCTTCCGGTTATATGTTATCTGGTGTGGTTATTCGTTAAACTACGGCGGTTGTCGCGGCGACAGAAGTGGCTGCGCACCCGAATGATGGCCCGCGATGGGGCCAGAACGGGCCGCCGTATACGAACGCGACACCAACGGAAGGAGTGAGCATGTCAGCACCAACTATCGACTGGGATTTGGCCCTAATCCAGAAGTATAACTATTCCGGGCCGCGTTATACCTCATACCCCACCGCGCTAGAGTTCTCCGATGCCTTCGGCGAGGAGGATTTTCAGCAGGCCGTCGCGCGCTATCCAGAGCGTCCGCTGTCGCTCTACGTCCATATTCCGTTCTGCCACAAGCTCTGCTACTTCTGCGGCTGCAATAAAATCGTGACCCGTCAGCAGCATAAAGCCGACCAATACCTCGATGCGCTCGAACAGGAAATTGTGCATCGTGCGCCGCTGTTTAAAGGTCGTCACGTCAGCCAGCTTCACTGGGGGGGCGGCACGCCAACGTATCTCAATAAGGCGCAAATAAGCCGCCTGATGACGCTGCTGCGCGGAAATTTCAATTTTAACGACGACGCCGAAATCTCGATCGAAGTCGATCCGCGTGAAATTGAGCTGGATGTACTGGATCACTTACGCGCCGAAGGCTTTAATCGTCTGAGCATGGGCGTGCAGGATTTCAATAAAGAGGTGCAGCGTCTGGTCAACCGCGAGCAGGACGAGGAATTTATCTTCGCCTTACTCAACCACGCGCGTGACATCGGCTTTACCTCGACCAACATCGACCTGATTTACGGCCTGCCAAAGCAGACGCCTGAGAGCTTCGCCTTCACGCTGAAGCGCGTGGCTGAACTTAGCCCGGACCGCCTGAGCGTCTTTAACTACGCGCACCTGCCGACGCTATTCGCCGCCCAGCGTAAAATCAAAGATGCGGATCTGCCTTCTGCCCAGCAGAAGCTGGATATCCTGCAGGAAACTATCACCTCTCTGACGGAGAGCGGCTATCAATTTATCGGCATGGATCACTTTGCTCGTCCGGATGACGAGCTGGCGATTGCCCAGCGCGAAGGCGTACTGCACCGTAACTTCCAGGGTTATACCACTCAGGGCGATACCGATCTGCTCGGTATGGGTGTCTCCGCCATCAGCATGATCGGTGACTGCTACGCGCAGAACCAGAAAGAGCTGAAGCTCTACTACCAGCAGGTTGATGCAACCGGCAACGCGCTATGGCGCGGCATCGCGCTGACCCGAGACGACTGCATTCGTCGTGATGTGATTAAGGCGCTTATCTGCAACTTCCGTCTCGACTTTAGCGACGTGGAAGCACAGTGGGATCTGACATTCAGCGAATATTTTGCGGAAGACCTGAAGCTGATTGCGCCGCTGGCGAAAGACGGGCTGGTGGATGTGTCGGAGAACGCGATTGAGGTCACGCCGAAAGGGCGTCTGTTGATCCGTAATATCTGCATGTGCTTTGACGCGTATCTGCGCCAGAAGGCGCGTATGCAGCAGTTTTCACGGGTGATTTAAGGCGCAAAGCCGGGTAAGGCGAAGCCGCTACCCGGCTTTTACATTTCAACCTGCTAGCTAAACAGCCCAACCAGCGCCGCACATAATACCGCAGCAACAGCGGTTTGCGGCGTGTGGCTTTCAGCTGCTCCGCTCGACAGTAAAGTCACTAATGATCCCAGCATGATGGTTCCCCCAATTTCCGGGCACGATCATACAAAACTCATCGGAACAGTAAAGCGCAAAATAACGGCAATTTGCGCTCAATTAATAACCTTTACACAGCGGCGTACGATCACTCCATTCCCAGCTCTTTCAGCTTACGCGTCAGGGTATTACGTCCCCATCCCAGCAGGCGCGCGGCTTCCTGCTTATGGCCCTGCGTATGACGAAGCGCGGTGGTCAACAGCGTACGCTCCATCTCTGGCTGAGCCTCAGACAGCAGGTTTTGATGACCGGAACGCAGCGCGCGGTCGGCCCACTGCGCCAGCAGCGTTGCCCAGCTGTCCGGCAGCGCGTGCCCGGTGCTGCTTTCGGGCGCGGTGGCCTCAAACAGTTCGGCAGGGAGATCCTGAATCAACACTTCCTGTCCGGCGGCCATCACGGTCAGCCAGCGGCAGGTGTTTTCCAGCTGGCGTACGTTGCCCGGCCACGCCAGACGGGTGAGGGCGGCATCGGTTTCCGGGTGAAGCTGCTTGGCTTCCACGCCCAGCTCGCGGGCCGCCACCTGCAGGAAATGACGCGCCAGGCGCGGGATATCTTCCCGACGCTCGCGCAGCGGCGGCAGGTGGACGCGGATCACGTTCAGACGATGAAATAAATCCTCACGGAATTTGCCCTCCTGCACGCGCAGCTCCAGGTTCTGATGCGTCGCGGCGATAATACGCACGTCCACCTTCACCGGCGCATAGCCGCCCACGCGGTAAAACTGCCCGTCGGCCAGCACGCGCAGCAGGCGAGTTTGAACGTCCAGCGGCATATCGCCGATCTCGTCCAGGAACAGCGTGCCGCCGTCAGCCTGCTCAAAGCGCCCCTGGCGAATGGTATTCGCGCCGGTAAACGCCCCTTTTTCGTGGCCGAACAGCTCGGACTCAATCAAATCCTTCGGGATCGCCGCCATATTGAGGGCGATAAACGGCGCTTTTGCCCGCGGGCTGTGGCGATGTAACGCATGCGCCACCAGCTCTTTACCTGTACCCGATTCCCCGTTAATCAACACGCTGATGGACGAGCGGGACAGACGGCCAATAATGCGAAACACGTCCTGCATCGCCGGCGCTTCGCCGATGATGTCGGTGGTTGGCCCAAAATCGGGTGCGTGGCGTGGCTGTTGTTGCTCCTGGTAGTGGCTAATCGCGCGCTCAACCAGCGCCACCGCTTCGTCGATATCGAACGGTTTGGGCAGATAATCGAACGCCCCTTGCTGATAGGCGCTCACCGCGGCATCCAGGTCGGAATGAGCCGTCATTATGATGACCGGAAGCATAGGATGGCGCTGTTTGATCTGCTTTAACAGCGCCAGCCCGTCCATGCCCGGCATGCGAATATCCGACAGCAGAACGTCCGGCGTTTTGGTGGTGAGTGCGTCGAGCACCTCGCTGCCGCTCTCAAACGTCGTGCAGCTTAAACCTGCCCCTGTGAGCGCGCGTTCAAGCACCCAACGGATGGAGCTATCGTCATCGACTACCCAGACTATCCCTCGTTGCATAAACGTCACCTTTATTTTTTAATCGGCAGGAAAACCGAAAACTCGGTATGTCCCGGCCAACTGGTAAATTCAATTTTTCCGGAGTGCTGATCGATCAAGCTGCGGGCGATAGATAAGCCCAGTCCCGTACCGCCTTCGCGCCCGCTTACCATTGGGTAGAACAGGGTGTCCTGCAGATGAGAAGGAATGCCAGGCCCGTTATCCTCAACGTCGATGCGTGCCGCCAGACGATAGCGCACGCCGTGCAGCGTGAGCTGGAAGGCGGTGCGGGTGCGTAAAATAATCTCGCCGCCTTCCGGCCCCAGCGCCTGCAGGGCATTGCGCACAATATTCAGCAGAACCTGCTCAATCTGGTCCGGGTCATGCGCCAGTTCCGGCAGGCTTGGGTCGTAATCACGCACCAGCGTGACGTTCTCCGGCAGCTCCATGGAGACGAGCTTCACCACCCGTTCAGCGACTTTATGAATGCTTTCTGAAACGTGCATACCCGGCTGCTGCGGCCCGAGCAGGCGATCGACCAGGTTACGCAGGCGGTCCGCCTGCTCAATGATGACGTTGGTGTACTCCGCCAGCGCGGGATCGGGCAGCGCCTTGGTCAGAAGCTGCGCCGCGCCGCGTAACCCACCCAGCGGGTTTTTGATTTCATGCGCCAGACCGCGCACCAGGTCACGGGCGGCAATTTGCTGCGCATGCTGAAGCTGCTCCTGGCTCAGGCGACGCTGATTATCCATCGGCGCCATTTCCAGCAGGATCAGTCCTTCCGGCAAACGCTGCGCGGTAAGGGAAAGAATATGTGAGCGCCCGTCGATCACCAGCGTGACTTCGTTATCGGTGAACCCCTGACCGGCCTGCAAACTCTCCTGCATCAGGCCAATATTCAGCGAGAAATAACTCAACAACTCAGGAAGCGGGGTGCCAAACAGTTTGCGTGAACTCTGGGCGAGCAGCTGTTGCGCCGCCGGGTTGGCGTAATGGACGGCCAGCTCGTCGTCGACCAGCAGGATGCTGTTAATCAAAGAATTGAGGATCTGCCCAGCATCGGGCAGCGTGCCAGTTGCCATTCAGCAGTCTCCTGGAGTCGTTGCACTGTTTTAGTGCAGTATAGCGGTTTCGGCGTAAAAAGCGCGTGAGATCAGGTTGTTGGTGGAGAAAAAAGCCCATCCGGAGATGGGCTAAAAGTTTCCACGGCAACTACCCCCGGCGCTTTTGACGCCGGGTAAAACAACTAAATTAAACGCTGTAGTACAGTTCGAACTCAACCGGATGCGGAGTCATACGCACGCGGTCGTTCTCTTCAGTACGCAGGGCGATGTAAGCATCGATAGCGTCGTCAGTGAATACGCCACCCGCAGTCAGGAACTCGCGGTCTGCATCCAGCGCCTGCAGGGCTTCTTCCAGAGAGCCAGCAACCTGTGGGATCTCTTTCGCTTCTTCTGGCGGCAGGTCGTACAGGTTTTTGTCCATCGCTTCGCCTGGGTGGATCTTGTTCTTGATACCGTCCAGACCGGCCATCAGCAGCGCTGCGAAGCACAGGTATGGGTTAGCCGCTGGGTCCGGGAAGCGCACTTCGATACGACGCGCTTTCGGAGACGCCACCACCGGGATACGGATGGAAGCAGAACGGTTACGCGCAGAGTAAGCCAGCATGACTGGCGCTTCGTAGCCCGGGACCAGACGCTTGTAGGAGTTAGTGGTTGGGTTCGCCAGGGCGTTGATCGCTTTAGCGTGTTTGATAACACCACCGATGTAATACAGCGCCTGCTCGGACAGACCGGCATATTTGTCGCCAGAGAACAGGTTGGTACCGTTCTTGGACAGAGACATGTGGCAGTGCATACCGGAACCGTTGTCGCCAAACATTGGTTTTGGCATGAAGGTCGCGGTTTTACCGAAACGGTGCGCAACGTTGTGCACAACGTATTTGTAGATCTGAATTTCGTCCGCTTTTTTGGTCATGGTGTTGAAGCGGGTTGCCACTTCGTTCTGACCCGCAGTCGCCACTTCGTGGTGGTGCGCTTCAACAACCAGGCCCATCTCTTCCATCACCAGGCACATGGTGGAACGGATGTCCTGCGCAGAGTCGACCGGAGGAACCGGGAAGTAACCGCCTTTCACACCAGGACGGTGACCTTTGTTACCACCTTCGTATTTGGTGGAAGAGTTCCATGCGCCTTCGATGTCGTCGATAGCCACGTGGGAGCCAGAAATAGAGGCACCGAAGCGGATGTCGTCGAACAGGAAGAACTCTGGCTCTGGCCCGAACAGAACGGTGTCCGCGATGCCGGTAGAACGCAGGTACTCTTCAGCGCGTTTAGCGATAGAACGTGGGTCGCGGTCGTAGCCCTGCAGCGTGCCTGGCTCAAGGATATCGCAGCGGATGATCAGGGTTGGTTCTTCGAAGAACGGATCAATGACCGCAGTGGTTGCGTCTGGCATCAGAACCATGTCGGATTCGTTAATGCCTTTCCAGCCACCAATGGAGGAGCCGTCAAACATTTTGCCTTCTTCAAAGAATTCGGCGTTCACCTGATGAGCAGGGATTGTGACGTGCTGTTCTTTACCTTTGGTATCGGTGAAGCGCAGATCAACAAACTTCACTTCATGTTCGTTCAGCATCGTCAAAACGTGTTCAGCGGACATACTTAACTCTCCAGATTGGTCATTGTCGTCGTGGTAACGAGGTCTTCAATTTCTGTTGGTACTGGCTGTTGCCATGTATTTTTTATAAAGCGAAATCTGTGCCAACTTTTAAAACACCCCAAAAAGGCGTTATCATGCGCACCATAGTGCAAAAGGGCTGCACCATGATGGATTTGTTGCACCAGTATAGTGCTTCAATGTGAACATTAAGCACCATATTGGTGCAATTTACGTTAAAGTGCCCTTTTACCGCTCCGTGAAAGCGATCACAAAGCATCTCTGCAATACTTGTTTGCGGGGGATGTTTGTGATCCTGTTTTGTAGTGCGATTAATCCGTGTACAATAACGCGCTATTTCTAAATGCCTGAGGCAAAGTTGTGATCGAAAATTTGCGTAACATCGCCATCATCGCGCACGTTGACCATGGTAAAACTACCCTGGTTGATAAGCTGCTGCAGCAATCCGGTACGTTTGATGCGCGTGCCGAAACCCAAGAACGCGTGATGGACTCCAACGATTTGGAGAAAGAGCGTGGGATTACCATCCTCGCGAAAAACACCGCGATTAAATGGAATGACTACCGTATCAACATCGTTGATACCCCAGGGCACGCCGACTTCGGTGGTGAAGTTGAACGTGTAATGTCCATGGTAGACTCCGTTCTGCTGGTCGTTGACGCAATGGATGGCCCAATGCCACAGACGCGCTTCGTGACCAAAAAAGCTTTTGCCCATGGTCTGAAGCCAATCGTTGTTATCAACAAAGTTGACCGCCCTGGCGCGCGTCCTGACTGGGTTGTTGACCAGGTCTTCGACCTGTTCGTTAACCTCGACGCGACCGACGAGCAGCTGGACTTCCCTATCGTTTACGCCTCTGCGCTGAACGGTATCGCAGGTCTGGACCACGAAGACATGGCTGAAGACATGACCCCGCTGTATCAGGCGATTGTTGACCGTGTTCCTGCGCCAAACGTTGACCTGGAAGGCACCCTGCAGATGCAGATCTCCCAGCTCGACTACAACAACTACGTTGGCGTAATCGGCATTGGCCGTATCAAGCGCGGTAAAGTGAAGCCTAACCAGCAGGTCACTATCATCGATAGCGAAGGCAAAACCCGTAACGGTAAAGTCGGTAAAGTCCTGACTCACCTGGGTCTTGAGCGTATCGAGAGCGACATCGCTGAAGCGGGCGACATCATCGCGATCACCGGTCTGGGTGAACTGAACATCTCCGACACCATCTGCGATCCGCAGAACGTCGAAGCGCTGCCAGCCCTGTCCGTTGATGAACCAACCGTATCCATGTTCTTCAACGTCAACACCTCTCCGTTCTGTGGTAAAGAAGGTAAGTTCGTTACCTCTCGTCAGATCCTTGACCGTCTGAACAAAGAGCTGGTGCACAACGTTGCGCTGCGCGTTGAAGAAACCGAAGACGCTGATGCATTCCGCGTTTCCGGTCGTGGTGAGCTGCACCTGTCTGTTCTGATCGAAAACATGCGTCGTGAAGGTTTCGAGATGGCGGTTTCCCGTCCGAAAGTAATCTTCCGTGAAATCGATGGCCGTAAACAAGAGCCGTTCGAAAACGTAACGCTGGACGTAGAAGAGCAGCACCAGGGTTCTGTGATGCAGGCACTGGGCGAGCGTAAAGGCGACCTGAAAAACATGAATCCAGATGGCAAAGGCCGCGTACGTCTCGACTACGTGATCCCAAGCCGTGGCCTGATCGGCTTCCGTTCTGAGTTCATGACCATGACCTCCGGTACCGGCCTGCTGTACTCCACCTTCAGCCACTACGACGACGTTCGTCCGGGCGAAGTGGGCCAGCGTAACAACGGCGTACTGATCTCCAACGGTCAGGGTAAAGCGGTTGCGTTTGCGCTGTTCGGTCTGCAGGATCGCGGTAAGCTGTTCCTGGGTCACGGTGCTGAAGTTTACGAAGGCCAGATCATCGGTATTCACAGCCGTTCTAACGACCTGACGGTAAACTGCCTGACCGGTAAGAAGCTGACCAACATGCGTGCGTCCGGTACTGACGAAGCAACGGTTCTGGTTCCACCGATCAAGATGACCCTGGAGCAGGCTCTGGAGTTCATCGATGATGACGAACTGGTAGAAGTGACTCCACAGTCAATTCGTATCCGTAAACGTCACCTGACCGAGAACGATCGTAAACGTGCTATGCGCGGTGCGAAAGAAGACTAATACGGTCAATCCGTAGTAAAAAAAGCCGCTGAGAAATCAGCGGCTTTTTTATTAGAACGAATAACGTAACCCCAGGCGGATCCTGTACTGCTCGCGGTTGTAATCATTCCATCTGTCCAGCCACTGCAGTTCGAGGTACGGCAGCCAGTTTCTGTCGATCTTATAGCTGAACTTGTTGGTAATTTCCCAGTGATGGTCTTTGCCATTTTTGCTGTGATAGTCATTTATCCGCTGGAAAAAGTGCGGCTCAAAGGTATAGAAAAACGCATCCGTCACCTTGAAATTCCAGTAATTGGCGAATTCGTGCGTGTCGTTCTTATCCATCTGCCCGTTATAGTCCGGCGTATCGTAATTGTTATGGTTATAGCGATAGCGGAACGTCAGATTAAACCCGTCCGTGAATTTATAGTTGGTATCTAAATAGACCGCGCCACCGGACCCGGCGCTGCTGTCGTTGATCAACCCGCCCGGCTGGAAGGTGAGTTTGTCGGTCGGCTTAAAAAGGGGATACCACCCCTCTATTTCGTTATAGCTGTGCTTGAGCTCATCCCATCTCCCCACGTTGTAGGCGTTGGTGAACATCAACCCCGCGCCCATATCGAAGTTATAGCCGGCACGCAGGATCACTTCGTGCAGTTCAGAGGCCGTATTGTAGGCTTCACGGGTTTCAACATATGCCCCGGCGAATACCGGGCAGGACACAGACGACACGATCAGTACGGTGATGATTCTTTTCATAATTTGTCCATGTATCAGGTACAGAAAGGCCTCCCTCCTGATGAACAGGAAGGAAATACGGGCCGGATTTATTGTTATAAAGTGACTGCTGACGCTTTATTGTTGGTGGTTATCTCAGGGGTATTCGCTGACTGTTTTTTTCGTTTTCCAATCTCCTCGATAATAAAGGCGAAGCGCGCTTCGTTGAGTTTATAAAATAGCCCCATGGTCACGGCGGCAACAATCGCCAGGCCGCACGGCCAGAGGAAAATAAGCTGACGCAAACCCAGCAGCGTGCCCGCGCTCTGCACCGCATGAGGAACGTAACCGATCTGGGTCAGCATGATGCCGGGCAGGAAGCCGGCGAGAGCGGCGGAGATTTTGCGCGAGAAGGTGTAGCCGGTGTAAACCGATCCCTCGGCGCGAATGCCGGTTTTCCACTCGCCGTAATCAACGGTATCCGGCACCAGCGCCCAGTTCAGGCTGTTCACAAACGCGGTGCCGAAAAAGGCCATGCAGGAAAAGAGCACGAACAGCAGGGAGCTGGTTCCCCAGAAGAAGTTCAGCACGTCGCCCACCGCCCACAGCGCCAGTCCGCCCAGATAGACCGGCTTCTTGCCAAAGCGCTTCACCGCGCCGGGTACCAGAAACACGCCAATCAGAATGCAGCCCATGCTGAAAAAGCCCATCCACGACAGCAGATGCAGATCGTTCAGCACGTACTGGGTGTAATAGACCTGAATCGCCAGCTTGATGTTGAACGCGGCGAGAGTACACAGGTTGGCAATGCACAGCACCAGCAGCGGCGGATTGCGGAAAATCGCGCAGAACGATTTCAGAATGCCGGGCTTATGGTGATCGGGCGTTATCTCGACGTAGCGCTCTTTCACCCCGCTGTAGCACCACCACATGCAGAACAGGCCGCCGGTGACGAACACCAGCGCAGCCACCAGATAGCCGAGGGAGGGCTGGTGGACGAACAGCGCCTGAATGGGCATAAAGCCGACGGTGCAGAGTAACAGCCCCACCGTGGCGCCGCCCTGACGCCACGCGGCAAGCTGCGCTCGCTCGTTCGGGTTTTTGGTGATGGCAGGGACCATCGCACCGTAGGCGCAGTTCATCAGGCTGTAGCAGAGCCCAAACATCATGAAGAGCACGGTGGCGAGGGCCGTTTTGACCGTCAGGCTAAAGTCGTTGGCCATAAACTGCGCCGTCGCGACCAGCGCCACCGGCACGGAGGCATACAAAATGAATGGCCGGAATTTTCCCCGCGCGCCGATGTTTCGCCGGGAGTCGAGCAGCACGCCGGTCAGCATGTCGGTAAACGCGGTGAAAAACTTCGCCACCAGGAAAATTATGCCGCCGTAGAACGCGGGCATGCCCAGTTCATCGGTGTAAAACTTCAGCAAATACAGCGTGCCGATACAGAGCATCAGGTTCGAGCCAAAATCGCCCATCCCGTAGGCGCACTTCTCTCGCAGGCTCAATTTCAGGGTTAACGGATCAGTATTGTGTGTCATGGTCGATCCTCAGAGCGCCCCGCAGGGCGCTCTATCACGTCATTTATGCCGTACGTTTGCGCAGTTCGATCTCTTCGACGATGCGAACATACATCTTCTCGTTGAGGTTGTAGAAGCAGCCCATCGCCACGATGGTGATGACCGCCAGCAGGCTCGGGTAGATAAATATCAGCTGCCGCAGCCCTTCAACCGTCCCGGCGGACTGCACCACGTTCGGCACATAGCCGATCTGGGTGAGCATGATCCCCGGGAAGAAGCCCGCCAGCGCCTGGGATACCTTACGGAAGAAGGTAAAGCCGGTGTAGACCGTCCCTTCGGAGCGTACGCCGGTGCGCCACTCGCCGTACTCCACGGTATCGGACACCAGCGCCCAGTTCAGGCTGTTCACAAACGCGGAGCCGAAGAACGCCAGGCAGGAGAACGCCACAAAGCTCACCGAGCCGCCGCCGAAGAAGTAGTTGAGCAGATCGCCCGCCACCCAAATCATCAGCCCGCTGATGTAGACCTTTTTCTTGCCGAAGCGCCGCACCGCGCCGGGCATCATAAAGACGCCGATAAAAATACAGCCCATGCTGAAGAAGCCCATGTACGACAGCAGGATCGGGTCGTTCAGCACGTACTGCGTGTAGTAGACCTGAATGGCGAGCTTAACGTTAAACGCGCCCAGCGTGCATAGGTTCGCGATGCACAGGATAAACAGCGGACGGTTCCCGGCAATGGCGCGAAACGACTGCAACAGCCCCGGCTTTTGCGCCGGGTTAGCAGGCTGCGTCTCGACGTAACGCTCGGTAACGCCCTTATAGCACCACCACATAAAGAACAGCCCGAACAGCGAGAAGAGGGTGGCGGCAAAGATGTAGCCAAGCTGGTCGTTACCCTCAATCAGGTTCATCACCGGGACAAAACCCACCGTACAGAGCAGCAGGCCGAGCGTGGCGCCGCCCTGACGCCAGGCCGCCAGCGAGGCGCGCTCGTCCGGGTTTTTGGTGATGGCGGGCACCATCGCGCCGTAAGAGCAGTTCATCATGCTGAAGAACAGGCCGTACAGCATGAACAGCACCGTCGCCATCACCGTTTTGCCGGTCATCTCAAATGGCGTACCGACGAAGTTGGCAATCGCCAGCAAGGTCACCGGGAAGGCGGCATACAGCACGAACGGGCGGAATTTCCCTTTCGGGCCAATTTTGCGCCGGGAGTCGAGCATGATCCCGGTGCCCATATCGGTGAAGGCGGTAAAGAACTTCGCAATCAGGAAGATAATCCCGCCGTAGGTGCCGGGCAGCCCCAGCACGTCGGTGTAAAACTTCAGCAAATAGAGCGTGCCGATATCCAGCAGGATGTTAGAGCCGAGATCGCCCATCCCGTAGGCGAGTTTTTCTTTAAACGGCAGGCGTAGGGTTGCCGGATCGGAAGTATGTTGACTCATTATTGTTCTCCGTCTGCCCGCAGGTTTCCCTGCGGGCGAGCCTTATCAGATATCACGTAAGGTGCTAAACAGATCTGCCCATTCGCTGTGCTGGCGATAGAAGACCGGCGGCTTGCCGATCGGGGCATCAACGGTCACGTCACCGCCCTGGCAGATTTCCCCCGTCCACGCATTGACCCAGCTGTCCTGCGGCAGATAGAGCGACCAGTCCCGGCGGCCCTCTTCATGAACCGGTGCCACCAGCAGATCGCGGCCAAACAGGTACTGGTATTTCAGCGTGTAGGCGCGCGCGTCGTCCTCATAGTGCAGGAACAGCGGACGCATCACCGGCAGGCCGCTTTTCGCGTTCTGCGCAACCGCAGCTTTGATGTACGGCTTCAGGGTGGTGAACACGGTGGTCATGCGCGCGAAGTGCGCGATGGTTTCCGCATCGCCGTCGAACTGCCAGTTGTCGCCAGGGCGGTTGCCCTCGTGGGTACGCATCATCGGCGTAAAGGCGCTGAAGTCGCACCAGCGCAGCAGCAGCTCCTTGCTGCGCTTCATCTCGAACAGGGTGGTATAGCCGCCGATGTCGCTGTGGTGCAGGCCGTGCCCGGTCATCGCCAGCGACAGCGCCGCAGGGATGACGGACGCCAGACCGTCGTCCAGGCTCCAGTCAACGTTCTGATCCCCCGCCCACATCATCACCGAGTGCTTCTGGCTGCCGGTGTAGCCCGCGCGCATGAAGAACAGGATCTCCCCGAGCTTGCCGGTTTCCTGGAGCGCCTCGTAGTTACATTTCGCCCACAGGGCAGGCCAGGCGTTATGCATGATCTCCGCGCTCACGCCGTTGTGCAGGAAGGTGTCGGTTGGCAGATACTCCCCGAAATCAGCCATCCAGCCGCCGCAGCCCAGTTCGATCAGGTTCTTTTTAATGACCTCTTTGTACCAGCCGTAGGCTTCCGGGTTGGTCAGGTCGATAACGCCCGCGTAGAACTCGCCGAATTCAACTTGGTAGTCCTCGCCGTTGGCGTTTTTGGTCAGATAGCCGCGTTTCGCCGCCTCTTCGCAGAGATCTTTATCGCTGGCGACGTACGGGTTGATATAGGAGAGGAATTGTACGCCCTCCTGCTTCCACTGCCCGATCCGCTCGTCAAGCTGCGGATAGAGCGCGCTGTTCCACTTCCAGTTCCACATCACGCGTTTGCCGAAGGAGGTCATGCGGATGCCGGACCAGTCCTGCGCCCAGATGCCGTTCACCTTCACGCCGCCCTCGCGCATAGCGTCGAGCTTCTGCTGGCACACCTCGGTGCCGCCCTGGATGCCCAGCGTCACGCCGTCGTAAACCCAGTCCGGCAGCTCCGGCTGACGTCCCAGCAGGCCGGTCAGTTTTTCCAGCAGATCGACGTACGTTTCCGCACATTCGAAGCGCAGCGTGGCGTTATCTTCCCAGAACGCCAGCTCGTGGAAATCCGGGGCGCTGAAGTCAAAGTTCATGTAGCAGCTGTTATCCACGTGGCAGTAGTACTTCTGGGTGCTCACGAAGGTAGGCTGCGGGAAGAAGGTCCAGTAGTAGTCACCACCCGCGTTCTCTTTGCAGTCGGCCTGCCAGGTGACGTAGGTCTGCTTGTTGCGCCCCACACCCTGCTCGCTGGTCCAAAGCGGGAACGGCTTGCCGCGCAGGTCGAAGTACGAGAATTGCTCGCCGCAGCCGTAGATATGATCTTCCGGCTGCGCCGCCAGCCGCAGCCAGATGCGGTTATGGCTGGCGGCATCATTTTTCAGTTTCAGCTCCAGACGGCCTTCCGCATCCACGCCCACCAGCAGGGTGGCGCTCACCGCATCGCCGCGGGTAAAGCGGATGGCCCAGCCCGCGCTTTGCTGCGAGACGGTCGCGTCCGTCAGGGCAATCTTTTCGTTGAGCTTGTCTTTAATGCTGAAATTGCCGCGAAACATCTCGATATCGGCTTCGCCTGCGCCGATCCACAGGCAAGGCGCTTCTTCGGAGTGGGATAAAATCAGGCGATCCTGCCAGCGCAGGGTGAAGCCACGTTCGTTATTTTTCAGGTCAATATTGTGTAGGGTACGCATAAAAACTCCGTCTTTATTATTTGGCCTGGCTATCCAGCAATCCGGCGGCGACGGCAGGCGCTAAGCCCGGCGCCAGCGGCAGGCGGGGGATCACCAGGCAGTGCAGCAGATGGTAAATATCCTGCTTGCCGTCCCAGACTTTGGTGGTCACTTCGTTATTGGTGTCCAGCTCCTGCCACCAGGAACCGTTTTCGTAATCCATCAGGTACTTGATGCAGTAATCCCACCACTTCTGATACCAAGCTTCGTACTGCGCTTCGCCGGTCACGGTATAGAGGGCATAGGCCGTGCCCATCGCCTCGACGATTGGCCAGCGCACGCGTTCCCGCACGATAGGCTTGCCGTCCCAGCCCACGGAGTAGACAAACCCGTCCGCCCCGTCGGGTGCCCAGGCGTCGCGGATGGTGGCGTGAAACAGGCCTTTCGCATCTTCCAGCAGCCACTCCGGCGGGGTTTCAAAGCGCGCTTCCAGCGCGGCGCGCAGGTGCAGCATCAGGCGGCCCCACTCAATCCAGTGCCCCGGCGTGCCGCCGTAGGCGCGGAAGCGGTGGGCGGGATTATCAATGTTGTAGTCGCGGATCGGGTTCCAGTTGGTGTCGAAATGTTCGTTAACGCGGTACTCACCTTTGCGCGCCACGTCGTGAATAATCACCGAGGCGATGCGCAGGGCGCGGTCGAGCCATTTGCGGTCGTGGGTCACGTCATAGACAATCAGGAAGGCTTCCACGGCGTGCATGTTGGCGTTACCGCCGCGGTAATCTTCCGTTTTGCTGAAGGCTTCATCCCAGGACTCAAGGCACATTTGCTCCTGTTCGCTCCAGAAGTAGCGCTCAATCACCTCGATGGCATCGTCCAGCAGCTTGCGTGCCTGCGGGTGTCCGGTGGTGACGGCGCTCGCCGCGCCCAGCAGGACGAAGAAGTGCTGATAGCCCTGCTTGGAGGCGTCAATGACGCCCTCATCGTTTACGCAGGCGTACCAGCCGCCGTGCTGTTTGTCGCGCAGCGGGCCGTTGAGGGCATTAATGCCGTGTTCAACCAGGGCATACGCGCCGGGACGGCCCATGTTCGCCGCCACCGCGTACACGTGAAGCATGCGGGCGGTGATCCAAAGATGGGTGCCCATATCGCTGCGAACCTGCCCGTTATTGCCCAGCCAGCCAAAGCCGGTCGGTACGGCGGCGTTTTTGCCGAAATCGAGAATGCGGTCGGTCTCTTGTTCGAGCCAGCGGTTGTGGCTCAGGGTGTTAAACCATTTCATGTTCGGGTCCTTTCTTAACGGCGAGCCATCATTTCGTCGACGATCTCACCCAGACGCTGAAGTTTTGGTACGGAAATATCACGCAGCATCAGCTCGGTATCCGGCAGGCCAATCACCGATGACCAGACGGCGCGACCGGCTAAAAAGCCCGATGCCCCTGCCTGCATCGCCACGCTCACGGCGCGCGGGAACAGCTTATCGTCCACGCCGGAGGAGAGGATCACCCACGGCATGGCGATGTTCTCGTTCAGCTTCTGCGAGGCCGCCAGCAGTTCCTGCTGCGTGCCCTTACCAAACAGCGGCATCTCCACCTTGTAGAGGTCGGCACCGCTGTCGCCCAGCTCTTTAGCCGCATCGATAATCGCCTGTTCGCGGTTAAATTCGGCTCCGTGACGCGGCGGACGCACCACAGGCTCGATAATGCTCAGCAGCCCGTTGTCGTGGCACAGCGTATTGAACGCTTTCACCATCTCCAGGCGCTGCTGCGGATCTTCATCGCTACGCCACAGCACCAGCAGCTTGAGCGCCTTGCCGCCGTCGCGTTTGACCGCCTGCGCGTCGATGCTTTTGTCGATCACCACGCTGTCGACCGGAATACCGTTCCCCGGAATAAACTCGTCGGCCGCCACAATCATCGCGCAGCTGTTGGCTACGGCCTGCTGCTCCACAATCTGGCGATAGCAGAACTGCTGGTCGACGAGAATGGCAGAGGCGTAAGGCGACAGAATCTTCGCCGCGTTGACCTTAAAATCCGTCAGGTGCTGGTCGGTTACCGGCACCGGCGCGCCTGCGGCGGCAAACATCAGGCGCATCGCTTCGCGCTGATCCACGGCCAGCATTGCAAAACCGCCGGAAGGTCGGGTGATATCTTTCAGGGTGTACATCGTCATTCCTCAGTCCTTTCGTATCAGTGTGATTTTTTCAGCCCGGCAGATGCGCGAACCTGTTCAAGAATGGCCGTCCAGTCTTCGCGCCCGCGCCCGGCGGCGCGAGCCTGGTTGTAAACTTCGCGGGAAGCCGCGCCCAGCGGCATCGGAACGTGGAGCTGGTTGGCCACGTCGAGGGCGATCCCCAGATCCTTATGCGCAAGGTCGATCATGAAGGCGGGTGAAAGATCGCCTTTCAACACCTTGTTCGGCCATGAGGTGGTGAAGTGGCCTTTACCCGCCGGCGTGCCGTTCATCACCTTCAGCGCCACCTCAAAGGAGAGGCCAAGCGCTTCACACAGCACGGCCGCCTCGGCGGAAAGCGCGTTCAGGGCGATGCTCATGTAGTTATTGATGAGCTTAACGCGGATGCCCATGCCCGGCCCGCCGGAGTTAATCAGCTCATTGCCCATCGCCATTAAGACGGGGGTGGCGCGTTCCACCTGCTGCGCGGTGCCGCCCGCCAGCAGGAGCAGCGTGCCGGCGATGGCATGGTCAGACGTGCGTCCCACGGGCACGTCCATCAGGCTGAAGCCGCGCTCAGCCATGTCGCGGATCAGCGCGTCGGTTTGCAGCGGGTGAATGGTGGACATATCAATCACCAGCGCGTCGCGGGATAACCCTTCGCACACGCCGTGCTCGCCGAACAGGACGCTGCGCACCAGGTCGCCGTTTGGCAGCATGGTAATGACGAATTCGGCGTCCGTTGCGGCCTGAGCGGGCGTAGCCGCCGCCCGTGCGCCGCTCTCTACCAGCGCCTGAACCGCCTGCGGGTTCACGTCAAACACGTTAAGCTGGTGGCCTTGATTCAACAGATTCTTCGCCATTGGCGCGCCCATCTGCCCTAAACCGATAAATGCGATTGCTGACATGCCTCTCTCCTGTCACATCGTGTCAATTTTTGCGCGTTTGTGTTGTCTGTTTTTGATCGTATTTGTAATTTATAGTCAAAAAATTGACACGGGTCACTTTTTAAACATTTGGTGAAATTAAAATGAAGGCATCAGAAATCGCAGAAGGAATCACCATGACTCGCATCGTTTGTGTCGGCATTACCGTGCTGGATCGCATCTGGTATCTCGATGATTTACCAAAGGAAGGTGGGAAATATGTCGCAAAGGACTATACGGAAGTGGGGGGCGGCCCGGCGGCAACTGCGGCTGTGGCGGCGGCGAAACTGGGCGCGGAAGTGGATTTTATTGGCCGGGTGGGGGACGACGATACCGGCAGACGGCTGCTGGCGGAGCTGGAATCCCTGGGGGTGAACACCCGCTATACGCGCGTGTTTAAGGGTGCCCGATCGTCACAATCCGCGGTGCTGGTGGACGGCTGCGGGGAGCGCGTTATAGCGAATTACCCCAGCCCCGATCTCCCTGTCACGGCAGACTGGCTGTGTGACATCGACTTCTCGCAATGGGATATCGTGTTAGCAGACGTGCGCTGGCATGACGGGGCAAAACAGGCGTTTACCCTGGCCCGTCAGCAGGGCATTCCTACTTTGCTTGATGCCGACGTTACCCCGCAGGACATCGCGGAGCTGATAGCCTTAAGCGACCACGCGGCCTTCTCCGCGCCGGGCCTGCAGCGACTAACTCAGTTGGATAAAGCAGAAGATGCCCTTAAAAAAGCACAAACGCTCACAAATGGACATGTGTATGTCACTCAGGGGCGAGACGGCTGCTACTGGCTGGAAAACGGCGCCTTGTGTCATCAATCCGGCTTTGAGGTGAACGTGGTGGATACCACCGGCGCGGGCGACGTTTTCCACGGCGCGCTGGCGTTCAGCCTGGGGCAGCAATCCACCGCCGCAGACGCCGTGCGTTTTGCCAGCGCCGTCGCAGCCCTGAAATGCACAAAGCCCGGCGGGCGCGCGGGTATACCCGACTGTGATCAAACCCGCTCTTTTTTGTCACTTTTTGTATAAAATGCGGAGCGTGATGGTTTTCAGAGGACAGCCCATGAGCCTTACCGAACTGACCGGCAACCCGCGTCACGATCAGCTGCTGACGCTGATTGCCGATCGCGGCTATATGAACATTGATGAACTGGCGCAGCTGCTGGACGTGTCGACGCAAACGGTGCGCCGGGATATCCGTAAGCTCAGCGAGCAGGGGCTGATCACGCGTCATCACGGCGGCGCGGGCAGGGCATCCAGCGTGGTGAACACGGCGTTCGAGCAGCGCGAAGTGTCGCTTACCGAAGAGAAGCGGGCGATAGCCGAAGCCATTGCGGACTATATTCCCGATGGCTCAACTATTTTCATCACGATCGGCACGACCGTAGAGCATGTTGCCCGGGCGCTGCTTAACCATAATCATCTGCGCATCATCACCAACAGCCTGCGGGTGGCGCATATTTTGTATAAGAACCCGCGCTTTGAAGTGATGGTGCCCGGCGGCACGCTGCGCCCGCACAACGGCGGCATTATCGGGCCTGCGGCGACGGCGTTTGTGTCTGGTTTTCGGGCGGACTATCTCGTGACCAGCGTCGGGGCGATTGAGCACGACGGCGCGATGATGGAGTTTGACGTGAATGAAGCCAGCGTGGTGAAAACCATGATGGCCCACTCTCGCCACATTTTGCTGGCGGCCGATCATACGAAATTTAACGCATCCGCCGCGGTGGAAATTGGCAACGTGGCGCAGACAACGGCTCTTTTCACCGATGAGATGCCCGGCTCGGCGCTGCAAAATCATCTGAAATCCAGCAAGGTTGAAACGGTGCTGGCCTGTACCAGCGATGATATCGCCTGAAGCAAAAAGCCGCTGATTTCTCAGCGGCTTTTTTGTTATTTGAAGCTGTATTTTATCCCCAGCATTCCCTGCGTATCGCTGTAGCCTTTATAGCCAATCTGCTGTGCCACATTGCCCCAGACGCTAAGCTGCGGGGTAATCTGCCCCTCTACGCCCGTCTTTAACTCACCAATATTGCGCGTACCGCGCATCTCATTGCTGACGTCATCCATGCGGATGCGCGTGGTCTGGGTATTGTGGATCCAGTTCGCTTCAATAAACGGCTGGAAGGTGCGTGAATTAGCGTCATCCATCGCGTTATGTCCGCTGATATAGGCCTTCACGCCGAGACGCGTCATCAGGTTGCCCTGGGTTTCGTCTTTCACCCGCGTGCCGTTACGCTCGCGATGGTCGTCAGCCTGCACGTCCATCCAAACGGCCTGCGCCTTCGGCTGGATCCAGTAGCTGTTGCGGCCGCTTTCACCCACCTTAACGCTATAGCCCGCTTCGACAGAGGCGGTTATGCCGCTGGAGCGATAACGCTCGGTCGCCTGGTCCTGCCCCATCACCTTATTGTCAAACCAGTTATACAGCACCCAGCTATCAACGTAGGTGCCGCTTTTATCGGCTTCGTTTGCGTACCAGGTACCGTACAGACCTACGCTATAGCCATTCACTTCGCCACGTGAGTGGTATCCGGTCAGGCTGGAAGCGCTCCGGCTTTGGCTGTTACCGTAGCCCGCGATCAGGCCAAGATGCCAGCGGTCCAGGCCATCTGTGCTCCATTGGGCGATATCGCCACCTAACTGCAGTACGTAACGGTTGGCTGTCGTTTTTAGCTGGCCGCTGCCGTCGTTGAAACGCGCATGCCCGCCGACGTTACGCATCCAAAGGCTCGTCACTTTTTGCTCGCCGGTGAGCATGTCGGTGTACTGCGTTTCACCCAGACGATCGTGCAGGCGGGTCATAAACAGCGTATTTGCCGCATAGCTGTTTGCCTGATAGCTGCCAAATTCTGGGCGATACTGATGCTCGCTTTTCGGCGGCGCAGGTGGCGGTACCGGTTCTTGCGGCGGAATCACCGGGTCGACGGGCGGATCTACCGGGACGACAGGCGGGTCGACAGGGTCAACAGGTGGATCCACCGGGTCAACAGGCGGGTCGACGGGGTCGACCGGTGGGTCTACCGGGTCAACAGGGGGATCTACCGGGTCGATCGGTGGGTCAACGGGTTCAGCCAGGCTGGTCAGAAACCAGTTCTTACCTTTCTGCACAACGTTATAGTCATAACCCCCCGCTACGATACGGCTGGCCTTCTCAAACGTTCCCTCCGAGTTGCCGCCAACGCTGACTATTTCAATCCCTTCAACGGTTTGTGCGCCTTCACCACCAATGTTGTTTACGTCAACCGCGGTACGACCGGATGTGTTTCCTTTAACAATCAGCCTGTCAGTTTCAGAGGTATCGTCAGACAGCACGGTATTGAAAACCAGCTTGCCGCCGTTGCCTGTGTAATCCTCGTTGATGGTCAGGGTTTGCCAGGCCGCGTCCTCAGCATGCTGGAAATTTATCGTGCCGCCCGCGTTCAGGGTCAGGCTGGTCAGCGTTGAGCTGTCGCGCATATTCCAGACGGCATCATTCATCGTAAGCGCGAGAGTACCGGTCCCGGTAGCGTTGCTTTCTATGTACGATGCTCCGTTCCACAGCGAGCTGTTACCCATTGTCAGCGTAATGGTACTGTTTTGTGCCGGAAGGGTACTGTTGGCCGCGACGCCACCTGCGGCGAGGATATCGCCGTTAAGGAGGAATTTTCCGCCTGCAGAGGCATCAATAATTCCGCCATTGCTGGCGTTCAGGGCATAGCTACCCTGGTCGCGCTGGCCTGCGGTGGTAATGGTTGCCCCACCGTCGAGCGTTATCACGCCGCGTGACCAGGCATACATCCCGTGCGGTGCCTGGGCGGAGCTGCTGGTTTTCTCGCTGCTGTTGACCGCAATGGTGACGTTATCTCCCACATTTACCGCTGCTGTGTAAGCGTAGATGCCATGCGCGCTGGCACCGTTGGTGGTGATGGTCGCGCCTTCATCAAGGGTGATGGTTGACGAGCCGGTAGAGTACACACCGGAGGCATTTGCTGCGTCGGTGGTAATGGTCGCTTTTTTTCCCAGCTCGATTCTGGAGGCAGAACCCGCATACAGGCCGTAGGCCGAGGTGCCATACGTTTCGATGGTGGCCTCATCCCCCAGACGGACGGATGAGCCGCTCTGGTTGGTACGAATCCCCTCGGCGTAGGTACCCCGCGTCACAATATGCGCACGATCGCCGACGACAATGTTATTTTTGGCCTTCGAGGCATCATTCAGTGCATAGGCGCTAATACCGCGACCGGTACTGCCGGTGGTTTCTATATAGAGATCGTCACCCACATAAATATTGGCGGAGCCGAGAGAACCCTGGCTGAAGGAGCTGTACCCGGCATTGATGCCATCGCCGCTTTGGCCATTAACGTAAATGTGGGTGCGGTCGCCGGTAATGATAAACACCGGGTTGTTCGGCGTGTTCATACCGTGGGTACGAATACCGTCGACATCTTTACCGTTATTGGCAGCCGCTTTTGACTGGGTACGAATAGTCAGATCGTCACCAAATATCACCCCCGGGCTGCCGGACGTGGAGTTCTGAATAACGGTCACGGAGTGCTCAAAGGCTTCCGCCCCCGGCCCTTCGAGAGTGATCCCATCCCCGTAGACTGGAATATTGCCAGGGCTGTACTGGTAGACATAGTTAGGATTGCTGGTATTTTTGCTAAAGTTCGCGTTTGCCGTTGCAGGAATCAGCGCCTGTATTTCCGCAGGCAAATCCGTTACTGCTCCGGTGGCTGGTAAATTAGCAAAATCGATAACTGCAGCATTCGCGGTAAATAGCGCTGACGATAGTGCCAGCGAAATCGCAACGGCGACAGGTGAATGTTTCAATAAATATGGCATAACTGCCCCCTTTCTTTCAGGCGTAAAACATCCTCCACACCATTAAATGTGGGTATGTTAAGAAGTTGAAATTACAAAATAGAAACGAGTATTTTATGAATGCTGGTACCTAACTTCCTCTCTAATCGTATTTTATGAACGTAAATTTTTTTCACATCAACGCTGGTTGTTTTTATTATCTCCCGGAGACACACCCCTGAAATAAGTCTGTTAAGTAAAGTGAATTCAACAGTGTTCAGGGTATTACCACGCCTGCTGCTCACTCGCCTGCCGGAAAAAAGATGGTTAATTTTTTCCTGCAATATAGCGTCATCGTCATCTGAATAAATAATTCCCTTTATTTCACTTTGATGAGCGAAAAAGTAGTGAGCCAACGCCTCCAGTTTACGGTCCGCGATAAGCACGATGTGCATGTTGGTCATCGCCAGATGTTCAATCCATTGCGGATCGACAAGCAGGCGCAGGTTATACATCGAAAAATCTACAAAAATAAATCCGCGTAATAAATGATTCTTGTTTCCAGACAATATTTTATTTTCTACTGCAAGTTGCAGGAAATGATTTCCCACCGGCCAAACTGCGAAGGAGGCGCTGCCACAGTATTGTGAGCGCACCGTGTTATCCGGAAATAACTGACAGGACAATTCGCAGCTTATACAGCGGACAACCTTTCGCGACGATGTTATCATCCAGTCCACTCCTGTCTTATTTTCATTATCAATATTTCACTGCCTTTCAAATGTGTCAATCTTGAAACATATCCAGCGTTTCTGTCGTATTTATGAGAAATAATGCCAGAGAAAATAAATTCCTGGCTGTCTCTATTCTTGCAGGCCGCAGACATAGCGACAGAACATTGATTGCCAGACCTTACCCAGGAATATTCATCAATCCATTAAGATTATTTGGCAAAAACAACCCCGGAAGGAAATTGACGAAATAGCACTAATAGCTAAAGATTCGTCACCTCGATCTGCCTGAACGTCAGTCTTTTCTCAACGTGTGGCTCAATATAATTATTTGACCTAGTGAAGTGTAATGAAATCTCATTATGTCCTTTTAGCTGAGGCTCACCTAAGAAAACCGACTTGTAATCAATTGAAAAATAATGCGATGTTTCTAATCTTAGGTACGGGTGTGTCGCGCTCTGATCCTTCTGACCTATACTGTTGTTAAATATACGTATGTTTTTTGGGTTTGTGGGGTTAAATATTGTTATTGCAGAGGAAAGTAAAATTGTATCTTATTAACAAGCTGGTCGAGTATGACCCGGAAAACAAAACCCTGGCGAATCATATTACCGGGCGCACGATACATTTGCAGCTTCCTGCCAATCTCTGCTTTCTTTATCTCGTTACCCATCCTGGCGAAATAATTTCGCAAAATCAGTTAATGGTGGTGGGATGGGGTGAACGTAACGATGTCACCACACCGAATACCTTTTACCAGGCCATTTTGACATTGCGCAATGCGCTGGCTGAAGTAGGATTACCGCGCGATACGGTAAAAACGATTTCGCGTCGCGGGCTGACGCTTTCCGAAGCCACCCAGGTTGAAGTATTTACCCCAACCGCCGAGCCGGTAATTGCCAGTGAAGACGCGGCAATAGCCGAAGGCACCGCGATGAAGAAGCTGGCGTGGTTAATAATAGCCACCGCTACGCTTTTTCTGATCGCGCTTATTAACGGGGTCATATTATATAAACATCACCAGAACATGCCGTTTAGTCACTACATTCCACTTTCAATGGGCAGCACGACCAACGCCTGCCAACTCTTTTATGCACCTAATGAACATATGCAGGACCATTACCTTCGCTTGTTAAAAAATTACCCCAGCCTGTGTGCCGGAAACCGATACGTTTTTCTCATCGGCTATAGTAAAACGGAGCGAATCGCGGCGTTTGTCTGTAATAACGATGCGCGACATGACGCGGCAGCGTTATGTACCACGCATTATTTTTGGGCGCATGAGCAATGATGACACTCGGGAATCGTATTATTTTGCTGGCGGCGTTGCTGGGGGCTGCTATTACCAGCGGCTGGCTAGCGTATTCGCATTTTTCGAGTGCGCCGATACGCTGTACAGGTGATGTGGAGTGGACGATTGGTAAAAACCGATTTGTAGGAACGGTTTCATGGCGAATGCAGCATCGGGAAGGGACCGCTGTCATTAACGGTAAACTGTTTGGTCACGTGGTTTCTGAAGTTAACCGCACCATCTATTTCCACTACAGCGATCACCAGAACGCGCGCGTATTAAATAACGATCGTATTGTTAAAACCTTCGCCGATAGTGCGGATGAGGCTGATATCAATGCAACGCTACCGGGTTTTTATCGCACGCCGGGAAGAGATCTGAGCCTGATGATTGATGAGTACCGTGGAGCGTGGCTTTTTGCCGCGTCGAACGTCCCTTCGCTGTACTGCCGTAAAAACGCGCCGTAAAAATCAATCGCACACCTTAGACGGCACGCATAGTCAAATCTCGTGATTCCCGCTACAGTTATCTCTCCACGGCGAAAGGAGATAAACATGCTTTATATCTTTGACTTAGGAAACGTAATTGTCGATATCGATTTTAACCGGGTGCTGGGTGCCTGGAGCGACTTTAGCCGTGTGCCGCTGGCGACGTTAAAGCAGGATTTCGCGATGGGTGAGACCTTCCATCAGCATGAACGCGGCGAGATTAGCGATGAAGAGTTTGCTGAACGCTTCTGCCAGGAGATGGGGCTTTCGTTAAGCTATGAACAATTTTCTCACGGCTGGCAGGCGGTATTCGTCGCGATCCGTCCGGAAGTGATCGACATTATGCACAAACTGCGCGAGCAGGGGCACCGGGTGGTCGTGCTGTCTAACACCAACCGTCTGCACACGACCTTCTGGCCAGAGGAATACCCCGAAGTTAAGGCGGCGGCAGATAAGATCTATCTTTCGCAAGAGATGGGTATGCGTAAGCCTGAAGCGCGAATTTATCAGGCTGTTTTGCAGGCAGAGGGATTCACCGCGGCCGATGCGGTCTTTTTCGATGACAACGCCGATAATATAGAGGGAGCTAACCAGTTGGGTATCACGTCAATTCTGGTGACCGGAAAAGAGACGATACCGAACTACTTTGCGAAGCAGTTATGCTAAAAACTGTTCATCAAAAAGCCACGCATCATACTCGCCCGCTGAGGGCCTGGCTGAAGTTGCTCTGGCACCGCATTGATGAGGACAACATGACCACGCTGGCGGGTAACCTCGCCTACGTGTCGTTGCTCTCATTAGTGCCGCTGGTGGCGGTTATCTTTGCGCTCTTTTCCGCTTTCCCGATGTTCGCGGACGTTAGCCTGCAGCTTCGCCATTTCGTCTTCGCGAACTTCATCCCGGCCACCGGGGATGTTATCCAGAACTACATCGAGCAGTTTGTTGCCAACTCCAGCAAGATGACGGCGGTGGGGGCGTGCGGCCTTATCGTCACCGCGCTGCTGCTGATGTACTCTATCGACAGCGCGCTTAACACCATCTGGCGAAGCAAAAAAATCCGTCCTAAGGTCTATTCCTTTGCCGTCTACTGGATGATTTTAACGCTGGGGCCGTTGCTGGCTGGGGCGAGTCTGGCAATCAGTTCGTATCTTCTCTCCTTGCGCTGGGCGAGTGATTTAAACAGCGTGATTGATAACGTGCTGCGTATTTTTCCGCTGATCCTGTCCTGGCTCTCGTTCTGGCTGCTCTATAGCGTTGTACCGACCACGCGCGTGCCTAACCGCGATGCGGTAGTTGGGGCGCTGGTGGCGGCAGTGCTTTTTGAACTGGGTAAAAAAGGGTTTGCCCTTTACATCACCATGTTCCCGTCTTATCAGCTGATTTACGGCGTGCTGGCGGTGATCCCCATTTTATTTGTCTGGGTTTACTGGACCTGGTGTATCGTCTTGCTTGGCGCCGAAATAACTGTCACTCTCGGCGTATACCGCGAACTTAAAAAAGCAGCAGAAGCTGAAAAACAATTAGAAGCAGACCAACCATGATTGCATTGATACAGCGCGTAACCCGTGCCAGCGTCACCGTGGAGGGAGAGGTGACGGGTGAAATTGGCCCAGGACTTTTGGTGTTGTTAGGTGTCGAAAAGGATGATGACGAACAAAAAGCGAACCGCTTATGCGAGCGCGTGCTGGGCTACCGCATATTCAGCGATGCGGAAGGCAAGATGAATCTGAACGTCCAGCAGGCGGGCGGCAGCGTGCTGGTGGTTTCCCAGTTTACGCTGGCAGCGGATACCGAGCGCGGCATGCGCCCGAGTTTCTCTAAAGGCGCCGCGCCGGATCGTGCAGAAGCACTTTACGAATACTTTGTTGAGCGTTGTCGCCAACAGGAAATGAATACGCAAACCGGACGATTCGCTGCAGATATGCAGGTCTCGCTGGTGAACGATGGCCCCGTCACATTCTGGCTCCAGGTATGAGCCAACTGGCGGCGTGGCCGCGGGTAACAAGAGAGAGTACAGCTATGTATCACCTTCGAGTACCGCAAACGGAAGAAGAGTTAGAAGCGTATTACCAGTTCCGCTGGGAAATGCTGCGCAAGCCACTGCATCAGCCAAAAGGATCTGAACGCGACGCCTGGGATGCGATGGCTCATCATCAGATGGTGATGGACGAAGAGGGCAACCTCGTCGCCGTCGGGCGACTGTATATCAACGCTGATAACGAAGCGTCGATTCGTTTTATGGCGGTTCACCCTTCCGTGCAGGATAAAGGGCTGGGGACGCTAATGGCGATGACGCTGGAGTCCGTCGCCCGTCAGGAAGGCGTTAAGCGCGTCACCTGTAGCGCCCGGGAAGATGCCGTGGAGTTTTTTGCCAAACTCGGTTTTGTTAACCAGGGTGAAATCACCGCCCCGCAAACCACGCCGATTCGCCACTTTTTGATGATCAAACCCATCGCCACGCTGGACGATATTCTTCATCGCGCGGACTGGTGCGGGCAACTGCAGCAGGCCTGGTATGAACACATCCCTCTGAGTGAAAAGATGGGCGTGCGCATTCAGCAGTACACCGGGCAAAAATTCATTACCACCATGCCGGAAACCGGCAATCAGAACCCTCACCACACCCTGTTTGCCGGCAGCCTGTTTTCCCTGGCGACGCTCACCGGCTGGGGGCTGATCTGGCTAATGCTGCGCGAGCGGCATCTTGGCGGCACCATTATTCTGGCCGATGCCCACATTCGCTACAGTGCGCCGATCAGCGGCAAGCCGAGCGCGGTGGCGGACCTTGGCGCGCTGGGCGGCGATCTCGATCGTCTGGCACGTGGCCGCAAAGCGCGCGTGCAGATGCAGGTTGAGTTGTTCGGCGATGAAACGCCGGGCGCGGTGTTTGAAGGCACCTATATCGTTCTTCCTGCGAAGCCGTATGGCGCTTATGAAGAGGGCGGGAACGAGGAGGAGTAGTCTCCTTCTCACTCTCGCCCGGCATGGTTAATGCGCCAGGCAATATCTCGCATAACGTCTCGCGCTGACTGGCTAATTCCACTCAACTGAAAGAAGCCGTGTATTACACCCCGCCATCGTTGAGCGGTACACTTCACGCCTTGCTCCGTGAGGCGCTGACAAAGCGCCTCGCCTTCGTCGCGTAACGGATCATACTCAGCGGTAACAATGTGGACCTTTGGCAGACCGCTAAAGTCGTTGCGCCACAGCGGGCTGACTTCAGGATGCTGACGGTCGGCTCCAGCCAGATACATTTCATAGCCGCTCAAAAGGGTATCGCGAGTAATCACGTAATCCATGCCATTGAGGGTATAGCTTTCAAAACTGGCCGTAGCGTCGAGCATGGGGTAGATAAGAATGAGCTGTGCGGGATCCCAGAGACCTTTGGCCTTAAGCCGCAATGATGTTACCAGCGCAAGATGGCCTCCCGCGCTGTCTCCACAAAGTGTAATCCGGTTTTTATCCACACCTAATTGTTCTGCATTCTGCCAGACAAGATCTGCCGCTCTCTCTGCATCGTCATGCGCAGCGGGGAAGGTATGCTCGGGTGCGAGTCTGTACTGAACCGCAATGACCCGACAGTTACCGTAAAACGCCAGTTGGCGAAGCTGATTATCATGGGTTTCAAACCCACCGCTGACAAAACAACCGCCATGATAGTAGAGGGCACAAGGTAACGTTTCAGGGGCATTGACAGGCGAAAATACCCGAAAGGTCAAATCCTCAAGAACAAGCGTTTCAACCTGGACACGAGTTTCTTTTTCCCCGGCCAGCGCTGTGCTGGCGACATATCCGCTTCTCCGGTCATCAATACTCTGCTTTCGCGAGGAAGGTCGTCCTGCGGCAATAAACTCCTGTACCAGCTTATCAATACCCTTCTCCAGAGCCATGGTTACGTCCTTTTACTGTGTGTTTATACAGTTTATAGCCTGGTTTACAGCAGATGAAAACAGAGAAATGTTGAGAGGTGCATATTGTGGAAAGCGGCTCGCAAAATCGATCATTCCCTAAAAAACGTCCTTTCACCCTAAATTGATAAAGAGTATTTTGCCTGAAAATTAACCAATGATGATATACTAAGGTGATATATGAGCGTTTTGGCGGAACTTGATATGGGCAGAATACTTATCGATTTGTCTGATGACGTGATTCAACGTTTGGATAACCTCAAGCAATTGCGAAATCAACCACGTGCTGAACTGCTTCGCGAAGCGATTGAGCTGTATCTCGACCAGCAGAGTTCCTCTGTTATCCGAAATGCGCTTGGTCTGTGGGGAGACAGAAAAGAGGACGGGCTTGAGTATGAACGCAAGCTGCGTGAGGAGTGGTAATCATGGAGCACATGGCAGTGTTTGATACCAATATTCTTATTGATCTCTTCAACAACCGTGTTGAAGCTGCGGATGCGATTGAGCATACCGCGTCGCATCGTGCCATCAGCTTAATTACCTGGATGGAAGTGATGGTGGGCGCTCGCAGGCATGGTCATGAAGCGAAAACGGCAGCCGTGATGGGCGCTTTTGAAATTATTGATGTGTCTCGGGATATCGCGGAAAGAAGCGTTTTACTACGTGAGAAGCATGGAATGAAACTGCCTGATGCTATCATCCTGGCTACAGCGCAGAGCAGAAAATGCCCGTTGATTTCTCGCAACACGAAAGATTTTGCGGGTATTGACGAGGTCCTTACGCCTTACCAGGTGTAGGCCGGGCAAGCTCGCGCCGCCCGGCACTCTCGCAGGAGATTACTCCCCTTCACCCGGGAACAGGAACGGGTTGATCGAGCTGCGGGCAAAGCCCTCTTGCTCCATCTTCGCATCCAGAATCAGCGAGGCGAGATCGTCGGCCACCGCTTCGACTTTCGGGTCTTTTTCCTGATACAGGATCTTCAGGTAGGTTCCGCAGTCGCCGCAGCTTTCGGCTTTCACCGCCGCGTCTTCATTTTCCAGCGACCAGTAGTTGAGATCGCGAGTCTGCTCGCAGTTGCTGCACTTCACGCGCACCACGTGCCACTCGGTTTCACACAGGTTGCAGTGCAGGTAGCGCAGCCCCTGCGTGGTCCCAATCTGCACCATGCTGGAGACCGGCATTGAGCCGCACACCGGGCAGAACTGGCGCGCTTCGCCGTATTCGGCGCGGGCTTTGCCCGGGATCAGGCTCGCCATTTGCGCCCAGTAGAGCGACAGCGCGGCCCAGATAAACGGCGCTTTATCGCTGCTGACCAGCGAGAAGTCGGAGGCAAACAGCGCGCTCGCCATCTCTTCCAGCTCCAGGTCAGAGGCTTTTTCCAGATTCTCGATGACCGCCAGCGCCGTGCCGCTCATCTCCGGCTTCAGCTCGGCAATCAGCGAATGAAGCAGCTTATGCCAGTGCTTGTCGCGCGGCAGGACGTGAATATCCAGCGGCGGCTTGCCCTGCTCGTTAGCTTCTTTGATGCGCGCGGTCAGGTCCATTTGCAGCGGGTGATCGTACAGCACCACCTCCTGCGCATGGGCGACCAGCGCGGCAAAACGCAGAAAATCGCCCAGCGGGTTGTTCTCTGCCAGCTCGCGCAGACGCTCTGCGCGGCGGTTGTAGAGGTTCTTGAGTCTGGGGAATAACAACGGCGGAATATACTCCGCCGTACGTTTCTCGCTCGACCCCAGCTCATCTTGCGGGATTATGCGAATACTCATTCAGATGACTTTTCCTGTTTCTGGCGGACTTCACGGTACCAGCGCGGGTGATGTTTCTTCGCCCACGTTTTGGTTACCCATCCTTCCACCATCGCGGTAATGGTGCCTTTCACCCAGAGGGCGGCGTAAATATGCACCATGATAACCACAATTAACGCCACTGCGGCAAATGAATGCAGCATTAGCGCAAATCGGATCACCGGGATTGAGAAAGCAGGCGCAAAGTACGGACGCCAGATGATCACGCCGCTCACCAGCAACAGGACCAGGAAGATAATCGCCGCCCAGAATACGCATTTCTGGCCGAAGTTATAACGCCCGGTATCACCCACTTCCTCGTTGACGACGATCTTACGAATATTCTTCGCCCAAAAGATATCATCCCGATTGATTAGGTTATGGTGCCAGTAGCGGAAAAACATGATGATAAACGAGGCAAACATCACCACACCCACGAACGGGTGAAGGATGCGCGCCAGCTGCGGCGTGCCCAGGATCTGCATCAGCCAGTTGAAGGAGGGGAAGAAGAACCCCAGCCCGCTTATCGCCGCCAGCATGAAGCAGAAGGCGGTGACCCAGTGGTTGATGCGTTCCGGCGCGGTGTAGCGCACGATGGTGTCACGTTTTCTCATTTGCGCACCTCGTCTTTCTCTTCATGCAGGTTGTCGTCTTCCTCTTCCGCACGGTTCGGACCGACGCCGACGTAGTGGAAGATGCTCGCTGCGAAGGTGGCAGCAAAGCCCACCGCGGCCAGCGGTTTCCAGATGCCTTTCCAGAACTTCACGGTGGCGCTGATTTCCGGGTTCTCCGGCAGGCCGTGATACAGGTTCGGCTTGTCGGCGTGGTGCAGCACGTACATCACGTGCGTACCGCCAACCCCGGCCGGATCGTACAGGCCCGCGTTGTCGTAACCACGGGTTTTCAACTCGCCCACGCGCTCTGCCGCCAGCGTTTTCATATCCTCTTTGGAGCCAAAGTGGATAGCGCCGGTTGGGCAGGTCTTCACGCATGCAGGCTCCTGGCCCACGTTAACGCGGTCTACGCACAGCGTACATTTATAGACGCGGTTGTCTTCCGGGTTCATGCGCGGCACGTCGAACGGACAGCCCGCGATGCAGTAGCCGCAGCCAATGCACTGCTCGGACTGGAAGTCGACGATGCCGTTAGCATACTGAATGATAGCCCCTTCTGACGGACACGCCTTCAGGCAGCCCGGATCCGCGCAGTGCATACAGCCGTCTTTGCGGATAAGCCATTCCAGTTTGTCGTTCTGCTCCACTTCCGAGAAACGCATTACCGTCCAGGACTTGGCGGTCAGGTCTGCCGGGTTGTCGTACACCCCGACGTTGTGACCTACTTCGTCACGGATGTCGTTCCACTCAGAGCAGGCCACCTGACAGGCTTTACAGCCGATACAGGTGGTCACGTCGATCAGCTTCGCCACTTCCTGCTGGTGGTCCCGCGCCTGAGGCGCGGGCGTGAAACCGTTAGTCGCGGAACGACGGATAATGTCTTGAGATTGATAAGCCATAAGTCGTCTCCGTTACACCTTTTCCACGTTCACAAGGAAGGCCTTAAACTCCGGCGTCTGCGTGTTCGCATCACCGACGAACGGCGTCAGGGTGTTCGCAATGAACCCTTTCTTCGCCACGCCCTCATAGCCCCAGTGAATTGGGATGCCGATGGTATCCACCTGCTGACCGTGAACGTTCAGCGTGCGAATACGCTTGGTCACCACCGCCTTGGCCTTGATGTAGCCGCGGTTAGAGGAGACCTTCACGGTATCGCCATGGGCAATGCCGAGCTTGTTCGCCAGCTTCTCGCCGATCTCCACAAACTGTTCCGGCTGCGCGATGGCGTTAAGCAGCGCGTGCTTGGTCCAGTAGTGGAAGTGTTCGGTCAGACGGTAAGTGGTGCCCACGTACGGGAACTTGTCTTTTTTACCCAGCGCTTCAAAGTCGCCCTTGAAGATACGCGCTGCCGGGTTAGAGACCACGTTCGGGTGCAGCGGGTTGGTGCCCAGCGGCGTCTCAAACGGCTCGTAGTGTTCCGGGAACGGCCCTTCCGCCATCTTATCGATAGCAAACAGACGGCCCATCCCTTCAGGCTGCATGATAAACGGCCCAACGTCGCTGCCTGGTGCGGCAGTGCTGTAGTCCGGAATATCCACGCCGCCCCATTTCGCGCCGTCCCACTTCAGAAGCTGACGCTTCGGATCCCACGGGTTACCCTGCGGATCAGCGGAGGCACGGTTATAGAGGATGCGGCGGTTCAGCGGCCATGCCCATGCCCAGCCCAGCGTATTGCCGAGGCCCGACGGGTCGGCGTTGTCACGGTTGGCCATCTGGTTGCCTTTCGGCGTCCAGCTACCGGCAAAGATCCAGCAGCCGCTGGAGGTGGTACCGTCATCGCGCAGGTGCGCGAAGGTGCTGAGCTGGTCGCCTTTCTTCGCCAGAACCGCGCCGGTGACCGGGTCGATAACGTCCGCCAGCGCCTTACCGTTGCTCTCCATGGCCACTTCTTCCGGCGCAGGATTTTCCGGCGTCGAGTAGTTCCAGGTCATGTTCAGCACCGGCTCAGGGTTCGCGCCGCCTTCTGCTGCATACATCTTACGCAGGCGTAAGAAGATACCGGCCAGGATCTCGCCGTCGTTCATGGCGATGCCCGGGGCGTCCGCGCCTTTCCAGTGCCACTGCAGCCAGCGGCCGGAGTTGACGATAGAACCGTTCTCTTCCGCGAAGCAGGTAGACGGCAGGCGGAACACTTCGGTCTGAATCTTCGACGGATCGACGTCGTTCGACTCACCGTGGTTCTGCCAGAAGGTCGAGGTCTCGGTGTTGAGCGGGTCAATCGTCACCAGGAACTTCAGCTTCGAGAGGGATTCAACAACCTTGTTCTTGTTCGGGAACGACGCCACCGGGTTAAAGCCCTGGCAGATATAGCCGTTGACCTGGCCCTGGTGCATCATTTCGAAGTACTGGAGAACGTCGTAACCTTTGTCCCACTTCGGCAGCCAGTCAAAGCCCCAGCTGTTTTCCGCCGTCGCTTTGTCGCCGTAGAAGGCTTTCATCAGCGAGACGAAGAACTTCGGATAGTTGCCCCAGTAGTTCACCTGGCCTTCGAGCAGCGGTTTTGGCGTGCTGGCCGTCAGGTAGGTCTGCAGGTCAGTCTGTTTCTCGCTCGGCAGGTTCATGTAACCCGTCAGGCTCTGAGACAGCAGGCCGAGGTCGGTCAGACCCTGAATGTTGGAGTGACCGCGCAGGGCGTTCACGCCGCCGCCTGCCATCCCCATGTTGCCGAGCAGCAGCTGCACCATTGCCATGGTACGGATGTTCTGCGCGCCGATGGAGTGCTGCGTCCAGCCGAGTGCATACAGGAACGACGCGGTTTTGTCCTTCGCGCTGGTCTCCGCGATCAGCTCGCAGACCTTCAGGAAGTCTGCTTTCGGCGTGCCGCAGATGTTCTCGACAACGTCCGGCGTGTAGCGGGAAACGTGCTCTTTCAGCAGGTTCCATACGCAGCGCGGGTGTTGAAGAGTGGTGTCGCGCTTCGCAAAGCCTTTCTCATCCAGCTCGTAGTTCCAGCTGGTTTTGTCGTACTTGCGTTTTTCCGCGTCATAACCGCTGAACAGGCCATCTTCGAAGTGGTAATCCTCACGCACGATCAGGCTGGCGTTGGTATAGGCTTCGGTGTACTCGCGGTTATATTTTTCGTTGGTCATCAGGTACAGCAGTACGCCTGACAGGAAAGTGATGTCAGTACCTGAACGAATAGGGGTGTAGAAATCCGCCACTGACGCAGTACGCGTAAAGCGGGGATCGATCACAATCAGTTTCGCACCGTTGTGGATTTTGGCTTCCATCGCCCAGCGGAACCCGACAGGGTGCGCTTCAGCGGCGTTACCGCCCATCACCACAATGAGGTTGGCGTTCTTGATGTCGACCCAGTGGTTGGTCATCGCACCGCGACCAAATGTTGGAGCAAGACTTGCTACCGTTGGTCCGTGTCAGACACGCGCCTGGTTGTCGACCGCGAGCATACCGAGTGCGCGCGTAAATTTCTGGGTTAAATAGCCGGTTTCGTTGCTGGAGGCAGAAGCACACAGCATCCCGGTGGAGAGCCAGCGGTTGACCGTGACGCCGTCGGCGTTCTTCTCAATAAAGTTGGCATCGCGGTCTTCTTTAATATGTTTTGCGATGCGGTCAAACGCCTCTTCCCAGCTGATTTGCTGCCATTTATCGGAGCCAGGTGCGCGATATTCCGGGAATTTCAGACGGCTTTCGGAGTGGATAAAGTCCACCAGACCGGCCCCTTTCGGACACAGCGCGCCGCGGTTGACCGGATGGTCCGGGTCGCCTTCGATATGGAAAATAGACGCTTTGGCGTTTTTCGCACCGTCGCCGAGGCTATACATCAACAGCCCACAGCCGACGGAGCAGTACGTACAGGTGTTACGGGTTTCGCGGGTGCGCAGCAGTTTGTACTGCCGCGTTTCCGCCAGCGCTACGCCGGGCGCAAAGCCCAGTGCCGCCGCCGTGGTGCCTGCCATACCGCCAGCGCAGATCTTAAAGAACTGCCTTCTGCTGACCTGCATGGGTCACTCCTTGTTCGACATTGCTTATATATGTAGTTTTAACTTCGCGGTTGAGAATTGACCGCAAAGGAGAAAAATTTGCGTTAATCCCTCATTTCTCCGAGGGATATCATCAGAATACCACAATGTCGGTATACCTGTTCCAACGGCGTTAATACAAAGTGAACGTATTATCACTGTGTTGATTATAAAGTGTGACAATGATCACACTATAAGCTCTGCATGTTAAAGGGGTGTAGCGGGGGCCGGGTTGCACCTCTTCTTAATGAGTAGGACAATGAGTGTCGAAAAGTTGATCCATACTATGCGTAAGGCCTGCGGTTTATGCTGCAATAGCAGGCTTACTTCCGTGGTTGTTCAGGAATACCGCTGTGTCTAAACAAAACCGTGCTACCCGCTCATCGCCACTGCCTGCGGGCATTGTGGAAATGTCGGTACGCAGACCGCCCCACATTACCCATGCCACCCCCGATTTTCTGGCTGAAGAAGTGCCCGTTGCCCTCGTTTACAACGGTATTTCGCACGTGGTGATGATGGCCTCACCCAAAGATCTCGAACTGTTCGCCATCGGTTTTTCCCTTTCGGAAGGCATCATTGCGCACCCGCAGGAGATCTACGGCATGGACGTGGTTCAGGCGTGTAACGGTCTTGAAGTGCAAATCGAACTCTCCAGCCGCCGCTTTATGGGGCTGAAAGAGCGCCGCCGCGCGCTGGCCGGGCGTACCGGGTGCGGTGTCTGTGGTGTTGAGCAGCTTAATGATATTGGCAAGCCCGTTGCGCCACTGCCGTTTACCCAGACCTTCAATCTGGCGCATCTCGACCGTGCGCTGGAAAATCTCAACGATGTTCAGCCCATCGGCCAACTGAGCGGCTGCACGCACGCGGCGGCGTGGGTATTGCCGTCAGGAGATATTGCTGGAGGGCATGAGGACGTGGGCCGCCACGTCGCGCTCGACAAGCTATTAGGCCGTCGTGCGGGGGAGAGCGATCTCTGGCAGCAGGGCGCGGCGCTTGTTTCCAGCCGCGCCAGCTATGAGATGGTGCAGAAGTCCGCGATGTGCGGCGTGGAAATTCTGTTTGCGGTGTCGGCGGCAACCACGCTGGCGGTGGAGGTGGCGGAGCGCTGCAATCTGACGCTGGTGGGGTTCTGCAAGCCGGGCAGGGCGACAATTTATACCCATCCGCAGCGGTTAATGGTTGATCAGTAATTTTGAACGATAATAGCAAATCCTTCCGCTTTTAGTTGTTCAGGATGAGGGCTAGTATTTATCTCATCAAGGCACGGTGCCTTACCTAAACAACTTAATGAAAGGGTTTATATCATGAAAAGCATCAAAACTTTTGTCGCTGTAATCGCTCTGGCTGTTTCTTTCGGTTCTTTCGCTGCACAGACAGTGACCGCCTCTGCTTCCACCATTGATAGCGCAGAAGCGAAAATCGCGGCTCAGGCTCAGGAAGCGGGCGCGTCATCCTACAAAATTACCCAGGCGTTCACCGGTAACCGCGTACACATGACCGCTGAACTGAACAAATAATTTCGCTATACCGTCGAAAGAGCGCCCCTGGGGCGCTTTTTTAATTTATACCCGCCAGACGCAGCAGCGCCGTCACCACCGCCGCCGCGACGATCACCACAATTAACGGCATTTTTCGCCATGCCAGAAACACCGCGAACCCCACGCCCAGCACGCGCGCCATGCCCGCAAAATGTTCCCCTTCATAAAACGTGGTCGCCAGCGCGACGGAGAACAGCAAAACGGTAGCCGCATCGGAAAGCAGCGCCTGCGATCGTTCAGAAAGCGCCAGCCGGTTGCCCAGCTTTGCCCCGCCGAGACGCATCAGGTAGGTTCCGGCAGAAAGAATGGCGATGCCGAGAATAAAAAACGTCATGTTTCCCATTATTTTTTCCTCGCAGCGAGACCGAGTAACGAGAGCAGAACCGGTAAACCCACCGGGGCAAACGGCACGGCAGCCAGTGATAGCGCGGCACCGCTGCAGGCGCGGATCAGCGTGGTACGGTTTTTAAACGCGGGTACCACTAACGCCAGCAGGATCGCCGGAAACACCGCGTCCAGCCCGATGGTCTCCGGGTCCGGCAGCAGTTTACCGACCATGGCACCCAGCAGCGCCCCCACCGGCCAGATAATCGCCACGCCTAAACCGCACAGCCAGTAGGCCGCTTTACGCTGCTCGGGCGTTTTTTGCGACAGGCCAAACACTACGCTTTCATCGTTCATGATGTGACAGCCGAGATAGCTCAAACCCCGTTTGCCCACCAGTTCACGCACCGTCACGCCAAACGGCACATGGCGCGCGTTGACCAGCAAACCGGCGGCCGCTGCCGCCAGCGGGTTACCTCCGCTTGCCACAATGCCGATAAACATAAACTCGGATGCGCCCGCCAGCACCGTGAGGGAAAGCACAAACGGCACCCACAGCGGAAAACCGTAGGCCATCGCCAGGGAGCCGTAAGACATGCCGACCACGCCTACCGCGAGGCAGACCAAAATTATCGCTTTTATCGTGTCGCCTTTCAGGCAAGAGAGGGGATTCTTCATATCATTTTAGCCATATCGAACGTATTTCCATTATAATGAACGCATCAAAATCGTTTTACAAGATGAACGAATCGTTCGTTATAGAGAGACAGAGGCCGTTTTTATGACGCAGCCAATCAGCGTGATCGCCAAAAGCCTGGTGCGGGAACGCCTGCGAACCGGGCTGTCACTGGCGGAAATTGCCCGCCGTGCCGGGATCGCCAAATCTACGCTTTCTCAGCTGGAGTCTGGCAACGGCAATCCTAGCCTGGAGACGCTCTGGTCGCTTTGCGTGGCGCTGGATATTCCGTTTGCCCGGTTACTGGAACCGCAGCAGCCCGTCACGCAGGTGATCCGCCGCGGCGAGGGCACCAAGGTGGTTGCCGGGCAGGCAAACTACGAGGCGATTTTGCTGGCGGCGTGTCCGCCGGGCGCGCGTCGTGATATCTATCTGCTGCTGACGCAGCCGGGGGCAGACCGTATTTCCCAGCCGCATCCGCCGGGGTCGGTTGAGCACATTATCGTGACCCAGGGGCGGGCGATGGTCGGCCTGATCGACGCCGCGGAAGAACTCGGCCCGGGCGATTACATTTGCTACCCTGCCGATCAGCCGCATATCTTTAAGGCGCTGGAGCCAGACACCCACGCCCTTCTGGTGGCGGAACAAAATTAACGAAGATACGGAAAATCATGTCGCTCAAAGCCATTGCTAAAGAACTGGGGCTGTCCGTCACTACCGTCAGCCGCGCCCTCAACGGGTATGACGATGTGTCTGCTGAGACGCGCGCCCGCGTGGAGGCGGAGGCTCAGCGCCGTGGTTACCGACCTAATACGTTTGCGCGCCGCCTGAAGATGGGCAAAATCGATGCTGTCGGCCTCGTTTTTCCCGTGCATCCTGTTCCGCTCAATAACAGCGTTTTTATGGACATGGTCGGCGAAATTAGCCACGAACTGGCGCGACATGAGATCGACCTGCAGCTCATCGCCGACGATGATCTGGCGGATAAGCACAGCTATATGCGCATGGTGCAAAGCCGCCGCGTGGATGCGCTGATTGTGGCCCACACGCTCGATCGCGATCCGCGACTTGAACAGCTGCAGGCCGTCGGATTCCCTTTTCTGGCGCTTGGCCGCAGCCAGCTGCCGCAGCCGTACGCATGGTTCGACTTCGACAACTATGCTGGCACGTACCAGGCCACCCGCTGGTTGATTGAGAAAGGCCATCAGCGCATCGCCCTGCTGGGCGAAAGCAATAATCAGGCATTCATCACCCAGCGGCGACAGGGCTACCTGGACGCGCTGCGGGAAGCCGGGCTCTCCAGCGAATGGCTGCGCGCTATGCCCCCTTCGCGCCGCGTGGGGTATGCCACCACGAAAGAACTTCTCTCCCTGCCGCAGCCCCCCACGGCCATCATTACCGACTGCAACACCCACGGCGACGGCGCGGCGATGGCGCTGGCGGAACTGGGCCGCCTGACAGGCGAGAACGCCGTTGCGCTGGTGGTTTATGACGGACTTCCGCAGGACAGCATCGTTGATGCTGACGTGGCGGCAGTGATCCAGTCCACTCGTCAGGGCGTCGGGAAACAGATTGCCGATATGGTGCGCCAGCTGATTAACGGCGACGACGTCGAACGGCTCCAGGTGCTCTGGCAGCCCGAATTCTTCCCGGGCCAGACGGCCTAAACCGCGTAAATTTCCAAACCCGATCACAGATCCGAAACGTTTTGGTTTGTATCCGAAACGTTTCGGATCAACACTCAAGACATCCCGACGACAGGAGATGTCTGATGCAAGATGCCATTTTACGACTCGAAAGCACCACCGTTGATGTGGTGATAAAAACCCAACCGTTCGCCGAAATTCTCTACTGGGGACCGCATCTTCAGCACTTTTCGCCGCAGAATGTCACTACGCTGGTGCGGCCGGTGGCAAACGGCAGGCTGGATGTGGACTCCCCGGTAACGCTGATGGCCGAGCTGGGGCACGGGCTGTTTGGCTCGCCAGGTATTGAGGGGCATCGCCAGGGGCTGGACGGTTCCCCGGTGTTTAAAACCACGCAGGTGCAGCAGGACGTAAACACCCTGACGATAACCGCCGAAGATGAATGCGCGGGACTGCGTCTGACCAGCGAGCTGACGCTGCAGGCCAGCGGCGTGCTGGTGGTGCGCCATGGGTTAACCAACCTGAAAGCGCTGGCGTGGCAGGTGGACCGATTCGCTGTCACGCTGCCGGTGGCCGAGCGCGCGCAGGAGGTTATGGCCTTTCACGGACGCTGGATCAGAGAATTTCAGCCGCACCGCGTCACGCTTGAACACGACAGCTTTATCATTGAAAACCGTCGGGGTAAAACGTCCCACGAACATTTCCCGGCGCTGATCGCCGGTACGCCATCGTTCAGCGAAATGCAGGGCGACGTCTGGGGCGTGCATCTGGGCTGGAGCGGCAACCACCGCCTGCGCGCCGAAGCGAAAACCGATGGTCGCCGTTATATACAGGCCGAAGCGCTCTACCTGCCGGGTGAAATGGCGATTGAAGAGGGCGAAACGCTCTGGACGCCGCGCCTGTATGCCAGCTACTCCCCGCACGGGCTGAACGGCATGAGCCAGCAGTTCCACCGCTACCTGCGCGACAGCATCATCCGCTTCCCGGAAAACAAACCGCGCCCGGTACACCTCAATACCTGGGAGGGGATCTACTTCAGCCACGATCCGGAGTACATCATGCGCATGGCCGACGAGGCCGCCGCGCTGGGTGTGGAGCGCTTTATCATTGACGACGGCTGGTTCAAAGGCCGCAACGACGACCATGCCGCGCTGGGCGACTGGTACCTGGATGAGAAAAAATACCCGAACGGCCTGACGCCGGTAATCAGTCACGTTAAACGGCTCGGCATGGAGTTTGGCATCTGGATCGAGCCGGAGATGATTAACCCGGATTCCGATCTGTATCGCGCGCATCCTGACTGGGTGCTGGCGCTGCCGGGCTATCCCCAGGCGACCGGACGGCACCAGCTGGTGCTTAATCTCAACATCCCAGAGGCCTTTGATTATCTCGTAGAGCGCATGAGCTGGCTGCTGGGCGAGCACGAGGTTGACTACGTGAAATGGGACATGAACCGCGAACTGGTGCAGCCCGGGCACAACGGTAAAGCCGCCGCCGACGCGCAGACCCGCCAGTTTTACCGCCTGCTGGACGTGCTGGGCGAGCGTTTTCCGCACATTGAATTTGAATCCTGCTCCTCCGGCGGGGGGCGAATCGATTATGAAGTGCTGACCCGCAGCCATCGTTTCTGGGCTTCCGACAACAACGACGCGCTGGAGCGCAACACGATCCAGCGCGGCATGAGCTATTTCTTCCCGCCGGAGGTGATGGGGGCGCATATCGGTCATCATAAATGTCACGCCACCTTCCGCCAGCACAGCATCGCTTTCCGTGGGCTGACGGCGCTGTTTGGGCATATGGGGCTGGAGCTGGATCCGCTCACCGTCGATGCGCAGGAGCGTGAGGGCTATCGCCATTATGCCGCGCTGTATAAGCGGTGGCGTGAGGTGATTCATCGCGGTACCCAGTGGCGCGTGGACATGCCGGATGCCACCACGCTGGCGCAGGGTATAGTGAGTGAAGACAAAACGCAGGGGCTATTTTTGGTCAGCCAGCTCGCGATGCCGGATTACACCCTGATGATGCCGCTGCGCATGCCGGGGTTAGACGCCAGCGCACAGTACCGCATCACGCTGCTGGATCACCCGAACATTCAGATCACGGGCGAGGGCGGGCACACCATGCGCAAGCTGCCAGCGTGGATGGAAGCACCGCAAACGGCAAGCGGCGAATGGCTGATGCGGGCGGGTATTGCGCTGCCGATTCTGGATCCGGAAACCGCCATTCTGATTGGCGTGGAACGCGTGTAAAGGTGACGGGCCGGGCAACCGGCCCTCCGTTGAGGATAAAAATAATGAACACAACAACCTGTACCCACAAAGACAACCCTAACTTCTGGATCTTCGGGCTGTTCTTCTTTCTCTACTTCTTCATCATGGCCACCTGCTTTCCGTTCCTGCCGATCTGGCTGTCGGACATCATCGGTCTGAACAAAACCCATACCGGGATTGTCTTCTCCTGCATCTCGCTGTCGGCCATCGCGTTCCAGCCGGTGCTGGGCGTCATTTCGGACAAGCTGGGGCTGAAAAAACACCTGCTGTGGATCATCTCGGTGCTGCTGTTTCTGTTCGCGCCGTTTTTCCTGTACGTCTTCGCGCCACTGTTGAAAACGAATATCTGGCTGGGCGCGCTGAGCGGCGGGCTGTATATCGGCTTTGTTTTTTCAGCCGGATCCGGGGCGATTGAGGCCTACATTGAACGCGTGAGCCGCAACAGCTTCTTTGAGTACGGCAAGGCGCGCATGTTTGGCTGCCTCGGCTGGGGCTTGTGCGCCTCAACGGGCGGCATCCTGTTCGGCATCGATCCGTCGTATGTTTTCTGGATGGGATCGGCGGCGGCACTTTTGCTGATGCTGTTGCTGGTGGTCGCGAAACCGAAGCCCAACCAGACGGCGCAGGTGATGAACGCCCTGGGCGCGAACCAGCCGCAAATCACCGCTAAAACCGTGTTCAACCTGTTCCGCCAGCGCAGAATGTGGATGTTCATCCTGTACGTGGTTGGCGTGGCCTGCGTGTATGACGTTTTCGACCAGCAGTTTGCCACCTTCTTTAAAACCTTCTTCGCCACGCCGCAGGAAGGGACCCGCGCCTTTGGTTTTGCCACCACGGCGGGGGAGATTTGTAACGCCATCATCATGTTCTGCTCGCCGTGGATCATTAACCGCATCGGCGCGAAGAACACGCTGCTGATCGCCGGGGTGATTATGGCGACGCGCATTATCGGCTCGTCGTTTGCCACCACCGCCATGGAAGTCATCGCCCTCAAGATGTTGCACGCCCTGGAAGTCCCGTTCCTGCTGGTGGGGGCATTCAAATACATTACCGGAGTGTTTGATACGCGCCTGTCGGCCACCATCTACCTGATTGGCTTCCAGTTTGCCAAACAGTCGGCAGCGATTTTCCTCTCCGCCTTTGCCGGAAATATGTATGACCGGATCGGCTTTCAGGAGACGTATCTGATGCTGGGCTGTTTCGTGCTGGCGATTACGGTGGTGTCGGCGTTTACGCTGAGCAGCAGGCGGGAGATTGCTGCCACCACAGGGGCGGCAGCGTTAACGCATCACTCCAGGTAAAACACCTCTTTCAGCCCGGCGCTCACCGGGCTGTTATCCGGGTTCGACGGCATGACGTCAGCCATATATTTCCACCAGCGCTGGCACACGTCGGTATTCGCCACCGCGTTCCAGCGCTCCTCCGACTCAATCTCCACCGTCGCAAACAGCAGGTTGCGTGCTTTATCGAGGTAAATGGCGTAGTGGTGTGCGCCGTGGTCTTTCAACACCGCTTCCAGTTCGGGCCAAATCGGATTGTGTCGACGCGCGTACTCCTCGTGCGCGTCCGGGTTTACCTGCATCACAAACGCTTTGCGGATCATAATGCCTCCAGGTACAGCTCGCGGACTTCATCGCGGCTGGCGGTGCGTGGGTTACACGGCGCACACGGATCGGCGAGGGCTTTATCCAGCCAGCCTTCGATATCGGCTTTGGTGACGCCGAGCTGGCTGAAGCCTGACGGAATGCCGACGCGGGCGCTCAGGTCGCGAATCGCCTGAATGGCGGACATGCTGGCGGCTACATCGCTCATCCCTCGGGTATCGACGCCCATTGCCAGCGCCACGCGGGCAAAACGCGCGACCGCGTTCGGGCGGTTAAAGTTTTCGATGATCGGCAGCAGGATGGCGTTGCACACGCCATGCGGCAGGTTGTGCGTTGCGCCCGGCTGGTGCGCCAGAGCATGTACCAGCCCCAGCCCGGCGCTGTTAAACGCCATACCTGCCAGGTACTGACCAAACGCCATCTGCTCGCGCGCTTCCAGGTTATGACCGTCGTCGACCGCTTTCGGCAGCCAGAGGCTGATCAGGCGAATCGCTTCCAGCGCGTTGGCATCGGTCAGCGGGTGCGCGCCAACGGACACGTAGGCTTCAATGGCGTGCGTTAACGCATCCATACCGGTCGCCGCGGTCACGGAGGCCGGAATATCAAGCATCACGCTGGCATCGTCCACGGCAATATCCGGGATGATGTTCGGGTCGATAATCACCTCTTTCACCTGACGCGCGGAGTCGATGATCACCGCATTGCTGGTCATCTCTGCCGCGGTGCCTGCGGTAGTGTTGATCGCCACCAGCGGCACGCCTGCGTTTTTCACCTTGCCGACGCCGGAGTAATCGGTAGACGGGCCTGGATTAGCGGTGAGGATTTTAATCGCCTTGGCGGTATCAATCGGGCTGCCGCCGCCAAAGGCAATCACGTAATCACACTCCGCGTCCTGGTAAGCCGCAAATCCTTTTTGCACCAGCGCTTCCGTCGGGTTCGGAAATACCTCATCGAACAGGTGATATGACATTTGATGGGCGTCCAGCGCGGTAAACAGGCTGTCGAGCAGGCCCAGTTTCACCAGTTGGCCGTCGGTGACAATCAGCGCTTTGCCCCACTGCCTGGTCGCCACCAGGGTGACCATATCGCCGATTGCACCCGCGCCATGCAGGCTAATTTTGGGAAGTGCCAACATAAAGCTCATGATAATTCTCCTTAACTATCGCCTGTGGCGTTACGCGTATAAATCCAGGGCCGACTGCATCGGGGTAACGCCAAAACGTTTGCCCAGCGCGATCAGCTCTTCCCGGGTGATGGTCTGCTTCATGCCGCCCATGGAGTAGACCTTCACCAGCACCTCCGCGGATTTCTCGGCGGTGTCGATCAGGCCGAAGGTTTCATCCAGCGTCGGACCGCTGCCGAAGACGCCGTGGAACGGCCACAGCACCAGGGCGTGCTTTTGCATATCCGTCGCGGTCGCCTGACCGATTTCGTCGGTGCCCGGCACCATCCACGGCAGAATACCGACACCGTCCGGGAAGACCACCAGGCATTCGGTACTGCCTTCCCACAGCTTGCGGGTAAAGAAATCAGAATTATTTTCCAGCACGTAGGTCAGGGCGATCAGGTTAGTGGCGTGGCAGTGCATGATCACGCGGTCTTTGCCGTCAGTCGCCTTGATGCGTTCGCAGTGGGAGAGGAAGTGCGCCGGCAGCTCAGAGGTCGGCACCGCGTCGTCCGTTAGCCCCCACAGAATGTGGTATCCCGCGCCGTCGCTGTCTACCCTCACGACGCCGAGATTGGCTTCCGGGTCCAGTTGAACGTTACGGAAGAACTTGCCGGAACCGGTAACGATAAACGGCGTGTTGGCGAGCAGCGGCATCGGCTGACTCAGGGCAATATAGCGCGGCTTCTGGTGAAAATCGGCGGCGTACGGCTCGATGTCCGCATCGTCCAGGCGCAGCGTGAGGTTGCCGCCGTTGCGCTCGTCCCAGCCCTTCAGCCAGGCGTCGGAGGTGGCTTTGATCATGCCCTGGACGAACCAGGAGGAGGTGATGGTCTGCATACAGTGTTTCCTTTGAAAATACCGGGTGGCGTTACGCTTACCCGGCCAGCTTTTACCTGTAGGCCCGGCAAGCAACGCGCCGCCGGGCGATATTTTTTACTGACGAGCGGCGAGCACGTCTTTTTCATACGCCCGCACGTTGTCCAGCCACTGGCTGCCCGCCGGGGCGTCGTGACGCTGGCAGTAGATCTCCCACACCGCCTGCCACGGCAGGGATTTCTGCTCCTCCAGCAGCGCCAGGCGCGCGGTGTAATCGCCGCTCTCTTCCAGCTGTTTCAGCGCGGCGGTTGGCTCCAGCAGGGCACGCAGCAGGGCTTTTTTCATGTTGCGGGTGCCGATAACCCATGCCGCGATGCGGTTGATGGAGGCGTCGAAGAAGTCGAGCCCGATGTGCACGCGGTCAAACAGATCGTGGCGGATGATTTCGCTGGCAATCGCCTGGGTTTCGTCGTCCAGCAGGACCACGTGGTCGCTGTCCCAGCGCACCGGACGGCTGACGTGCAGTAGCAGGCGCGGCACGTAGAGCATGGCGGCGGAGATTTTGTCGGAGATGACTTCCGTTGGGTGGAAGTGGCCAGCATCCAGGCACAGCGCGGTCTGGCGGCTGGTGGCGTAGCCCATGTAGAACTCGTTCGAGCCCACGGTGTAGCTCTCTGCGCCAATGCCGAACAGCTTGCTCTCCACCGCGTCGATATGGTGCGCCGGATCAAGCTTCTCGCTGATGGCTTCATCCAGCGCGGCCAGCAGGCGCTGGCGTGGCGCCAGACGGTCAACGGTGATGTCCTTCATGCCGTCCGGGATCCAGATATTCATCACCGACGGCGTGCCGAGCTGCTCGCCAAAATACGCGGAGACGCGGCGGCTGGCCTTCACGTGGTCGATCCAGAACTGCCGGATTTCGTCGTTGGCGTGTGCAAGGGTAAACCCGTCCGCGCTCAGCGGGTGCGAGAAGCAGGACGGGTTAAAATCCAGTCCCAGCCGGTTGGCCTTTGCCCACTCCACCCAGTTCTTAAAGTGTTCCGGTTTGATTTCGTTACGCGCGACCGGTGCGTCGGATTCGAGATAAATCGCGTGCAGGTTCAGCCGTTTTGGCCCCGGGATCAGGCTCAGCGCCAGCTCCAGATCCGCACGCAGTTCGGTGGCGTTGCGCGCTTTGCCCGGGTAGTTACCCGTTGCCTGAATGCCACCCGTCAGGGAACCGCCCGGATTCTCGAAACCGGCGACGTCATCACCCTGCCAGCAGTGCATGGAGACGGGCAGACGGTCGAGCTGGCGCAGCGCCTCTTCGACATCCACGCCGACGGCGGCGAAACGCTGTTTAGCCAGGTCCCAGGCTTGTTCAAGTTGAGTGGTCATGCGCAAAGCTCCTTAGTCAGTCGTTTTTGCTGAAACTGCGCCCGGTAGCGGGCAATGTCATGGCAGGGATTGGGGGTGAAGGTGGTCAGGCTGTTATTCGCCGTCACCACCGAACGGAAATCGTCGACGTTTGATAGTTCGTCCAGCGTCATCAACTGAATGCCAATGTTGCCGAGCGTGGAAGCCTCTACGGGACCTGCCACCACGGTAATGCCGCAGGCATCGGCGCAGAGCTGGTTCAGCAGCTGGTTCTGGCAGCCGCCGCCCACGATGTGCAGCTGGCTGAACGGTTTACCGCGAAGGTCAGCCAGCTCGCTCAGGATGTCGGCATAGAGCAGGGCGAGGCTGTCAAAAATACAGCGCGCCAGCTCGGCGGGGCGGGAAGGTACCGGCTGCCCCGCGGCAAAACAGGCGGCCTGGATCTCAGCGCTCATGTGCACCGGGTTAATAAAGCGGTCGTCGTTCGGGTTAATCAGGAAGGTGCAGGCCTTCAGCTTTTCGGTTTCCGCGATAAGCGCGGGCAGGTCGGTGACGTTCTGCTCTTTCAGCACCCGCTGGAGCAGCCACAGGCCCATGATGTTCTTCAGCACGCGGTAGCGTCCTTCGGCACCGCCTTCGTTGGTGATATTGGCGGCCAGCGCGGCGTCGCTGGTGTAAGGCGTTTTGCTCTCAAAACCCATCAGCGACCAGGTGCCGGAGGAGAGATAGGCCGCGTCTTTGCTGGCGAGCGGCGAGGCAATGACCGCGCTTGCGGTGTCGTGACTGGCGACGGCGACAACGGGAATTTCATTCCCCTGCGGGCAAATCCACTGGCCGATGACATTGCCTGGATGGGTTGGCGCGCCGAACCAGGACGGCGAGGCACCCGTCCATGCCAGCAGGTGTTCATCCCAGTTATCGGTGTTGATATTGACCAGCTGCGTGGTGGTGGCGTTGGTGTATTCCCAGTTCATGTTGCCGGTCAGACGATAGCTTAAGTAGTCCGGGATCAGCAGTGCATGCGCCACCTTTTCAACCAGCTCTGGCTGTTGCTCCACCAGCGCGCGCAGCTGGTACAGCGTGTTAAACGGCAGAAACTGAATGCCGCTGCGACCATAGATATTCACTTTGCCAAGCTGCGCGATGGCGTGCGCCATCAGCCCATCGGTGCGGCTGTCTCGGTAGGAGACGGGCAGGCCAACGCGTTCGCCGTGACTGTCCAGCAGCACGTAATCCACGCCCCAGGTATCAATGCCGATACTGTCGATGCGGATACCGTTTTCGCAGACGTTGTGAAGTCCGGTGCGGATCTCCGCCTCCAGCGCATCAATATCCCAGGTCACAAAACCGACCTGTTTTTGCAGACAATTGGCGAAACGGTGCATTTCGCGAAGCGTAAGGGTGTGCTGGTCACAGTCCCAGGTGGCGAGCATTACACGGCCGCTGGATGCGCCTAAATCGACAGCCACACAATGGCGAAAAGTCATGGTCGGGTCCTTTCTTAAGTCATTAGCGATGAGTGTAAGAAAGGGAAGAAATAGCCACCTTCTCGCTACTGACAGCCCAAATCTCGCGCTGGCAAGAAAGCAAAGGTGAACGTGAGGGAGTTCACAGTTTCCAGTAATGGCGGGGTTTGCTGGCAGTGTGACGCTGACCGCATTTCCCGATCTTTCCGCCTGTTTCTTGAAAAACCGGCAGCTTTTGCGCGGTTTACTGTCAAAAATTTAAGGTGAGCGTGGAGGGCCTTAATTACTATTTTGAGAACTTTTCTCATTGGTGGGGGCCGTTATGACCGTACTGTACAGCGTCGATTTTTTTCCTTCGGGGGCTTCTCCCGTCGCGATTGAGCCACGGCTTCCTCAGGCTGCGTTCCCGGAGCATCATCATGATTTTCATGAGATTGTGATTGTTGAGCACGGAACGGGCATCCACGTATTCAACGGTCAGCCGTATACCATCAGCGGCGGTACGGTGTGCTTCGTGCGCGACCACGACAGACACCTGTATGAACATACCGACAACCTGTTTCTGACCAACGTACTCTATCGTTCCCCGGACGCGTTCCAGTTTCTCTCCGGGTTGAATCAGCTGTTGCCGCAGGAGAAGGACGGCCACTACCCGTCGCACTGGCGGGTGAATCAATCCACGTTACAGCAGGTGCGTCAGCTGGTGAGCCAGATGGAGCAGAGCGAGGACGGGCAGGAGACGCACGCGATTGCCACCCGCGAGCTGCTGTTTATGCAGCTGCTGGTGCTGCTGCGCCGAAGCAGCCTGGTGGAAGGGATGGAAAATAATGACGCACGGCTGAACCAGCTTATGGCCTGGCTGGAAGATCATTTCGCTGAAGATGTCTGCTGGAAAACGCTGGCGGACGACTTTTCGCTCTCGCTGCGCACGCTGCATCGTCAGCTCAAGCAGCATACCGGGCTCACGCCGCAGCGTTACCTTAACCGTCTGCGCCTGATCAAAGCGCGTCACCTTTTACGGCATACCGACGAAAGCGTAACGGAAATTGCTTATCGCTGCGGTTTCGGCGACAGTAACCACTTTTCGACGCTTTTTCGCCGGGAATTTAGCTGGTCGCCGCGCGATATTCGTCAGGGGAAAGACGCGTTGCTTCAGTAACGCGAGGGCAGTCACCGTTTTCAGGCCGCAAAAAAGCTAATAATGCCCGGTTATTCGCCGTAGAGGTTGTGGTGTGGCCGCTCAGTTAATTCTTCGCAAAGATGATTTTTTTGCCTCCGCGAGTCAGGCCGTCGCGGTGGCCGACCGTTACCCGCAAAATGTCTTTGCCGAGCACACCCATGAGTTCTGCGAGCTGGTGCTGGTGTGGCGCGGCAACGGCCTTCACGTTCTCAACGACCGGCCCTACCGCATCACGCGCGGGGATCTGTTTTACATTCGCGCCGAAGACAAACACGCCTACGCCTCGGTTAACGATCTGGTGTTGCAGAACGTCATCTACTGCCCTGACAGGCTTAAACTGAATGTCGACTGGGCGAGCAACATTCCGGGCATTCTGAATGCCGGAGGCGAACCGCACTGGCGCTTAAGCAGCAGCGGCATGGCTCAGGTGCGCCAGACGATTTCCCAGCTGGAGCAGGAGAGCCAGAAGAGCGACCCGGTGGCAAACCAGATGTCGGAGCTGCTTTTTGCCCAGCTGGTGATGACCCTGAAGCGTCATCGTTACGCCACGGATAATCCCTCCGCCACCACGCAGGAAGCGCTGCTGGATAAGCTGATCGCCCGGCTTGCGGGCAGTCTGAACAAGAGTTTCGTACTGGAAAAATTCTGCGAGCAGGAGCAGTGCAGCGAGCGCGCGCTGCGCCAGCAGTTCCGCACCCAGACGGGGATGACGATAAACCATTACCTGCGCCAGCTGCGCATCTGCCACGCCCAGTATCTGTTACAGCATACGGAGCTGATGGTCAGTGAAGTGGCGATGCGCTGCGGCTTTGAGGACAGTAACTACTTTTCGGTGGTGTTTAACCGTGAGGTGGGGATGACGCCGGTTCAGTGGCGTCATCGCAGTCGAAAAGCAGCGTAATCAGTTCGCCATGCCGAGGCCGACGATATTGGCCGCAATGATAATCACCACGCAGCCCAGGCTCAGTACGCCAACCGGACGACGTCCGGCGTTGTTCCACTCCTTCAGCACCAGCCCAACCAGCCCGCCGCACAGCACGTAGAAGCTCATGTGCAGCATCCAGCTTATGTAGTCGTACTGCGGCGGAATGCTGGCGTGGCCCCAGGCGTAGAAGAAGAACTGCAGATACCACATCAGGCCGCCGAGCGCGGAGAGCAGAACGTTGGTGAGGATCAGCGTTTTTGCCAGCGAGAAGTCGGCTTTTACCGACAGGTTCTTCACTTTTGCCAGACGAATGAAGCAGAAACCGAGGTTTACCAGCGCGCCGCCGCCCATGATCACCACGTAGCTTGGCAGGGCAACATACAGCGGGTCAACGCCCAGCGCCGCAGCGGCGTCGTGCATCGGTTTGGCGGCGTTCATGGCGAACGACATGCCCGCCGAGAAGACCCCGCACATCACCGCCAGCAGCAGCCCTTTCTTCAGGTTGAACTCTTCGGCCCTGATGCCCATCTTGCGTTCTTTTAGCTGGCCTGCGCGGGTGACGATCCCCACGCCGATCACCGCTACCAGCACGCCCAGCAGCGTCATTCGCCCGCCCTGGGTGTTGATCAGCACGTCGAAATGGCCGTTGAGAATGGGCGTCATCAGGGTGCCCACTATCAGCGTAATGCCAATCGCGATGCCGATACCCATCGACATCCCGAGGTAGCGCATGGTCAGGCCGTAGTTGATGTTGCCGATGCCCCACATCGCGCCGAACAGGAATACCGGCAGCAGGGTGGAAGCGTTGAAGGAGGAGAAGTAGCTCCAGAAATCGGGCAGCAGCATGGCGCTGATTGTCCACGGCAAAATCAGCCAGGACACGGTACCGCCAACGGACCACATGGTTTCCCACGACCAGCCTTTCACCTTTTTGAACGGGGCATAGAAACAGGCTGCACTGGCTGCGCCTATTAAATGCCAGAAGATACCCATCGTAATCGCATGATTCATTTTTACGTCCTCATTGTTTTTATAGCCGGAGGCTTCCCCCCGACTTGATGAGTGTAAAAATTAGGCTGTTCAGGAACCTTCAGAAGATTGCCGCACTTTTGTTTTGAATGGCAATCAGCACGTTAAGCGCGTGAGCAGACTCACAATTCTTTTATTTCTCAAAAACCGAATAACCTTATAAAAACTACGGCATTGATAATCATTTTCAATATCATTTAATTAACTATAATGAACCAACTGCTTACGCGGCATTAACAGCTGTGCCGCCCGACAATAATGGAGAGGATTATGAGTTATACACTGCCATCCCTGCCGTATGCCTACGACGCACTGGAACCGCATTTCGACAAGCAGACGATGGAAATCCATCACACTAAACACCACCAGACCTACGTGAACAACGCGAATGCTGCGCTGGAAAGCCTGCCAGAGTTCGCTAATCTGCCTGTTGAAGAGCTGATCACCAAGCTGGACCAGCTGCCAGCAGACAAGAAAACCGTACTGCGTAACAACGCGGGCGGTCACGCTAACCACAGCCTGTTCTGGAAAGGCCTGAAAACCGGCACCACCCTGCAGGGCGACCTGAAAGCGGCTATCGAGCGCGACTTCGGTTCCGTAGACAACTTCAAAGCGGAATTCGAAAAAGCCGCTGCAACCCGCTTCGGCTCTGGCTGGGCGTGGCTGGTTCTGAAAGGCGACAAGCTGGCAGTGGTTTCTACTGCTAACCAGGACTCCCCGCTGATGGGTGAAGCGATCTCTGGCGCATCCGGTTTCCCAATCCTGGGTCTGGACGTGTGGGAACACGCTTACTACCTGAAGTTCCAGAACCGTCGCCCTGACTACATCAAAGCGTTCTGGGATGTCGTGAACTGGGACGAAGCAGCAGCGCGTTTCGCCGCTAAAAAATAAGGTTGCATTGACGCCTGTGAGAAGCGAGTCTGATGACTCGCTTTTTTGTATCTGCGTAATGGAGGCAGCGATGCATTACCCGGTGAACGTGTTTACAGGCAAGGTAAGGGAATACGACGGCAGCCGCCCGAGCGCCATCGCCAAAGTGCAGGTTGACGGTGAGCTGTCGCTGACCGAGCTCGGGCTTGTGGGCGACCAGCAGGCCGAAAAGAAAATCCACGGCGGGCCCGATCGCGCGCTGTGCCACTATCCGCGCGAGCACTATCAGCACTGGAAAACCGAATTTCCTGAGCAGGCGGACCTCTTCGTCGCGCCCGCGTTTGGCGAAAATCTTTCAACGGAAGGGCTGACGGAAAAGAACGTCTTTATTGGCGATATTTACCGCTGGGGCGATGCTCTGATTCAGGTGACGCAGCCACGCTCACCGTGCTTTAAGCTCAACTACCATTTCGGGATTCAGGATATGTCGGCCCAGCTGCAAAACGCGGGCAAAACCGGCTGGCTGTATCGCGTTGTGCAGGCGGGACAGGTTTCGGCGGACGCGCCGCTTGAGCTCGCGTCGCGCGTGAGTGAGGTGTCGGTGTACGAGGCCTGCGCGATTGCCTGGCATATGCCGTTTGACGATGAACAGTATCATCGCCTGCTATCGGCGGCGGGGTTGTCTACCAGTTGGACGAGAACGATGCAGAAGCGGCGTATAAGCGGGAAGATCGAGAGTAGTTCGCGGAGATTGTGGGGGAAATAGGTTCCGTAGAAAGTAGGCCGGGTAAGGCGAAGCCGCCACCCGGCACATACCGTTACGAACGCTTATACAGCGGTAGCCACAGCGTTAACCGCAGCCCGCCCAGCGGGCTGTCGTCGGCTTTCACCCAGCCGCGGTGCTGCTGCATGGCGGTTTCTACAATCGCCAGCCCCAGCCCCGTGCCGCCAGACTCGCGGTCGCGCGCTTCGTCGGTGCGGTAGAACGGACGGAAAATCTGCTCGCGATCTTCCGGGCTGACGCCAGGACCGTCGTCATCGACAATGACGGTGATCCCGTCTTTATCCACCGAGAACGCCACTTCAATCTTCGTATGCGAGTAGCGCAGGGCGTTACGCACGATATTCTCCAGCGCGCTTTCCAGCGCGTTGGGGTTACCGTACAGCGGCCACGGGCCCGGCGGGAAGTTGACGGTGAACGATTTCCCCATCTGCTCCGCTTCGAACGCCGCGTTGTCCAGCACCTCGTGCCACAGGTGATTGGCTTTCACCGTTTCGCTCACCAGCGCGTTTTTCTGCTGGTTGCGCGACATCACCAGCAGATCGTTAATCATGCTGTCCAGACGATGCGCTTCCGTTTCAATACGCTCCAGCTCTTTGCTCTCCCCGCTGCGGCGACGCAGCAGGGCGGTGCCCAGCTGTAAGCGCGTGAGCGGGGTGCGCAGCTCGTGTGAGATGTCCGACAGCAGGCGTTGCTGGGCCGTCATCATCCGATCAAGCGCGCTGACCATCTGGTTAAAACTGGTCCCGGCGGCCAGGAACTCCTGCGGCCCGGATTCCAGCTCCGGATGCTGTCTGAGATTGCCTTGTGCCACTTCGTCCGCCGCGTTTTTCAGCTTACGTGCCGGTTTCGCCAGGCTCCACGCCAGCCATAACAGCAGCGGGGAACTGACCAGCATCGTGACGATCAGCAGCAGAAGCGGACGGTCAAATAGCAGGTTGATGAAGTCGGACTGGGAACTGCTCGCAGGGCGAATCAGGTAGAGCTGGTAGTTATCTTCCCCATCCCGTACCGAGAAAGGGCCGACCATCTCTACCCGACCATATTTCTTTTTCTGTGGGTGATCGGCGTTATCCGCCTGGCCAATAAAGTTGCGGATGATCTGCATTTCATTGCGATCGGCGCCAATCACGCGGCCTTCGCTGGTAACCAGCAAAAGACGTTGTCCTGGCGGCGCCCACTTGTCGATAGCGCGAAACAGCCTGCGCCACCACATTAAATCGTTCGGCGGATCGTTTGCCAGCTCCGCTTCCACGTGCTGCTCGATCATCACGCCCTGACGTTGCTCGCTGTCGAGAAGCTCCGTCATCTGGCGTGAGTCGAGTTTTGGCAACATCAAAACGAGCATTAAAACCAGTGCCAGCGTCAGCCAGAAGATGGCGAAGATGCGGGCGGTTAAGCTGCCTATCATGAAGCAGAAACCATCAGATAGCCGCGACCACGCAGGGTTTTAAACCATGGGTGACCGTCTTTACGCTCCGGCAGCTTGCGGCGCAGGTTAGAGATGTGCATGTCGATGGCGCGGTCAAACGGCGTGAGGCGTTTGCCCAGCACTTCCTGGCTTAAATGTTCACGCGATACCACCTGGCCAAGATGTTGCGCCAGTAGATACAGCAGGGTGAACTCGGTGCCAGTAAGCTCCAGCGTCTGGCCGTCGAAGCTTGCTTCCTGACGGCCCGGGTTCAGGCTCAGGGAGTCCACTTCCAGCGTTGGCGAGCTGTTGTCGGTATTCTGCTGCTGCTCGCTCCAGTGGGAACGACGCAGGATCGCACGAATACGGGCCACCAGTTCACGGTCGTTGAACGGCTTCGGTAAATAGTCATCCGCACCCAGCTCAAGGCCGAGAACGCGGTCAAGCTCGCTGCCGCGGGCGGTCAGCATGATAACGGGGGTCTGGTGTGTCTGGCGAAGCTCTTTCAGCGTATCAATACCGTTTTTCTTTGGCATCATTACGTCGAGCAAAAGTAGATCGATGCTGTCGTCAAGGAGACTCAGCGCCTGCTCGCCATCATGGGCAACCAGGACGTTGAAACCTTCCATGTCGAGCAACTCCTTTAAAAGGGATGTGAGCTCTCGGTCATCGTCAACTAACAGGATTTTATTCATTGTTTAAATACCTCCGAGGCAGAAATTACGACATCAAGGCTATCTAATCCATGACTTTACGTTGTTTTACACCCCCTGACGCATGTTTGCAGCCTGAATCGTAGACTGTCTCTCGTTGAATCGCGACACGAAAGATTTTGGGAGCAAGTGATGCGCAAAGTTACCGCTGCCGTCATGGCCTCAACGCTGGCGTTCAGTGCGTTTAGCCAGGCTGCTGTAGCTATCATCGGCGATAACGGTTCCTCGCAAGAGGGCGCAACGCAGCACAGCAGCCAAAGCCATATGTTTGACGGCATAAGTTTAACCGAACATCAGCGTCAACAGATGCGAGATCTGATGCAGAGGGCACGACACGACCAGCCCCCTGTTAATGTTAGCGAAATGGAGACAATGCATCGCCTTGTCACCGCAGAAAATTTTGACGAAAGCGCTGTTCGCGCTCAGGCCGAAAAAATGGCACAGGAACAGGTTGCCCGCCAGGTAGAAATGGCGAAGGTCCGCAACCAGATGTTCCACCTGCTAACGCCCGAGCAGCAAGCGGTTTTGAATGCCAAACATCAGCAGCGTATGGACCAGCTGCGTGAGGTTGCACGGATGCAGCGAAGCTCAGAAGCGACGTTTTTCAGTAGCAATAGCAGTACCCGTAGTAACCAGTAAACCCTGTTTTCCTTGCCATAGACACCATCCCTGTCTTCCCCCACATGATGTGGGGGTTTTTTTTGCCCCGCATTCTGATTTGTTAACCGTTTATTCATCCTTTGCCTCCCCATGCTTCCGTTATACTAGCGGCATGACATGACAGGAGCGTTTATGAATCAATCCTATGGAAGGCTGGTAAGCCGGGCCGCCATTGCGGCGACCGTCATGGCCTCTGGCCTGCTGCTGATCAAAATTTTTGCCTGGTGGTATACCGGCTCGGTCAGTATTCTGGCGGCGCTGGTGGATTCACTGGTCGATATCGCCGCCTCGCTGACCAATCTTCTGGTGGTGCGCTACTCGCTGCAGCCGGCGGATGAAGAGCACACGTTTGGGCACGGCAAGGCGGAATCGCTCGCGGCGCTGGCGCAAAGTATGTTCATTTCTGGCTCTGCACTGTTCCTGTTTTTGACCGGTATTCAGCATCTGGTTTCACCTTCACCGATGAACAATCCCGGTGTCGGCGTGGTCGTCACGGTCATTGCACTTATAAGCACACTTGTTCTGGTAACGTTCCAGCGCTGGGTCGTTCGCAAAACGCAAAGTCAGGCCGTACGGGCGGATATGCTTCATTATCAATCTGATGTTATGATGAATGGGGCTATTCTTATTGCGCTCGGTCTGGCCTGGTATGGCTGGCATCGGGCCGATGCGTTGTTTGCGTTAGGGATTGGTATCTATATTTTATATAGCGCCCTGCGGATGGGGTATGACGCGGTGCAATCACTGCTCGATCGCGCTCTTCCGGACTCAGAACGTAACGAAATTTTTTCTATCGTGACCTCCTGGCCCGGCGTCAGCGGTGCACACGATCTTCGAACGCGGCAGTCAGGGCCGACCCGCTTTATTCAGATTCATATTGAAATGGAAGACAACCTGCCACTGGTACAGGCTCACGTTATTGCTGAGCAGGTCGAGCAGGCGATTTTGCAGCGTTTTCCTGGTTCAGACGTCATCATTCACCAGGATCCCTGCTCGGTTGTACCCGGACATGTTGGGCTTTCGTAATTCGTTGTAAAAAAGTGAGCCAGGCCAGCATTTTGTGTATAAATTACCGCCATTTGGTCTGACCTGAATCAATTCAGCCAGAAGGGATTGATATACTATTTGCAGTATTCGTTGGTCGATAAGTTTCTTCCGGCAACAGATTTCAATTTTGCATTCCTAAGTTCAGAGGTAGTCATGATTAAGAAAATCGGTGTGTTGACAAGCGGCGGTGATGCGCCGGGCATGAACGCGGCAATTCGTGGGGTTGTCCGTGCAGCGCTGACGGAAGGTCTGGAAGTTTTTGGTATCTATGATGGTTACCTGGGTCTGTATGAAGACCGTATGGTTCAGCTCGACCGCTACAGCGTGTCTGACATGATCAACCGTGGCGGTACCTTCCTTGGGTCTGCGCGCTTCCCGGAATTCCGTGACGAACACATCCGTGAAGTGGCTATCGAGAACATGAAAAAGCGTGGTCTGGACGCGCTGGTCGTTATCGGCGGTGACGGCTCGTACATGGGTGCAAAACGTCTGACCGAAATGGGCTTCCCGTGCATCGGCCTGCCGGGCACCATAGACAACGACATCAAAGGCACTGACTACACCATCGGTTACTTCACCGCGCTGGGCACCGTTGTGGAAGCCATTGACCGCCTGCGTGACACCTCTTCTTCTCACCAGCGTATCTCTATCGTTGAAGTGATGGGCCGTTACTGCGGTGACCTGACCCTGGCAGCGGCTATCGCCGGTGGTTGTGAGTTTGTGGTGGTTCCTGAAGTGGAATTCAGCCGCGAAGATCTGGTTGCTGAGATCAAAGCCGGTATCGCGAAAGGTAAGAAACACGCGATTGTGGCTATCACCGAGCACATCTGTGACGTTGACGAGCTGGCGAAGTACATCGAAACCGAAACCAAACGCGAAACCCGCGCGACCGTTCTGGGCCACATCCAGCGCGGCGGTTCCCCTGGCCCGTACGACCGTATTCTGGCGTCCCGCATGGGCGCGTACGCTATCGAGCTGCTGCTGCAGGGCCACGGTGGCCGCTGCGTCGGTATTCAGAACGAACAGCTGGTTCACCATGACATCATCGACGCCATTGAAAACATGAAGCGTCCGTTCAAAGGTGACTGGCTGGACTGCGCGAAAAAACTGTACTGATCCTTCGAGCCCTCTTCTTTCTGAAGAGGGCTTTTATTCCTTCACGTTATAGCCAATCTTTTTTTATTCTTTAATCATCGATTCGCTTTCTGGCACGCTGCATTCATCAAAACACTACACAAGAGAGCTGGGCGATGTATAAATGGGGCGTGGGGTTAACATTATTGCTGGCATCGACCAGCGTGCTGGCAAAGGACATTCAACTTCTCAACGTGTCGTACGACCCGACGCGTGAGCTGTACGATCAATACAACAAAGCCTTCGCGGCGCACTGGAAGCAGGAAACCGGCGATAACGTGGTGGTTCGTCAGTCGCACGGTGGCTCCGGTAAGCAGGCAACGTCTGTGATTAACGGTATTGAAGCCGACGTGGTTACCCTGGCGCTGGCCTATGATGTCGACGCTATCGCCGAGCGTGGCCGTATCGACAAAAACTGGATCAAACGCCTGCCGGACAACTCCGCGCCATACACCTCGACCATCGTCTTCCTGGTGCGTAAAGGCAACCCAAAACAGATTAAGGACTGGAACGACCTGATCAAACCGGGCGTTTCTGTGATTACCCCGAACCCGAAAAGCTCCGGCGGGGCACGCTGGAACTACCTGGCGGCCTGGGGCTACGCGCTGCACCACAACAACGGTGACCAGGCTAAAGCACAGGAGTTCGTCAAATCCCTGTACAAAAACGTTGAAGTGCTGGACTCCGGCGCACGCGGTGCCACTAACACCTTCGTCGAGCGCGGAATTGGCGACGTGCTTATTGCCTGGGAAAACGAAGCCCTGCTGGCGACCCACGAACTGGGTAAAGACAAGTTTGAGATCGTGACTCCGAGCGAATCCATCCTCGCCGAGCCGACCGTTTCCGTGGTCGATAAGGTCGTTGATAAGAAAGGCACCAAAGCGGTGGCGGAAGCCTACCTGAAGTATCTCTACTCGCCGGAAGGCCAGGAAATCGCGGCGAAGAACTTCTATCGTCCGCGCGATGCGGCTGTCGCGAAGAAATACGACAGCGAATTCCCGAAACTGAAGCTCTTCACCATTGATGATGTGTTCGGCGGCTGGACGAAAGCGCAGAAAGAGCACTTCTCTAATGGCGGCACCTTCGACCAGATTAGCCAGCGCTAACGGTTAGCAAACGACACGGCGACCCGGTGTGAGAAATCCACCGGGTTTTTTATTTGGTCATCATTTTGCGTTACTCTTTTGCCTCTATTGAAAACAGGGAACGCGTTGTGAAAAAAATTATCTTACTGATCCTGATTGTCATCGCCCTTGCCGCAGGCGGCGTGTACTGGATAAAAGCGGGTAATCCGAATGCGTTGCGCCATATCGTCCTCGACCAGTGTCTGCCTAATCAGCTGCAACTCCGTAACCCGGCACCCTGCGCGCAGGTGAAGCCTGACGCGGGCTATGTGGTATTTAAGGACCGCAACGGGCCGCTGCAGTATCTGCTGATGCCAACGTATCGCATCAACGGCACTGAAAGCCCGCTACTGACCGAGCCTCATACGCCAAACTTCTTCTGGCTGGCGTGGCAGTCGCGCAGCTTTATGACCCTGAAGCGTGGCTCTGAAGTGCCGGACAGCGCTATTTCGCTGACGATTAACTCACCAACCGGACGCACGCAGAACCATTTCCATATCCATATCTCCTGCCTGCGCCCGGACGTGCGCGAGAAGCTCAACGCGGCGCAGGGAGACATCAGCACCCAGTGGCTACCGTTCCCGGGTGGGCTGGAAGGACATGAGTACCTCGCACGCCGGGTGACGGAGAATGAACTGGTCCAGCGCAGTCCGTTTATGATGCTGGCGGAAGAGCTGCCGGAAGCGCGCGACCATATGGGACGCTTCGCGCTGGCGATGGCGCAGCAGTCGGATGGTTCGTTTGTTTTGCTGGCGACCGAGCGTAACCTGCTCACGCTTAACCGCGCGTCGGCAGAGGAATTGCAGGATCATCAATGCGCTATCCTGAAGTAACCCCACTATAAATCGCGTTTACTCAGGCTGCCTGTCACCGTAGACTTGCTGAAAAAATCTACAGGAGACAGGTATGTCGCTCTGGTTAACGCATCCTCTGCTGCTGCCCTCGCTGATCGTCGGCGTCACCATCGTGCTGTGGGCGACGTCGCTGTTGCCGGAATTTATCACCGCGCTGTTGTTTTTCACGGCGGCGATGACCGCCAGAATCGCCCCGCCGGAGGTGATTTTTGGCGGTTTTGCCTCGTCGGCTTTCTGGCTGGTCTTCAGCGGCTTTGTGCTCGGCGTGGCGATCCGTAAAACCGGCCTGGCGGACAGGGCCGCCCGGGCGCTGTCGGCAAAGCTCACTGACTCCTGGATGCTGATGGTGGCGAGCGTGGTATTGCTCAGCTACGCGCTGGCGTTTGTGATGCCGTCAAACATGGGGCGTATTGCGCTGCTGATGCCCATTGTCGCGGCGATGGCGAAACGCGCCGGTATCGCCGACGGCTCCCGCGCCTGGTTCGGCCTTGCGCTGGCAGTCGGCTTCGGTACCTTCCAGCTCTCGGCCACCATTCTGCCCGCCAACGTGCCTAACCTGGTCATGAGCGGCGCGGCGGAAGGCTCGTACGGCATTCACCTGAACTATGTCCCGTATCTGCTGCTGCACACGCCGGTGCTCGGTATTCTCAAAGGCCTGATTCTGATTGGCCTCATCTGCTGGCTGTTCCCCGGCAGCCCGAAACCGGCGAAGGATTTCACGCTGTCTGAACCGATGGGGCGTGACGAAAAACGACTCGCCTGGCTGCTGGTGGTGGTACTGATGATGTGGGTGACGGAGAGCTGGCACGGCGTGGGGCCGGCGTGGACGGGGCTGGCGGCCTCGATTATCGTTATGCTGCCGCGCATTGGTTTTATCACCGGCGAGGAGTTCTCGGCGGGGGTAAATATGCGCACCTGCATTTACGTTGCGGGTATTCTCGGGCTGGCGATCGTCGTGACGCAAACGGGTATCGGAGCGGCCGTAGGCGAGGCGCTGCTGCGCATAATGCCGCTGGATGCGGACAAACCATTCACCAGCTTCCTGGCGCTAACCGGAATTACTACGGCACTCAACTTCATTATGACTGCCAACGGCGTTCCGGCGCTGTACACCACGCTGGCGCAGAGCTTCTCGGATGCGACCGGTTTCCCGCTGCTGTCGGTGATCATGATTCAGGTACTGGGCTATTCCACGCCGCTACTGCCGTATCAGGCGTCGCCGATTGTGGTGGCGATGGGGCTAGGAAAGGTGCCTGCAAGGGCGGGGATGGTGCTCTGCCTGGCGCTGGCGATTGCGACGTATCTGGTGCTGCTGCCGCTGGATTATCTGTGGTTTAGCGTGTTAGGGCGTTTGTAGCGGCGGGTAAGCGCAAGCGCCACCCGCCACAAAGGCCATTACGCCTGTTTAGCCGCTTCTGCCGCTTTAACGATCACCGCGAAAGCGTCCGCTTTCAGGGATGCACCGCCAACCAGCGCGCCATCGATATCTGGCTGGGTGAACAGCTCAGCAGCGTTGGAGGCGTTTACGGAGCCGCCGTACTGGATGATCACTTGCTCAGCCACTTTCGCGTCGGCTTTAGCAATGTGGTCACGGATGAATTTGTGAACTGCCTGAGCCTGCGCAGGGGTAGCAGATTTGCCGGTACCGATCGCCCAGACTGGCTCGTAAGCGATAACCGCGCCTTCGAACGCTGCCGCGCCCTGCGTTTTCAGCACGGCGTCGATCTGACGTGCACACACTTCTTCGGTTTTGCCCGCTTCGTTTTCCGCTTCGGTTTCACCGATGCACAGAACCGGGATCAGACCCTGCTCTTTCAGCACGGCAAATTTCTTCGCGATGAACTCGTCAGATTCTTTGTGGTAAGTGCGACGCTCGGAGTGGCCGATGATGATGTATTTCGCGCCGATATCTTTCAGCATTTCAGCGGAAGTTTCACCGGTGAACGCGCCAGACAGGTTAACGTCAACGTTCTGCGCGCCCAGCACGATGTGGCTGCCGTCAGCGGCACGTTTAGCCAGATCCAGGTACATATCCGGCGGAGCGATAGCAACCGCGCAGCCGGTCACGCCAGCCAGCTCTTTACGCAGGTTTGCAACCAGTTCGTTTACCATGTGGCGGCTGCCGTTCAGTTTCCAGTTACCCATCACTAAAGGATGTCGCATTTCAATTCTCCACGCTAAATAAGCGAATTAAGGAATATGGCCGCCCTGTCGGGCAGCATGGTCTGTGAATCAGTATAGAGATTTTCCCTCGAAAGGCTTTGCTTTTTGTCATTAATTGGCCCCGCCAAGGGTGTCAGATAGCGCCAGCTTAATCGGTTCAACGGCGAAGGTCAGTCCTTTTTCGCCGTTATCCGCCACTACATAGCGAATCGCGCCTTCGGTTGTGGCGTAGTACCGCTTGTTTTTACCGGCGGTCAGCAGCTTTTGCAGCTTTTGCTGGCTCTGCTTTTTCGTCAGCGCAGGCGTAAACGCCTGCAGCACCGCGCTCATGTAATCAAGCGCCTTCGATTTAGCCGCTTTCTGCTCTGGCCCCTGAATCGGCAGCCAGGTGATTTGCATACTTTTGATTTTTAACGTACCGCGCTCCAGCGCCGTGGAAGCATACAAATTCTCGTTAATCTTGCTCGCTGCACGGGTCAGTGTCGGGGTATCGCGCGAGCTATCAATGGCGCGAAACTCATCCAGCGGCAGCCCTGGGTTGGCCTGATTGAAAGCTTCGCGAAACTGGCTGATGGACTGATCGAAAGACGGTGCGCCCGCCAGCAAATACGGCGCAGTGGTGGGGGCCGCGGTGTTGGCGGCGTGCAGCGGAAAACCCGCGCCGAGCATCGCTAAACACAGGAAAAGAGAATGTGCCGAATTTTTCATCAACATTGCACCTGGCCGTAAGTGCTCATGATTAAAACGATATCTGGTCGGCTTGTCAAAAGGTCACAACTCCAGGGTAAAATGCGGGCTAAACGATAATAAGGAACCTTACATGACCATACAGCAGTGGCTGTTTTCATTCAAAGGGCGTATTGGACGCCGTGATTTCTGGGTCTGGATGGTGACGTGGGTCGTCGCCATGCTGCTTCTTTTTTTCGTTGCCTACAACGCCTGGCTGAGCACGCAAACGGCGGCATTTGCACTGGTCTGCCTGCTATGGCCGACGGCGGCCGTCGTGGTGAAACGCCTGCACGATCGCGGCCGCTCCGGCGCGTGGGCATTTTTGATCATACTGGCGTGGATGCTGGTGGCAGGGAACTGGGCGATGCTGCCTTCCATCCTGCCGTGGGTCGTGGGCAGGCTGCTGCCGTCGGTCATCTTCGTGATGATGATTGTCGATCTGGGCGCGTTTATCGGCACCCAGAGCGAAAATAAATACGGTAAAGATACCGTCGAGGTGAAATACCGCTGATCACCAGTAGTGTTCGGCGGTCATATGGCCCGGCCGGCGGCGAAGATGTTTCGTCATCTGCCGGGTATCCTTCAGAAGCTGCTGCGTGTCCCGGACCATCTGCGGGTTACCGCACAGCATGACGTGGCTGGTTTCGGCCGTCATCGGTAAGCCCACCGCGTCTTCCAGTGCGCCGCTCTCAATTAACGCCGGTACGCGACCGGTAAGCGCTCCTGCTACGGTTTCGCGGCTGACTACCGTCTGAATCTTTAACTTTCCGCCGTACTGCTGTTCCAGCGCCTGCATCTGCGGGAGATAGCTTAAATCTGCGGCATAGCGCGCGGCGTGCACCAGCACGATGTTTTTGAAGCGCTCCAGATCCTTACCGTACTGCAAGATAGAGAGATACGGACCGATGGCCGTGCCGGTTGCCAGCATCCAGAGCGTGTCACAGTCAGGGATCTCTTCGAGCACAAAGAAGCCTGCCGCTTCGCTCACAATCTGCACATCGTCGCCGGGCTGAAGGGCGGCAAGACGCGGGCTGAGCTTACCGTCAGGAACGGTGACGAGATAGAACTCGAGATCCGGGTTATCCGGCGCGTTAACGTAAGAGTAGGCGCGCTGCACGCGCTCGCCGTCGACATCCAGACCCAGCTTGGCAAATTGCCCGGCCTTAAACGGGTGAACGGGAGCATGCAGGGTGAGACTAAATAGCGCATCGGTCCAGAATTCTATCTTTGTGACTTTACCTGTTACCCAGTCCGCCATGATCTTCTCCTGTGCTGTTTCTCTGTTCTATCTTCCGTACTTGTGGGAAACATTTCCAGCCCCTTCGGGCCGGAAAGCTCTATCGATCAAACTGTTTTACAGAATGTGCGTCTGCACGTCCGGGTCTTTACGGTCGAGATAGTGAATGGACTGAATGCGTCGGATGGTGCGCGATTTACCGCGGATCAGCAGCGTTTCGGTGGTCGCCATGTTGCCCTTGCGGGTGATGCCGTCCAGCAGATCGCCTTTGGTGATGCCGGTTGCAGAGAAGACGACGTTATCGCTGCGCGCCATGTCGTTCAGCGCCAGTACTTTATTGGCTTCGATGCCCATCGCTGCGCAGCGCGCCAGCTCGTCCTCACCGATACGACGGTTTTCGTCGCTGTCGCCTTTCACCTCATGGCGCGGCAGAAGGCGCGCCTGCATATCGCCGTCCAGCGCGCGGATCACCGCCGCAGAGACCACGCCTTCCGGCGCACCGCCGATGCCGTAAAGCACGTCGACTTCGCTGTCCGGCATGCAGGTCAGAATAGAGGCGGCAACGTCGCCATCCGGAATGGCAAACACGCGCACGCCGAGTGCCTGCAGATAAGAGATGGTGGCGTCGTGGCGCGGTTTCGCCAGAATGGTCACGGTGAGTTCGTTGAGCGGTTTAGCCAGCGCCGCCGCGATATTGCGCAGGTTGGCGTCCAGCGGCAGGCTGAGATCGATTGCGCCTTTCGCACCAGGGCCGACAATCAGCTTTTCCATGTACATGTCCGGCGCGTTGAGGAAGCAGCCTTTATCGCCCACGGCCAGCACCGCCAGGGCGTTGGCCTGGCCCATCGCCGTCATGCGCGTGCCTTCGATCGGGTCCACCGCGATATCCACCGCATCGCCTTTGCCGGTCCCGACCTTTTCACCGATGTAGAGCATCGGCGCTTCGTCGATCTCGCCTTCACCGATGACAATAGTGCCGTCGATGTTGACCTGGTTAAGCACAATGCGCATGGCGTGGACGGCCGCGCCGTCTGCGGTATTTTTGTCGCCACGACCCAGCCATTTATAGCCTGCAAGGGCGGCTGCTTCGGTGACGCGGGAAAACTCGATAGCAAGTTCACGTTTCATGAGGGACTCGTACAATCAAAAGGAATTGCACGAAGTTTATCACAGAGTGGGGAGGGGTGAGGGGACCGGTACGTTTGGAGCCCCTCACCCTAACCCTCTCCTCAGGGGAGAGGGAATATAGGCTTACTCTTCGTGCTCTTCCCACGCCAGGGCACGTTTCACCGCTTTCTTCCAGCCGCTGTAGCGGTAGTTGCGCTCGGTGGTTTCGATGCCAGGGCGGAATTCGCGTTCGATGACCGCTTTCTCCTGCAGCTCGTCCAGGTTCTGCCAGAAGCCTACCGCGAGACCCGCAAGATACGCCGCGCCCAGTGCCGTCACTTCACGTACTTCAGGGCGCTCAACGCGGGTGCCCAGAATGTCGGACTGGAACTGCATCAGGAAGTTGTTGGCCACCGCGCCACCGTCCACGCGCAGGGCGTGCAGACGAATGCCGGAGTCTGCCTGCATCGCTTCCAGCACGTCACGCGTCTGGTAGGCGATGGATTCCAGGGTCGCACGAATGATGTGGTTTGAGTTCACACCACGCGTCAGGCCGAAAATTGCGCCGCGGGCATACGGGTCCCAGTACGGTGCGCCCAGACCGGTGAACGCTGGCACCACGTACACGCCGTTGGTGTCTTTCACTTTGGTCGCGAAGTACTCGGAGTCAAACGCATCGCTGATCAGCTTCATCTCGTCGCGCAGCCACTGAATAGATGCGCCCGCCATAAACACCGCACCTTCCAGGGCATAGTTCACCTCGCCGCGCGGGCCGCAGGCGATGGTGGTCAGCAGGCCGTTTTCTGATTTCACCGCTTTCTCGCCGGTGTTCATCAGCATAAAGCAGCCGGTGCCGTAGGTGTTCTTCGCCATCCCTTCCTTGACGCACAGCTGGCCGAACAGCGCCGCCTGCTGGTCACCGGCGATACCGGCGATAGGAATACGGGTGCCACCTTTACCGCCGATGTTGGTCTGGCCGTAGACTTCAGACGACTTACGCACTTCAGGCAGCATCGCGCGCGGAATATCCAGCGCGTCCAGCATCTTGTCATCCCACTCCAGGGTGTTGATGTTGAACAGCATGGTGCGCGAGGCGTTAGTGTAGTCAGTAACGTGGACACGTCCCTGAGTCATCTTCCAGATAAGCCAGGTATCGACGGTACCGAACAGCAGCTCGCCGCGTTTTGCACGCTCGCGTGAACCTTCCACGTGGTCGAGGATCCACTTCACTTTGGTGCCGGAGAAGTACGGGTCAACCACCAGACCGGTGGCGCTACGCACGTACTCTTCCATCCCGTCACGCTTAAGCTGTTCGCAGATCTCTGACGTACGGCGGCACTGCCAGACGATGGCGTTGTAAATAGGCTTACCGGTTTCGCGTTCCCACACCACGGTGGTTTCACGCTGGTTGGTGATACCAATCGCGGCGATTTCGTCGGAACTGATGTCGGCTTTCGCCAGCACTTCCACCAGCGTGGAGCTTTGTGACGCCCAGATCTCCATCGGGTCGTGTTCTACCCAGCCTGGACGCGGATAAATTTGCTCAAATTCGCGCTGTGACACGCTGACGATATTCGCGTCATGATCCATTACGACAGCGCGGGAGCTGGTAGTGCCCTGGTCGAGCGCAACGATATATTTTTTTTCGGTCATGGTATGTGTCCCGTAGTCAGATTACAGCGAAGCTTTTTGTTGTGCGGTAGAAGTCGTTTCCTTCTCCTCTTCCACACAGGTGTCGCACGGTAAGTGGCGACCAATTAATTTGCGATAGCCAAATGCACCCAGTGCCGCCCCTACGACGGGTCCGAACAGCGGTACCAGGAAGTAAGGAATATCTTTGCCGCCGGTGAAAGCCACGTCGCCCCATCCTGCAAAGAAGGCGAAGGTTTTTGGACCCAGGTCACGCGCCGGGTTCATCGCAAACCCTGTTAACGGCCCCATGGACGCACCGATGACGGCGATCAGCAGGCCAATCAGCAATGGCGCCAGCGGGCCACGCGGAATGCCGTTACCATCATCGCCCAAAGCCATAATGACGCCCATCAGAATAGCGGTAATCACCATTTCAACTGCGAACGCCTGCACAAAATTGATATGCGGGTTAGGGTAGGTTGAGAAGATGCCTGCCAGATCCAGACTTTCGACGCTACCGCGCACCATATGATGCGTCTGTTCGAAGTCGATGAAAAGATTGTAATAAAGCCCGTAAACTAACGCCGCTGCGCAAAACGCGCCGGCAAATTGAGAAATAATGAAGGGAACAACTTTGCGTCCGTCGAAGCACGCGAACAGCCACAGTGCGATAGTCACCGCCGGGTTAAGATGTGCGCCAGAGACCCCTGCAGTCAGGTAGATGGCCATCGCCACGCCCAGACCCCAGATGATACTGATTTCCCACTGACCAAAACTGGCACCCGCCACTTTCAGTGCAGCGACACAGCCCACTCCGAAGAATATCAACAACCCGGTACCAAGGAACTCGGCAATGCACTGGCCTTTTAAGGTTGATGTCTGACTCATAATCGGAATCCTGAAGAAATTGATGTTTATTGTTAGCGTGGCCGCCCGTGACAGCCACGATGCCCTGTAGACATAGTGTTAATTTATCGTTAACGAGCAAAAACGAGAAATATCGAAATTAAAATGTGTGGTCTGTGTCAATAAAATGAGCGTTTTCGCGCCATAAAGCGCGTTTTTGCATCAGTCGCGCACGGTGAGCTGAATCATTTTTTTAACGAATGGGTTAACAACTTAGAGGTATATGCCGCGAACGCACCAGGACGAGGCCGAAAAGTGTTGCAAACCGCGATCTGCGTGGCATGCCGCTGGACAGGGGCGACTGCGCTCCATACAATCGGAACATATGTTGTGCGCGTTTACGTTAAAGCGTCGCCTTGCAATTCAGGAGAGGTAGGATCATGTCTTTAGAAGTGTTTGAGAAACTGGAAGCGAAAGTACAGCAGGCGATTGACACCATCACGCTGCTGCAGATGGAAATTGAAGAGCTGAAAGAGAAGAACAACAGCCTGGCGCAGGAAGTTCAGAACGCTCAGCACGGCCGCGAAGAACTGGAGCGCGAAAACAACCAGCTGCGCGAACAGCAGAACGGCTGGCAGGATCGCCTGCAGGCGCTGCTGGGACGTATGGAAGAAGTCTGATTCCCACTGGGATGAACTGAACAGGCCGGGTAAGGCGATGCCGCTACCCGGCTTTTTTTATGGTTCTCGCTGACTGACATCCAACCATAAAAAAGGCCGCCCAAGGCGGCCTTAACGCTACTTGTCCTGCGCTATTGTGGTAAACGCAACAAACCCGATCGGTTCATCACTTTTTACAACGAGTACGCTGGCGACAATGAACGCGATACATAAATAGCGTTTCATTATGCGGTCCCTGCGGCTAACCGCTCCACCGTTCACCACCGGTGATAAGTCGGTGGACACAAGCCTGGTTAAAGGCTGCTTTACGGTTGTGGTTACACCTTTCCCTGGACCGATGCCCATGTGCGAAATGGCGGAAAGGGACGCTGCATCATAATGAGCAATAGCAGCGTAGTTAAGGTTTTCATAGATAATTAGGAATTTATAAAGGGTCGATGAGGTTACCTGAGGTTTGAACCAGGGTAAGATAAAAATCCTGGTTAAAGGTTGCAAAACTTCCCAACGGACCGCGAATCCCGAGGGACAAAAAAAACCGCCACATTGCTGTTGGCGGTTTTTTTATGGTTCACGCTTATGGTTTTATTACTCGATATCCAGCGGATCTTCAGAAAGGATAATGCCGGTATTATCGGCGTAGAGATGATCGCCTGAGAAGAAGGTCACTCCGCCGAAATTGACGCGCACGTCGCTTTCGCCGATGCCGTCGCCCGCAGCGCCTACCGGTATGGCCGCGATGGCCTGAATTCCGATATCCAGGTCTTCCAGATCGTCCACCTGACGCACGGAGCCGTACACCACGATGCCTTCCCACTCGTTCTGGACGGCAATGCCGGCCAGTTCAGCATCAATCAGTGCGCGACGCACGGACCCGCCGCCGTCGACCACCAGAACGCGGCCACGGCCGTTCTGTTCGAGCAGATCGTACAGCAACCCGTTGTCCTCGAAACATTTCACCGTGACGATTTGCCCGCCAAACGATGACCGCCCACCAAAGTTGGAGAACAGCGGTTCAACGACGTTGACATCTTCCTGGTAGATGTCACAAAGCTCGGAGGTATCGTATTTCATAGGTTTAACGCTCAGTTGCTGCGAATGTGTTCAGTATATCGTGCGAAATGCGTTGTTGGCAAAATCATCAATTGTTAATTGATATTTGTCAGCTAACTGAGCGTCTGGCTTAACACAATCCCAATGACGAACAACAGGTTAGTCAGCAGCGCGCCTTTTACCGTTCGCTCCAGCATCGGCGGCATGGCTGCCGGGCTGAGTTCACGCATCACAAAGCAGGCCTGCTTAACCAGCAGCGGCGCGGCAAGCACAAACAGCCAGCCCCACAGACTGTGCAGGGAAATCAGGTTAAACAGCGCCAGGCAAACCAGCGCGCCAATAAGCAGGCAGGCATGATAGCGGCGCGCATTCACCGGCCCCAGACGCACCGCCAGCGTGTTCTTGCCGTTCTCACGATCGCTGTCGATATCGCGCAGATTATTGATATTGAGTACCGCCGTCGCCAGCAGGCCGCAGGCGGTCGCCGGGAGGAACAGGGCAGGGATCACCGTATGCGCCTGTAAGTACCAGCTCCCCATTACGCTCAGCCAGCCGAAGAACACCAGCACAGAGATATCCCCAAGGCCAATATAGCCGTAAGGGCGCGTGCCGACGGTGTAGGTGATGGCCGCGATAATGGCGAGCAGGCCCAGCACCAGGAAGCCAATGAAGTCGCTGGTAGTTTTCGAGGCGACCGTCACCAGCGCCAGGCCAGATAAGCAAATCAGCACCACGGTGATAATCAGCGCACGCTTCATCTGTGCCTGGGTGATCACCCCTTTTTGCATCCCGCGCAGCGGCCCGATACGGTCAGGCTTGTCGCTGCCTTTTACCGCATCGCCATAATCGTTCGCGAGGTTAGAGAGGATTTGCAGCAGCCCGGCGGTAATGAGCGCCAGACCTGCCACTAGCGGATCGAAATGCCCTTGCCACCAGGCAAGCGCGGTGCCGACAATAATGGCGGCAAAAGCCAGAGGAAGCGTTTTAGGGCGCAGACTTTCGAGCCACGCCTGAGTACGGCTGATATCAGTCATAGTAATTTAGCCAATAAAAATGGGGGCCTTAGCCCCCATTAACAGTGATGAGAATGCAGTAACCGCGATTATAGGATAAAACGGCTCAGATCTTCATCTGCCACTAACGCATCCAGATGTTTGCTCACATAGTCTGCGTCGATGGTGATGGTTTGACCGTTGAGGTCGCTCGCGTCATATGAGATGTCTTCTACCAGGCGTTCCAGCACGGTGTGCAGACGACGCGCACCGATGTTCTCGGTGGTTTCGTTGACCTGCCATGCGGCCTGGGCGATACGCTTGATACCGTCTTCGGTAAACTCGAGGTTCACGCCTTCGGTCGCCATCAGCGCCTTGTACTGTACGGTAGCAGAGGCGTTTGGCTCCGTCAGGATGCGCTCGAAATCTTCGGTGGTCAGCGCCTGCAGCTCAACGCGGATCGGCAGACGGCCCTGCAGTTCGGGGATCAGATCCGACGGGCTGGCTACCTGGAATGCACCGGAAGCGATAAACAGAATGTGGTCCGTTTTCACCATGCCGTGCTTGGTAGAGACGGTGCAGCCTTCAACCAGCGGCAGCAGATCGCGCTGTACGCCTTCGCGGGACACGTCTGGACCGGAGCTGTTGCCGCCGCGCTTACAAATTTTGTCGATTTCGTCGATAAACACGATACCGTGCTGCTCAACCGCGTCGATAGCGTCCTGCTTCAGCTCTTCCGGATTCACCAGCTTCGCCGCTTCTTCTTCAATCAGCAGCTTCATCGCGTCTTTGATTTTCAGCTTACGCGCTTTCTGCTTTTGGCCGCCCAGGTTCTGGAACATGGACTGCAGCTGGCTGGTCATTTCTTCCATGCCCGGAGGCGCCATGATTTCCACGCCCATCGGCGCGGCCGCGAGGTCGATCTCAATCTCTTTGTCGTCCAGCTGGCCTTCACGCAGTTTTTTGCGGAACGCCTGACGCGCGGCTGAAGGCTCAGCCTGCTGTTCAGCCTGGCCCCAGTTGTTTTTCGCCGGTGGGATCAGCACGTCGAGAATACGCTCTTCGGCCATCTCTTCCGCGCGGTAGCGGTTTTTCTCAATCGCCTGGACGCGCACCATCTTAATCGCAGAATCGGTCAGGTCGCGGATGATAGAGTCCACTTCTTTACCCACATAGCCCACTTCGGTGAACTTGGTGGCTTCAACTTTGATGAACGGCGCGTTTGCCAGCTTCGCCAGACGACGGGCGATTTCGGTTTTACCGACGCCGGTCGGGCCGATCATCAGAATGTTTTTCGGGGTGACTTCGTGACGCAGCTCTTCGTCAAGCTGCATACGACGCCAGCGGTTACGCAGCGCGATAGCCACGGAGCGCTTGGCGTTATCCTGGCCGATAATGTGTTTGTTCAGTTCGCTGACAATTTCGCGTGGGGTCATTTCAGACATGGGAGATCCTTACGCTTTGGAGGTCAATTCTTCGATGGTGTGGTTGTGGTTGGTATAGATGCAGATATCACCTGCAATATCCAACGCCTTCACCGCGATATCGCGCGCGTTCATGTCGGTATTTTCCAACAGCGCGCGGGCTGCAGCCTGGGCATAAGGGCCGCCAGAGCCGATGGCAATCAGGTCGTTTTCCGGCTGAATCACGTCACCGTTACCGGTGATGATAAGCGAGGCGGTTTCATCCGCGACCGCCAGCAGCGCTTCGAGCTTGCGCAGCATACGGTCGGTACGCCAGTCCTTTGCCAGCTCAACGGCAGCTTTCACCAGATGACCCTGGTGCATTTCCAGCTTGCGTTCAAACAGTTCAAACAGCGTGAAGGCATCCGCCGTGCCGCCTGCGAAACCGGCGATCACTTTGTCGTTGTAGAGACGACGGACTTTCTTCACGTTGCCTTTCATGACGGTATTACCCAGCGTGGCCTGGCCATCACCGGCAATTACCACCTGGCCGTTACGGCGTACACTTACTATTGTTGTCACGAGCAGACCCCCTGGTTACAGATTCGGGAAACAGAAGCCCTGAGCCTGTGCTCAGGGCTGAATTAAATGATAGATGGGGGGGATTTTGGGGGTTTCAACCCCCGGAGGCGAGTCGAATGCAGTTTGTGTGGCCAGCCACTTTCAAACGTGAAATGGTGCCGTCTGCGTTTTCTTTGCCTTTAACCGGGCCGATCACCACGCGGTTCCAGCCGTTATTGGTGGTAATGCGTGAATCAAATCCTTCGAACGCCAGCTGTGCACGTACCGTTTCCGCCTGCTCGGCACCTTTAAACGAACCACACTGCACCATCCAGCGGCGCTCGTCTTTTTTCTCTGCCGTCTGCTTCGGCGCTTCGGTCTCTTTGGTCACCGGCGCGGCCTGCTGCGTTTTCGGCTGCTGCGCGGTGGTATGCACTGGCGTCTGGAGCAGATCCTGATACGGCTGCGCCGCTTGCTTTGGCGGCTGCGCTTTTGGCTGTTGAACAGGCTGCGACTGCACCGTACGCGTCTGCTGCTGCGGTTGCTGGTATGGCTGGGCCTTCGGCTGCTGTACCGGCTGAGTTTGCGTCCACTGCTGCTGTTGCTGCTGTTGAATTTGTGCCTGGCGCTGACGCTGCAGCTGCAACGTTTGCTGACGCTGCGCTGGCGTTTGTTCATTCCACGGCACTTCATTCAGCTGCGTCGGCTGCTGGCGCATATCGGCCTGCATCTGTGCCAGCAGCTGGCGCTGCTCGTCCGTCAGCTGATCGGCATTCTTCACTTCGCCACCGGCTGAGGGCTCAGTAGGCGCACGCACGCCGGGCTGACGACTTTCCAGCTCTTTAATATAGCGCCAGCGCTCTTCAGGTTTCGGCGGCAGACCATTTCCCACCACTTTGTTGCCCTGAAGGGCCTCGGACTCTTCTTTTTTATGGTGCGTGATGAAGTACAGGCCGCCAATAAAGGCCACCAGCACGGCCGCAGCTATAGCGACCATTGCTGGCGAGACCGCAGGCAGATTACGCTGCTTGCTTTTTGAACTGCTCTTTTTGCGTCGCGAAGGTGCCGGCTGGCCGCGACGTACATAATCTCGTTGTGCCACTATCGTTTCGCTGTATTTATTCGTTCGTCAGCCCGCCATGTTACTTAAGCGGCGGGGCTTTGACCAGATAAGGGTGTCCGAAAGGCGTTTACTTTAAGTCAATGCCTGGGTAGAGCCGCGAATAATCAGCTCGCAGTCCAGCAAACGCGAGCCGCTGCTAACCGTTTGACCCTGCAGCTGATCCAGCAGAAGCAGCATCGCTTCGCGGCCAATCTGATAGCGCGGTTGTGAAACGGTGGAGAGCGGTGGATCGCAAAACTCTGAAAGTGAAATGTTATCGAATCCGATAATCGACAAATCTTTCGGCACGCGTAAGCCACGGCGCTTGGCGTGTGAAAGCGCACCCAGCGCCATCACGTCGCTGTGGCAGAACACCGCCGTTGGCGGTTCCGGCAGCGCCAGCAGTTTCTCCAGCGCCTGTCCGCCCGCTTCAAAGGTAAAATCACCGCGCGCAATATAGTGCGGATCGACAATTGCACCGGTACGGCGCAGCGCCTGAACATAGCCCTGCAGGCGGTAGTGGCACAGCGGCATCTCTTCCGGCCCGGCAATGCAGCCAATCCGCTTATGTCCCAGCTCCTGGAGATAGTTTACGGCGTTGAACGCGGCGGTGAGGTTATCAATGTGGACCGTCGGCAGCTCAAGCTCAGGCGCAAATTCGTTGGCCATTACCATTGGCGGTAAATTGCGCTGTTCTTCGATGCTGGCATCAAACGGCAGGCGCGAGCCAAGCAGCAGCATGCCGTCAATCTGCTTGGTGATAATGAGATCGATAAAGGTTTTTTCCTGCTGGTTCTGGTGAGCGCAGTCGCCAATCAGCACCAGATAGCCCTGCTCCGCCGCCGTCACTTCGATACCGCGAATGATTTCGCTGAAGAAGGGATCGCAGATATCCGGCACTATTACCAGGATGGTCCGAGATTCATTGCGCTTGACGTTCCGCCCCATCGCCTGCGGGAAATACCCCACTTCTAGCGCCGCCTGTTCAACCTTGTTACGGGTCGCCTGGGAGACTTTATCCGGGTTCATTAATGCGCGGGACACGGTTGCCGTTGAGACTTGTGCTTTCTCGGCAACGTCTTTCATGGTCGCCGTGGCAACCTCTTTCCTGGACTTCAACGTCTTCTCCTCGCCTGAACACCGAACTGCGGACATCACCATTTTTACAGATAGTTAATGGAATCGGTTACAGAATTTTCATAAAAAGTGTGAGGCGCGTTAAATTTTTCGATCCGTCTTCAGCCTTCGATGGGATCGACGTCCAGTACCCACTTCACTTTACGCGCTTCCGGCAGGGTATTGATGAGCGCCAGCGTGCCGCTGACGATGTGCTGCAGGCGAATACGCGAGGGGTGCTGAAGTAAAATCTGCCAGCGGAAACGTCCACCGCGTTTTGGCGCCAGCGCCGGCGCCGGGCCCAGGATCCACAGCTGGTTATCCACCAGCGGGCTGGCCTGCAGGAGATTCCTCAGCTGTTGCAGGAAAAGCGGCGCCTGCTGGTTGTTATGATCCTCCGCGCGGATGATGACGTGGCTGGTCCACGGCGGCAGCTGCATGGTCTGGCGTTCGGCCAGCGCCTGCTCGGCAAAGGCGTCATAGCCTTTGTGCAGCAGAGTCTGTAGCAGCGGGTGCTCAGGGTGATGCGTTTGCAGTATTACCTCGCCCTGTTTACCCGCGCGACCGGCACGCCCTGCCACCTGAGTATAAAGCTGGGCGAAGCGCTCGGCGGAGCGGAAATCTGCCGAGAACAGCGCGCCGTCGACGTCGAGCAGGGCGACCAGCGTCACGTCCGGGAAGTGGTGCCCTTTGGCCAGCATCTGGGTGCCAATCAGGATGCGCGCGCCGCCGCGATGCACTTCCGCCAGCTGCTGCTCCAGCGCCCCCTTGCGGCTGGTGGTGTCCCGGTCGATTCGGGAAATAGGCACGTCCGGGAAGAAAGGGCCAAGCGCCTGTTCCAGCTGTTCCGTTCCCAGCCCCACCGGCACGATATGCGTGGAACCACATGACGGGCACTGGCGAGGCACGGGACGCTGGCTGTCGCAGTGGTGGCAGCGCAAGTGTCGCTGGGCCTGATGGAAGGTGTAGTAGTGGTCGCAGCGCGGGCACTCGGCAATCCAGCCGCAGTCGTGGCACAGCAGGGCGGGGGCAAATCCGCGACGGTTGAGGAACAGAATGACCTGGTTCCCCGCCTGCAAATGCTGGCGCATGCGGGAAATCAAGGCGGGCGCTAAGCCGGCCTGCACCTGCTGGCCTTTGAGATCCAGCACGTGCTGAATGGCCGGGCGGGCATTCCCCGCGCGGCGCGTCAGGCGCAGCATGTGATATTTACGCTGGCGCACGTTGTGCAGCGTTTCGAGCGCAGGCGTGGCGGATCCGAGAATAATAGGGATTTGCTCGCTGTGCGCACGGTAGACCGCCAGATCGCGGGCGTGATAGCGCCAGCCTTCCTGCTGTTTATAGGAGCTGTCGTGCTCTTCGTCGATGACGATAACGCCGAGGTTTTTAAACGGCGTAAACAGCGACGAGCGGGTGCCGATCACAATCGCCGCTTCGCCGTTTTTCGCTTTCAGCCAGGCGCTGAGGCGCTCGCTGTCGTTCAGCCCGGAGTGCAGCACCTCAACGGGCGCGTTAAAGCGCTCGCGGAAGCGGGCGATGGTTTGCGGCGTCAGGCCGATTTCCGGCACCATCACCAGCGCCTGTTTGCCCTGCGCGAGCACGTTTTCCAGCACGCTCAGATAGACTTCGGTCTTGCCGGAGCCCGTCACGCCCGCCAGCAGCCAGGCGGAAAAGTGGTCCGAGGCGCTATGAATGGCGCCTACCGCGGTAGCCTGCTCGGTATTCAGACGCAGGCGATCGCCCGAGACGGAGAAGCCGTCGCGCCAGTCGTGAAGGGCGGGCGCTTCGCTGGCCAGCTCGCTCAACCCTTTCTTTCTTAATGCCTGTAGCGCCGTTTCGCTGACCTCAAGCTCGTCGACCTGGTGCCGCCAGATTTTTCCCTGACGCAGCGCCGCCAGCGCCTGCTGCTGTTTCTGCGAACGCTTCAGGCTGTTGATGTCCACGGCCTGCCCCTGTTCGGTGGCAAACCAGTACCACATCGGGGCGTGGCTGGCGCTCTTGCCCTGGCGCAGCAGGATCGGCAGGGCGTGGAACAGGACGTCGCCAATCGGGTGATGATAATAATCTGCCGCCCACAGCAGCAGTCGCCAGGTGCTGGTGGAGTAAACAGGCTCGCTGTCCAGCACCTCAACCACCGATTTCAGTTCATTGAGGGGCAATTCGCTTGTATCGCTGACGGAGACGACGATCCCCACGCGCTGCTGTTTGCCAAACGGCACGGTCACGCGACAGCCCGCTTTGGCGCTCATGCTGTCGGGCAGCAGGTAGTCAAAGGTGCGGGGAAGCGGAACGGGCAGGGCAACGTGAGCGACGAGCATCGAATCTTCCTGACTTGAAAAGTGGCGCGTTAGTATACACATTAGTAAAAGCGGCGTGCGGATCAGTTTGCATACGTTGGTTAAATTCTGTATGATTCGCCGCCTTTGGTGTACTTTACGCCAAAGAACTTACATTCAACATCGCGTGGTGTCTGGCGTTAGGGCTGGAAGAGCGACGCGGCCTTAACTGAGGTTCTCCCATGAAAAAAGATATTCACCCGAAATACGAAATGATTACTGCAAACTGCTCTTGCGGTAACTCTATCCAGATCCGCTCTACCGTGGGTCACGATCTGAACCTGGACGTGTGCGGCAAATGCCACCCGTTCTACACTGGTAAGCAGCGTGATGTTGCAACCGGTGGCCGTGTTGACCGCTTCAACAAGCGTTTCAGCATCCCGGGCGCTAAATAAGTTTCCCGAAAAAAAGGCACCGCAAGGTGCCTTTTTTGTATCCGCTTCTCAGTATTCCCACGTCTCCGGGTCAATACCCAGTTCACGCATGATCACCTTCGCCTCTTCCGGGATTTCGTCGCTACGCTCTTTGCGCAGATCGTCATCGTTCGGCAACGGTTGGCCGGTAAACGCATGCAGGAACGCTTCGCACAGCAGTTCGCTGTTGGTCGCGTGACGCAGGTTGTTCACCTGACGACGCGTACGTTCATCGGTGAGGATCTTCAACACCTTCAGAGGAATGGAAACCGTAATTTTCTTTACTTGCTCACTCTTCTTACCGTGCTCAGCGTATGGGCTGATATATTCGCCGCTCCATTCAGCCATGAGATACCTTTAATCCTCTCAGTCATTAATCTAAAGGTGCAAACCGGTCACTGCCCGTTTTGAACCGTAATCTTGCGTAGTTTACCGTAGAGACGATACCGTGGCACGGATATTGCCGCTGCAGCGTGCACTAAAGCATATAATTTTAACGGCTATTTGCGCATTGCTCAATCTATACGCAAAGAAGTTTAGATGTCCAGATGTATTGACGTCCATACTTTCAATGTTTACTCTGGTGGCTGACTTTTCACCTCATTCGCCAGGAAGCCCTCACCATGACGCGTAAACAGGCCACGATCGCAGTGCGTAGCGGATTAAATGATGACGAGCAGTACGGCTGCGTTGTCCCGCCCATTCATCTTTCCAGCACCTACAATTTCACCGGATTTAATGAACCGCGCGCGCATGACTACTCGCGTCGCGGCAACCCTACGCGTGATGTAACCCAGCGCGCGCTGGCGGAACTGGAAGGCGGCGCGGGTGCGGTATTAACCAATACCGGTATGTCTGCCATTCACCTGGTGACCACGGTGTTCCTGAAGCCTGGCGATCTGCTGGTTGCGCCGCACGACTGTTACGGCGGCAGCTATCGTCTGTTTGACAGCCTGGCAAAGCGCGGCTGCTACCGCGTGCTGTTTGTCGATCAAAACGACGAACAGGCGCTGAAACAGGCGCTGGCAGAGAAGCCGAAGCTGGTTCTGGTGGAAAGTCCAAGCAACCCATTGTTGCGCGTTGTCGACATTGCGAAAATTTGTCAGCTCGCAAGGGATGCGGGAGCGATAAGTGTAGTGGATAATACCTTCCTCAGCCCGGCCCTTCAGAACCCGTTAGCACTGGGTGCGGATCTGGTATTGCATTCATGCACTAAATATCTGAACGGCCATTCTGACGTGGTGGCGGGCGTGGTGATTGCAAAAGATCCCGACGTTGTCACGGAACTGGCATGGTGGGCTAATAACATCGGCGTCACCGCGGGCGCGTTCGACAGCTACCTGCTGTTGCGCGGCATCCGCACGCTGTCGCCGCGCATGGACGTGGCGCAGCGTAATGCCCAGGCGATTGTCGATTTCCTGAAAACCCAGCCGCTGGTGAAGAAGCTTTATCACCCGTCGCTGCCGGAAAACCAGGGGCATGAGATTGCCGCGCGCCAGCAGAAGGGGTTTGGCGCGATGTTAAGTTTTGAACTGGACGGTGACGAGCAAACGCTGCGTCGCTTCCTGAGCGGGCTGTCATTGTTTACGCTGGCGGAATCCTTAGGTGGGGTTGAAAGCTTGATCTCCCACGCCGCGACCATGACACACGCAGGTATGGCACCGGAAGCACGTGCCGCCGCCGGGATTTCCGAGACGCTGCTGCGTATCTCGACCGGTATTGAAGATTCTGAAGATTTAATTGCCGATCTGGAAAATGGCTTCCGGGTCGCAGCCAAGGGGTAATCATGAGTGTGATAGCGCAGGCAGGGGCGAAGGGTCGTCAGCTGCACAAGTTTGGTGGTAGTAGTCTTGCTGATGTGAAATGTTATCTGCGCGTCGCAGGGATCATGACCGAATATTCACAGCCGGGTGACATGATGGTTGTCTCGGCGGCGGGCAGCACCACCAACCAGTTGATTAGCTGGCTGAAACTGAGCCAGACCGATCGCCTTTCTGCGCATCAGGTGCAACAGTCCTTACGTCGTTACCAGAGCGAGCTGATTGCCGGCCTGCTGCCTGCGGACGTGGCGGACGGGCTGATCAGCGCCTTCACGCATGACCTTGAGCGTCTGGCTGCCCTGCTGGACAGCGGGATTACCGACGCGGTGTATGCCGAAGTGGTGGGCCACGGTGAAGTGTGGTCCGCGCGCCTGATGGCCGCCGTACTGCAACACCTGGGCGTAGACGCGGCCTGGCTCGACGCGCGTGATTTCCTGCGTGCGGAACGCGCCGCGCAGCCGCAGGTGGACGAAGGGTTGTCCTATCCGCTGCTGCAACAGCTGCTGGTGCAGCATCCGGGCAAACGTATTGTCGTCACCGGCTTTATCAGCCGCAGCAACGCCGGTGAAACCGTGCTGCTGGGCCGTAACGGCTCGGACTACTCGGCAACGCAGATCGGTGCCCTGGCGGGCGTGTCCCGCGTTACCATCTGGAGCGACGTGGCCGGTGTCTACAGCGCGGACCCGCGTAAAGTGAAAGATGCCTGCCTGCTTCCGCTGCTGCGTCTCGACGAAGCGAGCGAGCTGGCGCGTCTGGCGGCACCGGTTCTGCACGCCCGTACGCTGCAGCCGGTTTCCGGCAGCGATATTGACCTGCAGCTGCGCTGTAGCTATACGCCGGATCAGGGGTCTACCCGCATTGAGCGCGTGCTGGCGTCCGGCACGGGCGCGCGCATCGTCACCAGCCACGACGACATCTGCCTGATCGAGTTCCAGGTGCCTGCGGGTCAGGACTTCAGGCTGGCGCATAAAGATATCGACACGATCCTGAAACGCGCCCAGGTGCGTCCGCTGGCCGTTGGCGTGCATAACGATCGTCAGCTGCTGCAGTTCTGCTATACCGCCGAAGTGGCGGACAGCGCGCTGAAAATTCTCGACGAAGCGGGCCTGCCGGGCGAGCTTCGCCTGCGTCAGGGGCTGGCGCTGGTGGCGATGGTCGGCGCGGGCGTCACCCGTAACCCGCTGCACTGCCACCGTTTCTGGCAGCAGCTGAAGGGCCAGCCGGTGGAGTTCACCTGGCAGTCGGAAGAGGGCATCAGCCTGGTCGCCGTGCTGCGTAAAGGCCCAACCGAAAGCCTGATTCAGGGTCTGCACACCTCGCTGTTCCGCGCGGAAAAACGCATCGGCCTGGTGCTGTTTGGTAAGGGTAACATCGGTTCCCGCTGGCTGGAGCTGTTCGCCCGCGAACAGGTCACGCTTTCGGCGCGTACCGGGTTTGAATTTATTCTTGCCGGCGTGGTGGATAGCCGCCGCAGCTTGCTGAACTACGAAGGGCTGGACGCCAGCCGGGCGCTTGCCTTCTTTAACGATGAAGCGGTTGAGCAGGATGAAGAGTCGCTGTTCCTGTGGATGCGCGCGCACCCGTATGACGATCTGGTGGTGCTGGACGTCACCGCCAGCGAACAGCTTGCCGATCAGTATCTGGATTTCGCCAGCCACGGTTTCCACGTCATCAGCGCCAACAAGCTGGCGGGGGCGAGCAGCACCGATAAATACCGTCAGATCCATGACGCGTTCGAAAAAACGGGCCGCCACTGGCTCTATAATGCCACCGTTGGCGCGGGCCTGCCGGTTAACCATACCGTGCGTGACCTGATTGAAAGCGGCGACAGCATTCTGGCGCTAAGCGGGATCTTCTCCGGCACGCTCTCCTGGCTGTTCCTGCAGTTTGACGGCACCGTACCGTTCACCGACCTGGTGGATCAGGCGTGGCAGCAGGGCTTAACCGAGCCCGATCCGCGCGTTGACCTCTCCGGTAAAGACGTGATGCGCAAGCTGGTGATCCTGGCGCGTGAAGCCGGTTATGACATCGAACCGGATTCCGTCCGCGTCGAGTCGCTGGTGCCTGCGGGCTGCGAAGAAGGTTCTGTTGACCACTTCTTCGAAAACGGCGACGAGCTGAATGACCAGATGGTGCAGCGTCTGGAAGCGGCAAACGAGATGGGGCTGGTGCTGCGCTACGTGGCGCGTTTCGAGGCGAACGGTAAGGCGCGTGTGGGTGTCGAGGCGGTGCGTCCTGACCATCCGCTGGCGGCCCTGCTGCCGTGCGATAACGTCTTCGCCATTGAAAGCCGCTGGTACCGCGATAACCCGCTGGTGATCCGCGGCCCGGGCGCGGGGCGCGACGTCACCGCTGGGGCTATCCAGTCCGATATTAACCGTCTGGCTAAGCTGCTGTAAAAAGTGAATTTCCCTCTCCCTGTGGGAGAGGGTTAGGGTGAGGGCATCAGACCGCGCTCACCCCCATCATGAATTTCCCTCATTTTCCCTGAGCAAACCTCACCGTTATTGTGATTATTTCTGTTGACGTCACGCCGCTTTTCCGTCATTTTTACATCTGGACGTCTAAACGTATAGAAGTTCACAACACAACAGACAATGACACGCGAAAGATAGAGGTAAGGTATGAGCTTTTTTCACGCCAACCAGCGGGAAGCACTGAATCAGAGCCTGGCCGAAGTAAACGGCCAGATTAACGTCTCTTTTGAATTTTTCCCGCCGCGCACCAGTGAAATGGAGCAAACCTTGTGGAGCTCTATCGATCGCCTGAGCAGCCTGAAGCCGAAGTTTGTCTCCGTGACCTACGGCGCCAACTCCGGCGAGCGTGACCGCACGCACAGCATTATTAAAGGCATCAAAGATCGTACTGGTCTGGAAGCAGCGCCGCATCTGACCTGTATTGACGCCACCCGCGATGAGCTGCGCGCCATTGCCCAGGACTACTGGAACAACGGGATTCGCCATATCGTTGCCCTGCGTGGCGATCTGCCGCCGGGAAGCGGCAAGCCGGACATGTACGCTACCGATCTGGTCGCGCTGCTGAAAGACGTTGCTGATTTTGATATTTCCGTGGCCGCCTACCCTGAAGTCCACCCGGAAGCGAAAAGCGCCCAGGCGGATTTGCTTAACCTGAAGCGTAAGGTGGAGGCCGGTGCCAACCGCGCCATCACCCAGTTCTTCTTTGACGTGGAAAGCTATCTGCGCTTCCGCGACCGCTGCGTCTCGGCAGGTATCGACGTCGAAATTATCCCGGGCATTCTGCCAGTCTCTAACTTCAAACAGGCGAAGAAGTTCGCCGATATGACCAACGTTCGCATTCCGCTGTGGATGTCCAAAATGTACGAAGGGCTGGACGATGACGCGGAAACCCGCAAGCTGGTGGGGGCCAATATCGCGATGGACATGGTTAAGATCTTAAGCCGCGAAGGGGTGAAAGACTTCCACTTCTACACGCTTAACCGCGCGGAGATGAGCTACGCCATTTGTCATACGCTGGGCGTTCGTCCAGCGTAATCAGCAAAAAGCCCTCACTTTATGAGGGCTTTTTAATCAGATAAAAAGTTAAAAGGTATTAACTATCGAATCTGTGGATTAATTCAACTATATCTTATTGCTAGTGGTGTATATCGTAACGGTATCACTGTAAAGGGAGCATAGCGATGAGCACGTCAGACGAGACCAATAACGCGGCATCCGCCGGCAAATGTCCGTTCCATCAGGGCGGCGTCGATCACAGCGCGGGCGCAGGTACCGGCAGCAAAGAGTGGTGGCCTAAACAACTCCGCATCGATCTTCTAAACCAACATTCCAACCGTTCGAACCCTCTGGGTGAAGACTTCGACTACCGCAAAGAATTCAGCAAGCTCGACTATTCCGCCCTCAAGGGCGATCTCAAAGCCCTGTTAACCGATTCACAGCCGTGGTGGCCTGCCGACTGGGGCAGCTACGCGGGTCTGTTTATTCGCATGGCCTGGCACGGGGCAGGTACTTACCGCTCCGTTGACGGACGCGGCGGCGCCGGACGCGGCCAACAGCGCTTTGCGCCGCTGAACTCCTGGCCTGATAACGTCAGCCTGGATAAAGCGCGCCGCCTGCTGTGGCCAATCAAGCAAAAATACGGACAAAAAATCTCCTGGGCCGACCTGTTTATTCTCGCGGGTAACGTGGCGCTGGAGAACTCCGGCTTCCGCACCTTTGGTTTTGGCGCCGGTCGTGAAGACGTCTGGGAACCGGATCTGGACGTGAACTGGGGTGATGAAAAAGCCTGGCTGACCCACCGTGACCCGGAAGCACTGGCGAAGCGCCCGCTGGCGGCCACCGAAATGGGGCTGATTTACGTGAACCCGGAAGGGCCAAACGCCAGCGGTGAACCGCTGTCTGCGGCTGCGGCAATCCGCGCCACCTTTGGCAACATGGGTATGAACGACGAAGAGACCGTCGCGCTGATTGCCGGCGGCCATACGCTCGGTAAAACCCACGGCGCGGGTGAAGCCACGCACGTAGGTACCGATCCGGAAGCCTCGCCGATTGAAGCGCAGGGCTTAGGCTGGGCCAGCACGCACGGCACCGGTATTGGCGCTGACGCCATCACCTCCGGGCTGGAAGTCATCTGGTCGCAAACTCCGACCCAGTGGAGTAACTACTTCTTTGAGAACCTGTTCAAGTACGAATGGGTGCAGACCCGCAGCCCGGCAGGCGCGATTCAGTTTGAAGCCGTGGATGCGCCAGAGATTATGCCTGACCCGTTCGACCCGTCGAAAAAACGCAAGCCAACCATGCTGGTCACCGACCTGACGCTGCGCTTTGACCCGGAATTCGAGAAAATTTCCCGTCGCTTCCTGAACGATCCGCAGGCCTTTAACGAAGCCTTCGCGCGCGCGTGGTTCAAACTGACCCACCGTGATATGGGGCCAAAAGCGCGGTACATCGGCCCGGAAGTGCCGAAAGAAGATCTGATTTGGCAGGATCCGCTGCCTCAGCCGGTGTTCCATCCGACGCAGGAAGACATTGAAAGCCTGAAAGCGGAAATCGCGGCCTCTGGCCTCTCCGTGAGCGAGCTGGTTTCAGTGGCATGGGCGTCTGCATCGACCTTCCGCGGTGGCGACAAGCGCGGCGGCGCCAACGGCGCGCGTCTGGCGCTGGCGCCTCAGCGCGACTGGGATGTGAACGCCGCGGCGGTACGTGCGTTACCGGCTCTGGAAGCTATTCAGCGCACCACCAATAAAGCCTCGCTGGCGGATATCATCGTGCTGGCGGGCGTTGTGGGCGTTGAGCAGGCGGCGAAAGCCGCGGGCGTTTACGTCAACGTGCCGTTCACGCCGGGCCGTGTGGATGCACGTCAGGATCAGACGGATATCGAGATGTTTAACCTGCTCGAACCGATTGCCGACGGCTTCCGCAACTACCGTGCGCAGGTGGATGTGTCCACGACGGAATCATTGCTGATTGATAAGGCCCAGCAACTGACCCTGACCGCACCTGAGCTGACGGTGCTGATCGGCGGCCTGCGCGTGCTGGGCACGAACTTTGATGGCAGTAAGAACGGCGTGTTCACCAACCGCGAAGGCGTGCTGAGCAATGATTTCTTCGTGAATCTGCTGGACATGAACACGCAGTGGAAAGCGACCGACGATTCAAACGAGCTGTTTGCCGGTAGCGATCGCGCCAGCGGTGAAGTGAAATACACCGCTACCCGCGCCGACCTGGTCTTCGGTTCTAACGCCGTCCTGCGCGCGCTGGCCGAAGTTTATGCCAGCAGCGACGCACACGAGAAGTTTGTCCGTGACTTCGTTGCCGCATGGGCGAAGGTGATGGATTTGGATCGGTTTGACGTGAAGTAGCCATTGTGCCGGGTGGCGGCTACGCCTTACCCGGCCTACAAATTAAAGTGCCATGTAGGCCGGGTAAGCGCAGCGCCACCCGGCTTTTTTATTACTCCCACTCCTGCAGGAATCGCTGCCCATACTGGTCTGCCACCAGCAGCGCCGCATACACCTGATCCGGCGTGACGCCCCCCGGCATGTTGTGGATCGTTTCTCCTTCCGCACAAGAGGCTTCGGCAATCAGACGCATTTTGGCCGGAATATCCTCTTTGATGTTCAGCTGTGCCAGGGTGATCGGCAGCCCTACGCTGTGGCAAAGCGCCGCGACGGTCTCAATTTCTTCTACCGGCGCGTTTTCCAGCACCAGCTGCGTCAGCGTACCAAACGCCACTTTTTCCCCATGATAGAAGTGATGCGCGTCCGGCACCGCCGTCATGCCGTTATGAATAGCGTGTGCAGCCGCAAGCCCGCCACTTTCAAAGCCGACGCCGCTGAGATAGGTGTTAGCTTCGATAATGCGTTCCAGCGCAGGCGTTACCACATGCTGTTCCGCCGCCAGCATCGCTTTTTCACCCTCTTCAACCAACGTGTTGTAGCACAGCTCGGCGAGCGCTAATGCCGCCTGTGTGCATTTACCCCCGGCCATGGTGGTCGCGCCGCTGCGCGAGCAGGCGCGTGCTTCAAACCAGGTCGCCAGCGCGTCGCCAATCCCGGCGGCCAGCAGACGTGCAGGCGCACCTGCTACCACTTTCGTATCCACAATGACCATGTTCGGGTTGTGCGGCAGCATCAGGTAGCGATCGAACTCGCCGCTGTCGGTGTAAATAACGGAAAGGGCACTGCACGGCGCGTCGGTGGAAGCGATAGTCGGCGCAATGGCGACCGGCACGTCCATAAAGTGAGCCAGCGCTTTCGCGGTATCAAGCGTTTTACCGCCACCAATCCCCAGTACTGCCAGGCAGTCGGCGCTGTCGGCCAACTTTTTCAGGCGATCGATTTCATTTTGCGAACATTCGCCGCCAAACGGCGCGATTTCGGCATGCAGTTCGGCTTTTTTAAAACTCTGGCGCAGGGTGTCTTCGGCAAAACCCAGCACAAACTTATCACCGACGATCAGCCAGCGGTTTGCCAGGGGTTTCAGATAGTCGCCGAGACGGGTCAGCACATCCGCGCCCTGGATATATTTCCCCGGCGATTGAATGATACGGTCCATAACAGTTCTCCCTTAGAGATTGAGGTTACCAAACGCGTTTTTCCAGTCCTGCTCGAACTTTTCTATGGCCGACTCTACCGCTGGGGTACCGAGCATTTGTTGCGCTACGTCTAAGGGGAGCGTGATTGCCTCGCATCCGGCCAGCAGGCAGTCCAGCGCCTGACGCGGTGTTTTAAAGCTGGCAGCCAGCACCATGCTTTCCGACGCATGCAGTTCCAGCAGGGACTGCAGTTCCTGTACCATGCCAATACCGTCGCCGCCCTGTGCGTCGACGCGGTTGACGTACGGCGCAACGTATTTCGCGCCTGCCAGCGCGGCCAGTAAACCCTGAGCGGCGCTGTAAACGGCGGTGCCCAGCGTGGTAATACCCTCTCTTTTCAGCCCTTTAATGGCGATAAGCCCCTGCGCGGTGACCGGAATTTTCACCACAATACCCGGGATGGCGTTACTCAGGCGTTTGGCCTCCGCCACCATGCCTTCGGCGTCGCGGCTCATGGTTTGAGCAAACAGCGTACCCTCCGGCCCGACGGCTTTTTGCAGCCGCGGCAGCACGTCCCAGATGGATTCACGGCTGGCGGCAATGATGCTTGGGTTGGTGGTGACGCCCGCGATGGGGAAGACGCGGGCAAGGCGTTCCACTTCCGCCACGTTCGCGGTATCCAGATACAGTTCCATTATTTTTCCTTAAGTCAGAAAGGTTGAATAAAGGATAAGGCCCGGCTGAGTGCGGCGGATACAGGTCAATTTTGCCAAATACTGGACAAATGTAATGTCCTTAGCGAAGTGCGATAGCGATCACAATGCTATTTTTTGGCGATAAGGTGGCTGTGATACTGGCGACGATATTCGGAAGGGGAACGCTCGGTGTGCTTGCGAAAGAGGCGACAAAAGTAGTTGCTGTCAGGAAATCCGCAGCGTGCGGCAATATCTTTAATTTTGAGATCGTAGCCTTTCAGCAGCTGGCGCGCATGTTCCAGCCGCGTTTGCGTCAGATACTCGTTGAACCCCACATGGCCGATCTTCTGAAAGAGATGGGAAAGGTAGTTCGGCGAGATGTAGAACGCCTGTGCCACGGATTCGCGCGTTAACGAAGAGGCGTAATTTTCTTCGATATAGCTACGAATGGCTTCGAATAGCGCCCGGCTACGGTTAGCGGTGTGGATGTCACTGCCAAGCAGATCCCGGCAGTGGCTGAGCAAGCTTAATACCACCAGCATGGCTGTGTCTTGCTCGTCTGGCTGCATCTGCAATTCGGTGAGCGCTTGCAGAAGAAAAGCACCCGTTCGCGGGCCACGCCGGGGAACCTGCAGCTGCTGCAAAAGCGCGTTGTCACGCTGTAAATCGAGAGTCAGCTGCTGCTTACCGAAATGTATGCTCAGGGCGTTAGGCGGTGGAAGCGTGATGTGTCCAAAGGATGAAAATATCGCCTCACAGGGGGGAGCAAGGCTAATGACGAGGCAGGGAGATGTTCGGGGATGCTGTTCAGCCAGCGCTGAGAAATGAATCTGGCCCAGCGGTAACGTACGGTTCACCAGGTCAGCCAAAATTCGGGTGATATCGGAATACATGAGAAGACTACCGAAACGTGCCGGGCGGCGCTAAAAACGCCTGCCCGGCATAAAGCATTACCCAGTGTTACGCATACCCGCCGCAACGCCCGCAATCGTCACCATCAGCGCCTGTTCAACGCGAGGATCCGGCTCTTTACCTTCCTCTTCCGCCAGGCGGGAACGGTGCAGCAGTTCAGCCTGTAAAACGTTCAGCGGGTCGGTGTAGATGTTACGCAGCTGGATAGACTCGGCAATCCACGGCAGGTCCGCCATCAGGTGCGAGTCGTTGGCGATGTCCAGCACCACTTTGATGTCGCCTTCCAGCAGTTCGCGCAGTTCTTTACCCAACGCCCACAGCTCTGGTTTCACCAGCCGCTGGTCGTAGTATTCCGCCAGCCACAGGTCGGCCTTCGAGAAGACCATCTCCAGCATGCCAAGACGGGTAGAGAAGAAGGGCCAGTCGCGGCACATGGTTTCCAGTTCGTTCTGTTTACCGTCTTCCACCACTTTTTGCAGCGCGGCACCGGCACCCAGCCAGGCGGGCAGCATCAGGCGGTTCTGCGTCCAGGCGAAGATCCATGGAATGGCGCGCAGGGATTCAACGCCACCGGTCGGGCGACGCTTTGCAGGACGCGAGCCCAGCGGCAGTTTACCCAGCTCCTGTTCAGGCGTGGCCGAGCGGAAGTAAGGGACAAAATCTTTGTTTTCACGCACGTAGCCGCGGTACAGATCGCAGGAGATGTCTGACAGCTCGTCCATGATGCGGCACCAGGATTCTTTTGGCTCCGGCGGTGGCAGCAGGTTCGCTTCCAGGATCGCGCTGGTATAGAGCGACAGGCTGCTGATGGTCACTTCCGGCAGGCCATACTTGAAGCGGATCATCTCGCCCTGCTCGGTCACGCGCAGGCCGCCTTTCAGGCTTCCCGGCGGTTGAGAGAGCAGCGCCGCGTGAGCAGGCGCGCCACCGCGGCCAATGGAGCCGCCGCGACCGTGGAACAGGGTAAGCTCGATACCGGCTTTCTCGCAGGTTTTGATCAGCGCATCCTGAGCCTGATACTGCGCCCAGGACGCCGCCATCACGCCCGCATCTTTCGCGGAGTCGGAATAGCCAATCATTACCATCTGCTTGCCCTGAATAAAGCCGCGATACCAGTCGATGTTAAGCAGCTGGGTCATGACGTCGTTGGCGTTGTTCAGGTCGTCGAGGGTCTCAAACAGCGGGGCGACTGGCAGGGCGTAGTCGATGCCCGCTTCTTTCAGCAGAAGATGAACGCCCAGCACGTCGGACGGGGTTTTCGCCATGGAGATCACGTAGGCGGCCACCGATCCTTTCGGCGCATCGACGATCGCTTTACAGGTGTTGAGCACCTCGCGGGTGTCGTTGCTTGGCTCCCAGTTGCGCGGCAGCAGAGGGCGCTTGGAGTTCAATTCGCGGATCAGGAACGCCTGCTTGTCGGCTTCTGACCAGCTTTCATAGTCGCCGATGCCGAGATAGCGGGTCAGCTCGCCCAGCGCTTCGGTATGACGGGTACTTTCCTGACGCACGTCGATACGCACCAGCGGTACGCCGAAACACTTCACGCGGCGCAGGGTATCAAGCAGTTCGCCGTTGGCGATGATGCCCATGCCACAGGCCTGGAGTGATTTATAGCAGGCGTACAGCGGCTCCCAGAGCTGTTCGTTCTGGCTCAGCAGACCTTCCGGCTTCGGCAGGCGCTGGCCTTTAAGGCGCGCTTCCAGCCACGCCTGGGTGGCCATCAGCTGACCGCGCAGCTTTTTCATCAGGAAACGGTACGGCTCGCTGGCACCTTCTTCACCGGCCAGCGCGCGCAGTTCCGGCGTCGCTTCAACCATCGACAGCTCGGAGATCAGCACCTGAATATCTTTCAGGAACAGGTCGGTCGCTTTCCAGCGGCTCAGCAGCAGGACGTGACGGGTGATTTCCGCGGTCACGTTCGGGTTGCCGTCGCGGTCGCCGCCCATCCAGGAGGTGAAGCGCACCGGCACAAAGTCTACCGGCAGACGATAGCCCAGGTTTTCTTCCAGCTGTTCGTTCAGCTCGCGCAGGTAGTTTGGTACCCCTTCCCACAGGCTGTTTTCCACCACCGCAAAGCCCCATTTGGCTTCGTCGACCGGGCTTGGGCGATGCTTACGAATTTCATCGGTATGCCAGGACTGGGCAATCAGCTGGCGCAGACGGCGCATCAGCTGGTTGCGCTCGTAGTCGGCAATGTCTTTGTTATCCAGCTGCTTCAGGCAGCTGTTTACTTCCACCATCTTGTGGATCAGCGTACGACGGGTGATTTCGGTTGGGTGTGCGGTCAGCACCAGCTCCAGCGAAAGGGACTCCACCGCTTTTTTGATGGTGGCTTCGTTGAGGTCTGGCTGGTCTTTCAGTTTACGAAGGGTGCGGGCAATGACTTCCGGGTTGCTGGCCGCTTCGCCGTTTGGCGAAATGCTGTGGTATTGCTCAGCGGTGTTTGCCAGGTTCAGGAACTGGCTGAAGGCGCGGGCAACGGGCAGCAGCTCATCGTTAGAGAGGTTCTGCAAGGTGGTGAGCAGCTCCTGACGACTGGCCTCGTTACCGGCACGGGAAGATTTGGACAGCTTGCGGATGGTTTCAACGCGGTCGAGGATGTTCTCCCCCAGCGCGTCTTTGATGGTATCTCCAAGCACTTTGCCGAGCATGCTGACATTACTACGCAACGCGGAATATTGTTCGTTCATAAAAACCCAGTCACCCCATCATTTTTGTTTATGCCCAGGCGAAAATCTTCTGGACATTATTTTGTCATCTCCCTTTATAAAGCCACGTAAAACCCCCGTCGTCAATTGCTGCGAAAACGGTTCAGCAAACGAATAAATGCGGGCAATTTACGAAATTTAATTCGCATTGCGTCAGATAAGAGATGCTTATGGAAATGTGACGGTGATCATGCGATTTGTTGCCCTCACCCTAACCCTCTCCCACAGGGAGAGGGGACTTTTCGGTGCGGTTTTAATGCCAGCAGAAGTGATGCACAACCTGGGTAATCAGCTCGCGGGTGGGCTTGATGAAGCGAGTTTCCAGATATTCATCCGGCTGGTGGGCCTGATTAATGGAGCCAGGGCCGAGGACCAGCGTCGGGCAAAGCGTTTGAATAAAAGGCGCTTCGGTGCAGTAGTTCACCACGTCGGTTTTCTCGCCGAGCAGTTTTTCCACCACCTGAACCAGCTGATGGTCTGGCGGGCATTCGTAGCCCGGGATTGGCGGATGCAGTTCGGAGACCGTCAGGCGTCCCGGCCAGCGCTCGCTCACCGGGGCCAGCGCTTCATTCAGCAGGCCATCCAGATCGCTCAGCGTCATGCCCGGCAGCGGACGGATATCCATATGCAGTTCGCAGCAGGCGCAGATGCGGTTGGACGCATCGCCGCCGTGCAGGCTACCGAGGTTCAGCGTCGGATACGGCACGGTGAATGCCTCGTAGTGATACCGCTCTTTCAGGTCGTCGCGCAGGGTCATAATGCGGCCAATGGCGTCGTGCATCAGCTCAATGGCGTTCACGCCGCGCGCCGGATCGCTGGAGTGACCGGACTGGCCCAGCACGCGCACCGCGGTAGAAATATGGCCTTTGTGCGCACGAATCGGCTGCAGAGAGGTCGGTTCACCGATGATCGCGCAGTCCGGACGAATCGACGTGTTTTCAGAGAAATAACGTGCGCCCGCCATGCTGGTCTCTTCATCGGCGGTTGCCAGAATGTAGAGCGGTTTTTTCAGCTTCGTCACGTCCACGTCACGCAGCGCGTCGAGGATAAAGGCGAAGAAGCCTTTCATGTCGGCGGTGCCCAGACCGTAGAGCTTGTTGTCATGCTCGGTCAGGGTGAACGGATCGCGCGTCCAGCGGCCATCGTCAAACGGTACGGTGTCGGTATGGCCGGCCAGCAGCAGGCCGCCCGCGCCGGTTCCGGTGCTGGCGAGCAGGTTAAATTTGTGGCGGGTTCCGGGGACGGGCTGAACCTCAACGTTAAACCCAAGATCGCTAAACCAACCCGCCAGCAGATTGATTAAAGACTCATTGCTCTGATCCAGCGCTTCTTCGGTCGCACTGATGGACGGTGTGGCAATCAGGGCGCGGTAGATCTCGATAAATGGCGGTAAGTTCATTTTCATTGTTGACACACCTTAGGTCGTGATAGTATCAATATTCATGCAATAAATGTGAATAAAAATACATTAACGTTGAGCATAAAGGAACCCGATGTTGAATACGCTGATTGTAGGCGCTAGCGGTTATGCGGGCGCAGAGCTTGTAAGCTACGTAAATCGCCACCCTCATATGACCATAACCGCTTTGACCGTGTCAGCGCAAAGCAATGATGCAGGAAAGTTAATTTCCGATTTGCATCCGCAGCTTAAGGGCATGGTCGATCTGCCGCTGCAGCCGATGTCTGACATCAGCGAGTTTACCGACGGCGTCGACGTGGTGTTTTTAGCCACCGCGCACGAGGTCAGCCACGACCTTGCGCCGCAGTTCCTGGCGGCCGGCTGCGTGGTGTTTGACCTCTCCGGCGCGTTCCGCGTTAACGACGGCGCGTTCTACGAAAAATATTACGGCTTCACTCATCAGCATCCGGATCTGCTTGAAAAAGCGGTGTACGGCCTGGCGGAGTGGAGTGCGGATAAACTGAAAGAAGCGGACCTGATTGCCGTTCCGGGCTGCTACCCGACGGCGGCGCAGCTCTCCCTGAAGCCGCTGATCGACGCCGGTCTGCTGGATCTGAGCCAGTGGCCGGTGATCAACGCCACCAGCGGCGTGAGCGGTGCGGGGCGCAAGGCCGCTATCTCCAACAGCTTCTGCGAAGTGAGCCTTCAGCCGTATGGCGTGTTTAATCACCGTCATCACCCTGAAATCACCACCCATCTGGGCGCGGACGTCATTTTTACCCCGCACCTGGGCAGCTTCCCGCGCGGGATCCTCGAAACCATCACCTGTCGCCTGAAGTCGGGCGTGACCAAAGCGCAGGTGAGCGAGGCCTTCACGCAGGCGTATGCGGATAAACCGCTGGTGCGTCTGTACGACAAAGGCGTGCCGGCGCTCAAAAACGTGGTTGGCCTGCCGTTCTGCGATATCGGCTTTGCCGTACAGGGCGAGCATCTGATTGTGGTCGCCGCAGAAGATAACTTACTCAAAGGCGCTGCCGCACAGGCAATGCAGTGTGCAAATATTCGTTTCGGCTTCCCTGAAACGCAGGCTCTTATTTAAGGTGTGATGATGAACCCATTAATTATCAAACTCGGTGGTGTACTGCTGGACAGCGAAGAAGCGCTGGAGCGCCTGTTTACCGCGCTGGTGAACTATCGCGAATCGCACCAGCGTCCGCTGGTGATTGTGCACGGCGGCGGCTGCGTGGTGGATGAGCTGATGAAAGGTCTGAATCTGCCGGTGAAAAAGAAAAATGGCCTGCGCGTCACGCCTGCTGACCAGATTGACATCATTACCGGCGCGCTGGCGGGCACGGCGAACAAAACGCTGCTGGCATGGGCGAAGAAACACCATATTGCGTCCGTTGGCCTCTACCTGGGCGACGGTGATAGCGTAAAAGTGACCCAGCTCGACGAAGAGCTCGGCCATGTTGGACTGGCGCAGCCAGGTTCGCCTAAGCTGATTAACACCCTGCTGGAAGGCGGTTTCCTGCCGGTGGTGAGCTCTATCGGCGTGACCGAAGAGGGCGAGCTGATGAACGTTAACGCGGACCAGGCGGCAACCGCGCTGGCGGCCACGCTGGGCGCAGACCTGATCCTGCTCTCCGACGTGAGCGGCATTCTCGACGGTAAAGGCCAGCGCATAGCGGAAATGACCGCCGCCAAAGCCGAGCAGCTGATCGCTCAGGGCATTATTACCGACGGCATGATCGTCAAAGTGAACGCCGCGCTGGATGCAGCGCGCACGCTGGGCCGCCCGGTGGATATCGCCTCCTGGCGTCACGCGGAGCAGCTCCCGGCGCTGTTTAACGGCACGCCGATTGGCACGCGTATTCTGGCGTAAGTTTTTTATTGAATGACCGTAGGCCGGGGTAAGCGAAGCGCACCCGGCGGAACTAACGAATAAAGGAACGATGTTATGGCACTTTGGGGTGGGCGTTTTACACAGGCAGCGGATCAGCGGTTCAAACAGTTCAACGACTCTTTGCGCTTCGACTACCGCCTGGCCGAACAGGATATTGTCGGCTCTGTGGCCTGGTCCAAAGCGCTGGTGACCGTTGGCGTACTGACCGCAGACGAACAGCAGCAGCTGGAAGAGGCGCTGAACAACCTGCTGGAAGAGGTGCGTCTGGATCCGCAGCAAATCCTGCAGAGCGATGCCGAAGATATTCACAGCTGGGTGGAAGGCAAGCTGATCGACAAGGTCGGCCAGCTGGGTAAAAAGCTGCACACCGGCCGTAGCCGTAACGACCAGGTCGCCACCGACCTGAAGCTGTGGTGTAAAGAGACCGTTGGCGAACTGCTGGCGGCCAACCGTCAGCTTCAAAGTGCGCTGGTAGAGACCGCGCAGAACAATCAGGACGCGGTGATGCCGGGTTATACCCACCTGCAGCGTGCGCAGCCGGTGACCTTTGCGCACTGGTGTCTGGCCTACGTTGAGATGCTGGCGCGTGACGAAAGCCGTCTGCAGGATACCCTGAAGCGTCTGGACGTCAGCCCGCTGGGCAGCGGCGCGCTGGCCGGTACGGCGTATGAAATCGACCGCGAGCAGCTGGCAGGATGGCTGGGCTTTGCCTCCGCCACCCGCAACAGCCTGGACAGCGTCTCTGACCGTGACCACGTGCTGGAGCTGCTCTCCAATGCCTCTATCGGGATGGTGCATCTTTCGCGCTTTGCCGAAGACCTGATCTTCTTTAACTCCGGTGAAGCGGGCTTCGTTGAGCTGTCTGACCGCGTGACCTCAGGCTCATCGCTGATGCCGCAGAAGAAAAACCCGGACGCGCTGGAGCTGATCCGCGGCAAGTGCGGTCGCGTGCAGGGCGCGCTGACCGGCATGATGATGACCCTGAAAGGGCTGCCGCTGGCGTATAACAAAGATATGCAGGAAGACAAGGAAGGGCTGTTCGACGCGCTCGACACCTGGCTGGACTGTCTGCACATGGGCGCGCTGGTGCTGGACGGCATTCAGGTGAAACGTCCGCGCTGCCAGGAAGCGGCGCAGCAGGGCTATGCCAACTCTACCGAACTGGCGGACTACCTTGTCGCGAAGGGCGTACCGTTCCGCGAGGCGCACCATATTGTGGGCGAAGCGGTGGTGGAAGCGATTCGTCAGGGTAAACCGCTGGAAGATCTGGCGCTTGCCGACCTGCAAAAATTCAGCGCGGCGATCGGGGAGGATGTGTACCCGATTCTGGCGCTGCAGTCCTGCCTGGATAAACGTGCGGCGAAAGGCGGCGTGTCGCCCAAGCAGGTGGCGCAGGCAATTGCGGATGCGAAAAACCGCCTGATTTGAACCGTGCGGGCTGGTGCCCTCACCCCGGCCCTCTCCCACTGAGAGAGGGAGTAAAACGGAGCCTGGCTTAGCGCCGGGCTTTTTTACGCAAAAAAAAAAGCGGACCACGGGGTCCGCAAAAGTTCACGTTGGCTTTAGTTGTTCGAGTTTTGAGAGAAACTCGCTGACGGTGCGGGGACGTCAAGGGTCAAACACGGCCGCCTCGTCTATGTGGCGTATTATTCAACAGAATGCTTGATAGGGATAATCGTTCATTGCTATGCTATCTATCGCCATGAACTATCGTGGCGACGGAGGATGAATAATGAATATTCGTGATCTTGAATACCTGGTAGCGTTAGCCGAGCATCGTCACTTTCGCCGCGCGGCAGATTCCTGCCACGTCAGCCAGCCGACGCTGAGCGGGCAGATCCGCAAGCTGGAAGACGAGCTGGGCGTGATGCTGCTGGAGCGCACCAGCCGTAAGGTGCTGTTCACCCAGGCCGGTCTTCTGCTGGTGGATCAGGCGCGCACCGTGCTGCGCGAGGTCAAAGTGCTCAAGGAAATGGCAAGCCAGCAGGGAGAGGCCATGTCCGGCCCGCTGCATATTGGCCTGATCCCAACCGTTGGCCCGTACCTGTTACCGCACATCATTCCGATGCTGCACCAGACGTTCCCGAAACTCGAAATGTATCTGCACGAAGCGCAAACCCATCAGCTGCTGGCGCAGCTGGACAGCGGCAAGCTCGACTGCGCCATTCTGGCGTTGGTAAAAGAGAGCGAAGCGTTTATTGAAGTACCGCTGTTCGATGAGCCGATGATGCTGGCGATCTATGAAGATCACCCGTGGGCGAACCGCGATCGCGTGCCGATGGCCGATCTGGCCGGGGAAAAGCTGCTGATGCTGGAAGACGGTCACTGCCTGCGCGATCAGGCGATGGGCTTCTGCTTCGAAGCGGGAGCTGACGAAGATACCCACTTCCGCGCAACCAGTCTGGAAACGCTGCGTAATATGGTGGCGGCGGGAAGCGGTATTACGTTGCTGCCTGCGCTGGCCGTGCCACGCGAGCGTAAGCGTGATGGCGTGGTGTACCTGCCGTGCATTAAGCCGGAGCCGCGTCGCACGATCGGCCTGGTGTATCGCCCAGGGTCACCGCTGCGCAGCCGCTATGAGCAGCTGGCAGAGGCCATCCGCGGTGCGATGGATGGCCATTTCGACAGCGCGTTAAAACAGGCGGTTTAAGCCGTTCAGCGCGGCTACCCGATAGGCTTCTGCCATGGTCGGGTAGTTAAAGGTGGTGTTAACGAAGTACTCAATGGTGTTACCACCGCCTTTCTGCTCCATGATTGCCTGGCCGATATGAATGATTTCCGCCGCGCGTTCACCAAAGCAGTGAATCCCGAGGATCTCTTTCGTCTCGCGATGGAACAGAATTTTCAGCGTACCTACGCTCATCCCCACGATCTGCGCCCGCGCCAGATGTTTAAACTGGGCACGACCTACCTCGTAAGGCACCTTCATTGACGTCAGCTGCTGCTCGGTTTTCCCGACAGAACTGATTTCCGGAATGGTGTAGATCCCCGTCGGGATATCTTCGATCAGATGCGCCGTTGCTTCACCCTTCACCAGCGCCTGAGCGGCAATGCGGCCCTGATCGTAAGCGGCGGAGGCCAGGCTCGGGTAGCCAATTACGTCGCCCACCGCGTATACGTGCGGCAGCGCGGTCTGATACATGCTGTTGACCTTCAACTGACCGCGGCTGTCTGTTTCAAGCCCGATATTTTCCAGCCGCAGTGAATCGGTATTGCCGGTACGGCCGTTGGCGTACAGCAGGCAGTCGGCTTTCAGCTTCTTACCGGACTTCAGGTGCATGATCACACCGTCATCGCAGCCTTCGATCTTCTCGTACTCTTCGTTGTGACGAATCACTACGCCGCTGTTCCAGAAGTGGTAGGAGAGGGAGTCTGACATTTCCTGATCGAGGAACGCCAGCAGGCGATCGCGGGTGTTAATCAGGTCAACTTTGACGTCCATTCCGCGGAAGATCGACGCGTATTCGCAGCCGATGACCCCTGCGCCATAGATAATGACGTGGCGGGGTTCATGGTGCAGGCTCAGAATGGAGTCGCTGTCGTAGACGCGTGGGTGTGAGAAGTCGACGTCGGCCGGATGGTAAGGGCGTGAACCGCAGGCAATCACAAATTTTTCAGCGGTGATCGTCTCAATCGAACCGTCGTGGCATTCGAGTGCCAGGGTGTGTTCATCCACAAAATGCGCGTTGCCCTGCAGGATTTCACAATGGTTACGCTCATAAAAGCCCTGACGCATGCGCGTCTGCTGGTTAATGACGGTATCCGCGTGATTCAGGATGTCGGCAAAGGAGGAACGAAGAAGTCGGGAGTGGTCGCTGTAAAGAGGGTTCTGGTTAAATTCGATAATGCGGCTAACGGCGTGGCGGAGGGCTTTCGATGGGATGGTGCCCCAGTGGGTGCAACCGCCGCCGACATTATGGTAGCGCTCGATGACCGCTACTCTGGCTCCCTGTTTCACCAGACCCATAGCAGCACCTTCGCCGCCGGGGCCGGAACCAATAACTATTGCGTCGTAATCGTAGGAATGTGGCATGGCAAGGCTTACCTGTTCTTATACATAAAAGCAACAGAATCATAACATCATTGCCAGGGTAACCCAATTATCGTTGTGCTTTTTTCCGGCAGTGGAGCACAAACCGCACGTAAACAATCATTCACAAAGCTGAGCAAACAGATTAATTTTATTCTCTGGTATAGTGCCATCAGGCCTTTGGAAGGATTCAACTATCGTGATGGGCGTAAGAGCACAACAAAAAGAGAAAACCCGGCGTTCGCTGGTGGAAGCCGCATTCAGTCAACTGAGTGCAGAGCGGAGTTTTGCCAGTTTGAGCCTGCGCGAAGTCGCACGCGAGGCCGGGATTGCGCCAACGTCCTTCTATCGTCACTTCCGTGATGTGGATGAACTGGGCCTGACCATGGTCGACGAGAGCGGTTTGATGCTGCGCCAGCTGATGCGCCAGGCGCGTCAGCGTATCGCCAAAGGCGGCAGCGTGATCCGCACCTCCGTGTCGACGTTTATGGAATTTATCGGCAATAACCCCAACGCGTTTCGTCTGCTTCTGCGCGAGCGTTCGGGCACATCGGCAGCGTTTCGTGCCGCCGTCGCGCGGGAAATTCAGCACTTCATCGCGGAACTTGCCGACTATCTTGAACTCGAAAACCATATGCCGCGTGCCTTTACTGAAGCACAGGCCGAGGCGATGGTGACGATTGTGTTCAGCGCGGGTGCCGAAGCGCTGGACGTCAGCATTGAACAACGCAAGCAGCTTGAAGAGCGACTGGTATTGCAGCTCAGGATGATCTCCAAAGGCGCGTACTACTGGTATCGCCGTGAACAAGAGAAACTGGCACATCAAACCGAAGAGTGAAGGTGAGTAATGAAACAGTCAGGTCAGGATAAAGGGACGCTGTTGCTGGCATTGATCGCTGGCTTATCCATTAATGGCACGTTTGCCGCTATTTTTAGCTCCATCGTGCCATTTTCGATTTTCCCGCTTATTGCGCTGGTGCTGACGGTCTACTGCCTGCATCAGCGTTACCTGAACCGTACGATGCCGGTCGGGTTACCGGGGCTGGCCGCTGCCTGTTTTATTCTGGGCGTATTGCTGTATAGCACCGTGGTGCGCGCGGAGTATCCGGATATCGGCTCTAACTTCTTCCCTGCGGTACTGTCCGTGGCGCTGGTGTTCTGGATTGGCTCGCGCATGCGTAGCCGCAAGAGCCAACTGCCAGAGTAATGAGGTCTGAGTAGGGCAGGTAAGCGAAGCGCCACCTGCCAAAAACGCCGGCTAGTTACTTCGCCGTGAGCAGTACACCGCACTCCATATGGTGTGTATACGGGAACTGATCGAACAGCGCCAGACGTTCAACCTTGTGCGTCTGGCTTAATGTTTCCAGATTCTTGCACAGCGTCTCCGGGTTACAGGAGATGTACAAAATACGCGGATACGCCTGCACCATCTTCTCGGTTTCGCTGTCCAGGCCACTGCGCGGCGGGTCGACAAAAATCGTCTCACACTGGTAGCTCTTCAAATCGATCCCTTCCAGGCGGTTAAACTGGCGTACACCGTTCATGGCCTGGGTGAACTCTTCTGCCGCCATGCGAATGATCTGCACGTTATCGATATGGTTAGCGGCGATGTTGTACTGCGCGGCCGCTACCGACGGCTTGGCGATTTCCGTTGCCAGCACGCGTTCGAAGTTACGCGCCAGCGCCAGCGAGAAGTTGCCGTTACCGCAGTACAGCTCAAGCAGATCGCCCTTAGACCCTTCCGTCGCCTTCAGCGCCCACTCCAGCATCTGCACGTTCATCGCGGCATTCGGCTGGGTGAAGCTGTTTTCCACCTGACGGTAAACCATCTCTTTACCTGCCACCGGCAGACGCTCGTCGACGTAATCCTGATCCAGCATGATTTTGGTTTTGGTCGCGCGGCCAATCAGGTGCACGTTGATGTTCTGCGCACGCAGCGTATCGCGCAGGGCTTCGGCCTGCTCGCGCCATTCGTCGGTCAGCGCTTTGTGGTACAGCAGAGAGACAATCGCCTGATTGCTTTGCGTGGTCAGATAGTCAATCTGGAACAGCTTGTGGCGCAGCACCGGATTGTTGCGCACGCCTTCAATGATCAGCGTCATCAGCTGGTTGATAAGCTCGCTCGCTGCCGGGAAGCTGTCCACGCGAATGCGTGATTTGGTCTGCTGATCAAAAATGATGTGGTACAGGTCGTCGCCGTCATGCCAGATGCGGAACTCGGCGCGCATGCGGTAGTGGCTGACAGGGGAGCGGAACACCTCGGGAACGGGCGCGTTGAAAGGCGTCATCATACTTTGCAGGCGGACAACTTTCTCGGCCAGCTGCGCGTCGTACTGTTCTGTCGGGAGGTGTTCTGGGGTCATGATGCGTCCTGAGTGATAAAGAATTACGCGGGGATTGTAGGGATTGTTCAGGGGATGTCCAGATTTAATGGCCAATAGCTGTCTGGACATCTATACGTGTCTAATTGTAGCATTCTGTTTCCGGTCTCCTGAGAGTGAAAAGGGAATCCAGTGAAAATCTGGAGCTGACGCGCAGCGGTAAAGACTGGCGGGATGAGAGCTGTAGACACTGTGAAAATGGGAAGTCTTCATCCGTATAACGCCACCTAGCCCGAAGACCTGCCGGGATCACGTCGCATTTGGTTTCATCATCGCGTGCTATAGATGAGGCCTGCGGCATCCTTCTTATATTGTGGATGCTTTAACAATGATTAAAAAAGTATCGCTGTTGACGGCGCTGTCCGTCACGGCATTTTCGGGCTGGGCGCAGGATAGCGCTGACTCGTTGGTGGTGACGGCAAATCGTTTTGAACAACCTGAAAAAACTATTCTGGCAGCAACGTCGGTGGTTACGCGTGCCGATATTGACCGCTGGCAGTCAACCTCGGTGCTGGACGTTATGCGTCGCCTGCCCGGCGTGGACACGGCGCAAAATGGCGGGATGGGGCAACTCTCTTCTCTCTTTATCCGTGGCACCAACTCCAGCCACGTCCTGATTCTCGTTGACGGCATCCGCCTTAACCAGGCGGGCGTCACGGGGTCGTCCGATCTCAGCCAGTTCCCGATCTCCCTGGTGCAGCGTATCGAATATGTGCGTGGACCGCGTTCGGCGGTATACGGCTCGGATGCGATTGGCGGTGTAGTCAACATTATTACCACTCGCGCGAAGGACGGTACGACGCTGAATGCCGGCGTAGGGTCGCACGGTTACCAGAATTATGGCGGCAGTACCCAGCAAACGCTGGGCGACAGCACGCGCGTCACGCTGGCGGGGGATTACACCTATACCAAAGGTTTCGATGTGGTTGCGGACGGCAACAATGGTGGCCTTGCCCAGACCGATCGCGACGGCTTTATGAATAAAACGCTCTACGGCGCACTGGAGCACGCATTCTCAGACCAGTGGAGCGGATTTGTTCGCGGCTTTGGCTACAGCAACCGTACGGCCTATGACGGTTACTACAGCTCATTTACCCCTGACGTTCTGGTCGATACCCGCCAGCTCTATAGCCAAACCTGGGACGCAGGACTACGCTTCAACGAGGATATATTCCATTCACAGCTGCTCACCAGCTATAGCCACAGCAAAGACTATAACTACGACCCTAATTTGGGCCGTTACGATTCGACGGCCACGCTGGATGAAATCAAACAGTACAACGTTCAGTGGCTCAACTCCGTTGATGTGGGGCACGGGAACATTGGTGCGGGCGTTGACTGGCAGAAGCAGAGCACCGAGCCGGGTACAAACTACGTGACCAACGGCTACGACCTGCGTAACACCGGCGTCTACCTGACCGGGCTGCAGCAGCTGGGCGATTTCACTCTGGAAGGGGCGTTTCGCAGCGATGACAACTCTCAGTTTGGTCGCCATGGCACCTGGCAAAGCAGTGCAGCGTGGGAGTTCGTGGACGGTTACCGCTTCATTGCTTCTTATGGTACGGCCTATAAGGCCCCGAATCTGGGTCAACTCTATGGCTTCTATGGCAATGACCATCTTGATCCAGAAGAGAGCAAGCAATGGGAAGGGGCGTTTGAAGGCCTGACGGCAGGCGTGAGCTGGCGCGTGTCTGGCTATCGTAATGACGTTGATAATCTCATCGACTTCAATAATAACCTTCAGGAATATTACAACGTCGGCAAAGCACGCATTAAGGGTGTGGAAGTGACGGCGTCGTTTGATACAGGTCCGTTGACGCATATCGTTGGCTACGACTATGTGGATGCCCGCAATGCGGCGACCAACGAACTTCTGGACCGTCGTGCTAAGCAGCAGGTGAAATATCAGCTCGATACGCAGATCTATGATTTCGACTGGAGCCTGACGTATCACTATCTCGGCACGCGTTACGACACTGATTTTGGTTCTTATCCGTCAGAAAAAGTGAAAATGGGCGGTGTGAGCCTGTGGGATGTCGCAGTTTCATATCCGGTCACCTCACACCTCACAGTTCGTGGTAAAATAGCCAACCTGTTCGATAAAGATTACGAGACAGTTTATGGCTACCAAACTGCAGGACGGGAATACACCTTGTCTGGCAGCTACACCTTCTAATCCGCGCCCTACCGTGCTGGTGTTTGATTCCGGCGTCGGTGGGCTTTCGGTCTACGATGAGATTCGGCATCTCCTGCCGGATCTCCATTACATCTACGCCTTCGATAACGTCGCTTTTCCGTATGGGGAGAAGAGTGAGGACTTTATCGTTGAGCGCGTGGTTGAAATCGTCACCGCGGTACAAAAGCGCTATCCCCTTGCGCTGGCGGTCATTGCCTGTAATACGGCGAGCACCGTTTCTCTTCCCGCCCTGCGTGAAAAATTCCAGTTCCCGGTTGTGGGCGTTGTTCCTGCCATAAAGCCTGCCGCGCGCCTGACGGCGAACGGTATCGTGGGCTTGCTGGCCACGCGTGGCACGGTGAAGCGTCCTTATACCCGCGAGCTGATCGACCGTTTTGCTAACGAATGCCAGATTGCAATGCTTGGCTCCGCAGAGCTGGTGGAGATGGCGGAAGCGAAACTGCACGGCGAGACGGTATCGCTCGAAGAGCTGCGTCGTATTCTTCGTCCGTGGCTGCGGATGCCCGAACCACCGGATACGGTTGTGCTGGGCTGCACCCACTTCCCTCTCTTGCAGGAAGAGCTATTAGAAGTGCTTCCGGAGGGGACGCGGCTGGTGGATTCTGGTGCGGCGATCGCCCGTCGTACGGCCTGGCTGCTGGAGCATGAAGCGCCGGATGCGAAATCTACCGATGCAAATATCGCATTTTGCATGGCTATCACGAAAGAGACTGAGCAACTTTTACCCGTTTTACGCCGTTATGGCTTTGAAACGCTCGAAAAACTGGCGCTGTAGCACGGTTTTGAGCAAAAAAGAGACGGTTGAAAGTTTTTTTTAAAAGAGGGGTTGTCAACGTCTGAGAACTCCCTATAATGCGCCTCCACTGACACGGAACAACGGCTTACAGGCCGCCGGGTTAGCGGGGTTCAGAGATGAACGCCAACAGAGAAAAGTGAAAATAATCGCTTGACTCTGAATGAGGAAAACGTAATATACGGGACCTCGCAACGGTGAGCTGAAAGCCGCGTTGCAACTGCTCTTTAACAATTTAT
>NZ_JADBQN010000023.1:0-41389 GCF_014895915.1 Enterobacter cloacae complex sp. P13B
AACCAGTTTCGTGCTTTATGACTCTAGCTGTGCTGCCATGTTTTTTTAAATGAAAACTCAGGGCTTCTGAAGAAATGAAACTGAGAGAATGTGGGAATGAGTCAACATAATAGTCTCTTATAATAGAATAAACTTGATTCAAATTATATGTATTGTTTTTCATGTTACAGCCTCGCGTTTAAGTTAATGAATTAAATTAAATGTTCGTGCTCAAGTATTTCTCGTAACTCTTGTAAAATTGCAGATATATTTTTTATGGGAAATCTCATTTGGCTTAACACATTGATATTACTGAGTTCTTCGCAGCCTTCCTCAAATAACACAATTGCCCTCTCAAAGCCTAGTCTACCTTGAAACAGACCCACCTCATGTATGACATTCCTCCTAGCTTTAACCGCGAAGCGGTTTGGGATTCTGTGACACCCGAACATTACCCCGGTTTCCCAGCGTCTCCTTTATATATAATATCATAGAAGTTATTTGCATTTCTCAGAAATCTTATTAGGATATGGTTGTAATAGCTGCAACACGGCACACATATCGCGACTGGTCAGTCAGTACGGTATTTCCTTCAGTTCACCTTTTACCAAAGATGGTCTCAGATCTCCCCTGAAGCTTTATCATTGCTTCGAGCAGGTCATATTCGTTCAGCGAGCGCTGGGATTTGTTGATACTAGGGCGTGCCGTCTGCGGGAAGGCTCATCACCAGAAAAAGGTAACGATTTTGAGCGATTATTGTCCCGTTTTCTCTGGAACTGACGTGCAACATCTAACACATGGTCAATTGCGACGGGATCGACCTCAGAAAGTCGGCCATAGGTGGAGTAGGGCAGGAGCACGCCATTTAGTCTCAGCTCCTTATTTCCGTCAGGGTAATGCCAGACATCTATATACTTGCCGATGGCTCTTCGACTGTATTCGCTGTCCTCAATCTGATAGAGGATTTTATCGTATTGTACGGTCAGTCTATTTGAGACCCGACGAGGCTCACGCCAGGTAAACTCCGCATCAAGATCATCGTCTAGTGTCAGTGGTCGGTGAGCATTAAAATCATGTCGAGGTGCTTTGGCAAATAGCCTGTTGTAGTCAGCTATATATTCTTCGGCGAAAGCATTCTACTGATCCCTTTTAGTCTGAGCTCCTTAACTAGCCTGTCCTGAAGTGTCAGATGAGCCCGTTCCACTCGGCCTTTTGCCTGGCTGGTTTCAGCACATAAAGGGATAATATTGAGGCAGCGCATGGCCCTGGCAAACTGGGTCTCACCGGGACCGGTGGTGGCGTGCTTATTACTGACTCTAGATACGCTGGCTTTATCGCTGTAGAGAATCATGGGATTAGCATTGAGCCTCTACATTATTGGTACGCATAACAAAGATTTTCGATCTACTAACAACAGAAAATGGAACCAGTTAATCCTTGATAGTTTTTCGGTAACGCCAGGATTTATATGAAATTACCGGCGGCTGTGCGAAGGACATAATGGCAACCCCAAAGATCATCGCCAGCCCCCATGCAAATGCTCTATCAGGTGAGCTGAAGACGATAAGTAGCAGTAGGATTAAGGCACACACAGCCACCACTCCCGCCAAGGTAAAAAATCGCCTGGCAAGGTCATTTATGGCCTCTCCAAGCGTTCCTCCATATTTTTCAATATTGCTTTTTATCTTCTGCAATTCGGGCTGCGTAAACCCTGAACGTAACAAAGCTTCATCAGTCACTTTCATATCGTCTCGTCCCTTATCTTCCAGAAGTGCTTTCCCAATTGCTGATTGTGCTAGCAATCATACTGATGAACTTTACAGCAATCCACATGATGTTTGTGCAATGTATCAGATTTCAGACAATAGCAGCCAAAAGGCCGCACATCGGGCTTAAATGCGTATGATCAATCTGTTCGGGAGTTATGCCAGGTATGCGGCTTTTTGTTCGTTGTTGTGCTGTCGCGGTAAGAACCAGGAACCACCGCCAGCGTGATGATATGCTCTCTTGTACCACAGACCAATCACGCGACAGGTGCGGGCGTAGAGCAATGGGTAGTTTAAGTTGTACCTGCTAAAGCAGGGCTACGTAACTAACTGATAAGCTATAACTTATTGATTTATCAGGAGGCTGGAGCGGGCGAAGGGAATCGAACCCTCGTATAGAGCTTGGGAAGCTCTCGTTCTACCATTGAACTACGCCCGCTTTGAGGTGCGTAAGGCATTATAGACCTTACGCACCTTCATACAAGCCTCTTCACAACTAACCGGCGATTAAATAATCACTTAGCACTTCGGTTTGCTGCCGGGCGCAGGAAGGTAACGCTGCGGATCGATGGCCGTCGCCTTATAGCGGATCTGGAAGTGCAGCTTCACCGAATCGGTACCGGTGCTGCCCATGGTGGCTATCTTCTGCCCCGCCTTCACGTTCTGCCCGTTGTTGACCAGCATCGTGTCGTTATGCGCGTAGGCGGTGATGTAATCTTCGCCATGCTTAATCATGATGAGGTTACCGTAGCCGCGAAGCTGGTTACCCACATAAACCACCTTCCCTGCCCCGGAGGCATAAACCGGCGTACCGCGCGCAGCGGCGATATCAATACCCTTGTTGCCACCTTCAGAGAGTGAGTAAGGGGCGACCACTTTACCGCTGGCAGGCCAAATCCAGCAGCGCTGTCCAACCGGCGGCCATGACGATTGCGGTACCTGATAGGACGGCGTCACTTTGGCGGTTTTGCCTTTCGATGAGGATTTTTTGCCCGAGGACGAACTGCCGTTCACCTTGAGCTTTTGTCCCACTTCGATGGTGTACGGCGGAGAGATGTTATTCAGGCGCGCCAGATCCTTCACGCTGGTCCCCGTTGCGCGCGAAATCCGGTATAGCGTATCCCCGCGTTTGACGGTGTAGACCGAACCGGAATAGCTTCCCGTATCCGAAGATTTGCTCCCTGAACAGCCCGCCAGGAATAGCGTCAGCGTCAGGCAAAAAATAGCGGTAAGAGGTTTTCTCGTCAGGCTTCCTGCAAACAAAACAGATCCTCGGTCAGCGTGAATGGCGCACTATGATAACAGCCAAAACGAACAGGGGTCATGCCCTTTTCCGCTCTACGAGCCAAACCGTTCGTATAAGAATGCAGTATAATGCTTCGGCTGATGGTGCTGAACCACTCGGCATTTTGGCACTGGAGCATCAATGAGTATTCAAGAATACGTTATTTTGGTAAACGACCAGGGAATGGTGATTGGCACTCAGGAAAAATACGCCGCGCACACCACCCAAACCCCTCTGCATCTGGCTTTCTCATCCTGGCTGTTTAACGCCGAAGGCGAGTGTCTGGTAACCCGACGTGCACTAAGTAAAAAAGCCTGGCCAGGCGTCTGGACGAACTCCGTCTGCGGTCACCCTCAATCTGGTGAACGGACGGAAGAGGCAATTATCCGTCGCTGCCGCGATGAAATTGGCGCAGAAATTACCGCGATTACGCCTGTCGCCTCAGAATTCCGCTACCGCGAAACGGATCCTTCCGGGATCGTGGAAAACGAGATTTGCCCGGTCTTCGCTGCCCGCGTCACCAGCGAACTGCGAATTAACCATGATGAAGTGATGGCATTTGAATGGGTGACGCTGGAGTCGTTATTCCGCGCGCTGGACGCCGCCCCATGGAGCTTTAGCCCGTGGATGGTGCAGGAAGCAACGGTCGCGCGAGACGCGCTGAGAGCGTTCGCGGCGCAATAAAAAAGCCCCTTTCGGGGCTTTTATAGCAACGTAACGCCTTATTTCACCGGGCGCATTGCCGGGAACAGGATCACGTCACGAATGGTGTGGCTGTTGGTGAACAGCATCACCATACGGTCGATACCAATACCCAGGCCTGCGGTTGGTGGCAGGCCGTGCTCCAGCGCGGTCACATAGTCTTCATCGAAGAACATCGCTTCGTCATCGCCTGCTGCTTTCGCGTCAACCTGATCCTGGAAACGCTGCGCCTGGTCTTCCGCATCGTTCAGCTCGCTAAAGCCGTTGCCGATTTCACGGCCGCCGATGAAGAATTCGAAACGGTCGGTGATTTCCGGGTTCTCGTCATTACGACGCGCCAGAGGAGAAACTTCAGCCGGGTATTCGGTAATAAAGGTCGGCTGAATCAGGTGTGCTTCCGCCACTTCTTCAAAGATCTCGGTCACGATACGGCCCAGACCCCAGCTCTTCTCAACCTTGATGCCGATGCTTTCAGCGATGGCCTTCGCAGAGTCGAAGTTATCCAGATCCGCCATGTTGGTTTCCGGACGGTATTTCTTGATCGCTTCGCGCATGGTCAGTTTTTCGAACGGCTTGCCGAAGTCGAACACTTCTTCACCGTAAGGAACCTGCGTGGTGCCCAGAATGTCCTGCGCCAGGGTACGGAACAGGGATTCGGTCAGCTCGATCAGATCTTTGTAGTCCGCGTACGCCATATAGAGTTCCATCATGGTGAACTCTGGGTTATGGCGAACGGAGATACCTTCGTTACGGAAGTTACGGTTGATTTCAAACACGCGGTCGAAACCACCGACCACCAGACGCTTCAGGTACAGTTCCGGCGCGATACGCAGGTACATGTCCAGATCCAGGGCGTTGTGATGGGTGATGAACGGACGCGCAGACGCGCCGCCAGGGATCACCTGCATCATCGGGGTTTCCACTTCCATAAAGTCGCGGTTGACCATGAACTGGCGAATACCGGCCATGATCTGGGAGCGAATTTTGAAGGTCTTGCGGGATTCATCGTTAGAGATGAGATCCAGGTAACGCTGACGATAGCGCGCTTCCTGATCCTGCAGGCCGTGGAACTTGTCCGGCAGCGGGCGCAGGGCTTTGGTCAGCAGACGCAGCTCGGTGCAGTGGATAGACAGTTCACCGGTTTTGGTTTTAAACAGTTTACCTTTCGCGCCCAGGATATCGCCCAGGTCCCACTTCTTGAACTGCTCGTTGTAGATGCCTTCCGGCAGGTCGTCACGGGAAACGTACAGCTGAATACGGCCGCCGACGTCCTGCAAGGTCACGAAGGAGGCTTTGCCCATGATACGACGGGTCATCATTCGGCCCGCAACGGCCACTTCGACGTTCAGCGCTTCCAGCTCTTCGTTCTCTTTACCGTCGAAGTCAGCGTGCAGTTGGTCTGAGGTGTGGTCACGACGAAAATCGTTCGGGAACGGCACGCCCTGCTCGCGCAGCGCTGCCAGCTTCTCGCGGCGGGTTTTCAGTTCGTTGTTAAGATCGACTACCGCGTCAGCGCCCTGTGCTTGTTGTTCAGACATGTTGGTTCCTCATAACCCTGCTTTCAAACTTGCTTCGATAAATTGGTCCAGGCTGCCGTCCAGCACCGCCTGCGTGTTGCGGGTTTCAACCCCGGTACGCAGGTCTTTGATGCGGGAGTCATCAAGGACGTAAGAACGGATCTGGCTGCCCCAACCGATGTCGGACTTGTTATCTTCCATCGCCTGTTTCTCAGCATTTTTCTTCTGCATCTCCAGCTCATAAAGCTTCGCTTTCATCTGCTTCATGGCCTGGTCTTTGTTCTTATGCTGGGAACGGTCGTTCTGGCACTGTGTTACCAGCCCGGTTGGAATGTGGGTAATACGCACCGCAGATTCCGTACGGTTAACGTGCTGACCACCCGCGCCGGACGCACGGTAAACGTCAATACGCAGGTCCGCCGGGTTAATTTCGATATCGATATCTTCGTCAACTTCCGGGTAAACAAACGCAGAGCTGAAGGAGGTATGACGACGGCCACCGGAGTCGAACGGGCTCTTACGCACCAGGCGGTGAACGCCGGTTTCGGTACGCAGCCAGCCGTAGGCGTAGTCGCCAATGATCTTGATAGTGACGGATTTTATACCGGCCACTTCACCTTCAGACTCTTCGATAATTTCGGTTTTGAAGCCGCGCGCTTCCGCCCAACGCAGATACATACGCGTCAGCATGCTGGCCCAGTCCTGCGCTTCGGTACCGCCAGAACCTGCCTGAATATCGAGATAGCAGTCAGCGCTGTCGTATTCGCCGGAGAACATGCGACGGAATTCCAGCTGTGCCAGCTTCTCTTCCAGCCCGTCGAGTTCTGCCACGGCTTCGTTAAAGGTTTCTTCGTCGTCGGCTTCGACGGCCAGCTCCAGCAAACCGGAAACGTCTTCCAGCCCCTGGGCCATTTGATCCAGCGTATCTACGATAGCTTCGAGAGAGGAACGCTCTTTACCCAGCGCCTGTGCGCGTTCAGGTTCGTTCCAGACGTCCGGCTGTTCCAGCTCGGCGTTTACTTCTTCAAGACGCTCTTTCTTGGCATCGTAGTCAAAGATACCCCCTAAGAACGTCAGAGCGCTCCGTGAGGTCCTGAATACGGTTTTTTACCGGATTAATTTCAAACATGGTCTGTTTTCTTTTATGGACTTGTCAAAATGCGGTGATAAGAGCGGGATTGTACCGAATCCACGCCCTTTTTTATAGAGATTACTGCCGCTAAATTGGCCAGATATTATCGATGATGATCTGAAGGGTGCGGTTACCGCGAAACTCGTTGATATCCAGTTTGTACGCCAGCTCGACCTCGCGCACGCCGTTGTCCGGCCAGATGGAGGTGTCAACGTTGAAGGCGATGCCGTCCAGCAGCGGTCCGCCGCCCACCGGCTCAACCATCACTTTCAGGTGGCGTTCGCCAACGATACGCTGCTGCAGCAGGCGGAATCGCCCGTCGAACAGCGGTTCCGGGAACATCTGCCCCCATGGACCGGCATCGCGCAGCATCTGCGCGACCTCCATCGTCATTTCGGAGACGGACAGCTCACCGTCAGAGACCACTTCGCCCTGCAGCAGCGCCGGGTCAATCCAGTCGGTGACCAGCTCGCCAAACAGGCGCTGGAACTCGTCGAACTTTGCCTCTTCCAGCGACAAGCCTGCCGCCATCGCGTGACCGCCAAACTTAATCATCAGACCGGGATAAAGCGTATCCAGACGCTCCAGCGCATCGCGCATGTGCAGCCCCTGAATCGAGCGGCCAGAGCCTTTCAGCGTGCCGTCGCCCGCGGGCGCAAACGCGATCACCGGGCGGTGGAAGCGCTCTTTAATGCGCGACGCCAGAATGCCGACCACGCCCTGATGCCACTCGGGGTGGTACATCGCCAGCCCGCCCGGCAGCGTATCGCCGCTGCGCTCAAGTTTTTCGCACAGGGTCAGCGCTTCGGCCTGCATCCCCTGCTCAATCTCTTTACGGGTCTGGTTCAGGGCGTCCAGCTCGTTGGCCAGCACGCGCGCTTCGCCGATGTTGTCGCACAGCAGCAGCGCCACGCCGACGGACATATCGTCCAGCCTTCCGGCAGCGTTCAGACGCGGCCCGAGGGCAAAGCCCAGGTCGCTTGCCGCCAGCTTAAGCGGATCGCGGTTGGCAATCTCCAGCAGCGCCTTAATTCCGGGACGGCACTTGCCCGCGCGAATACGGCTTAAGCCCTGCCAGGTCAAAATGCGGTTATTGGCATCAAGAGGTACCACGTCCGCCACGGTGCCCAGCGCCACCAGGTCGAGGTATTCGGCCAGGTTTGGAACGGCAATGCCACGGGATTCGAACCAGCCCTTATCGCGTAAGAGAGTACGCAACGCCAGCATCAGATAAAACGCCACGCCCACGCCAGCGAGGGATTTCGACGGGAAATCGCAGTCGCGCAGGTTGGGGTTAATAATCGCTTCTGCTGCGGGGAGCGTATCGCCGGGCAGGTGATGATCGGTGACCAGCACCGGGATCCCCAAAGCGTGAGCATGCTCGACGCCCGCATGGGAGGAGATCCCGTTGTCGACGGTCATGATCATCTGCGCACCGCGGGCATGGGCCTGATCGACCACCTCCGGGCTGAGGCCATAGCCGTCTTCAAAGCGGTTCGGCACCAGATAGGTGACATTATCGCAGCCCAGCGCGCGCAGGCTGAGCACGCTCAGGGCGGTGCTGGTTGCGCCGTCGGCGTCGAAATCCCCTACCACCACAATGCGCGTTCCCTCACGCAGCGCGTTGTAGAGCATTTCGGTAGCTTTCTCGATACCGTTCAGCTGCTGCCAGGGCAGCATCCCTTTCACGCTGCGCTCAAGATCCTCTGCGCGACGCACGCCGCGGCTGGCGTAGAGGCGCTTTAGCAGCGGCGGGAGATCGTCCGGTAAATCAACGTGTTCAACCGCCTCGCGGCGGCGCAATTTGATGGGGGCTTTCACGCGAATTATTTACCACCAAACTGTTTCTGGTGCGCGTCGAGAAACTCTTTCATCTCTTTCGGTCCCTGATAGCCCGGAACAACATAGCCGTTACTCAGGACAATCGCTGGCGTACCGCTCACGCCAAACTGCACGCCCAGCGCGTAGTGGTTAGCAATGTCGATGTCGCAGGAGGCAGGCTTAACGTCTTTACCGTTCATCGCGTCATCAAACGCTTTGTTGCGGTCTTTGGCACACCAGATCGCCTTCATGTCCTGCTCTGGCTGGCTCTGTACGCCTGCGCGCGGGAAGGCCAGGTAACGCACGGTAATGCCCAGCGCGTTATAGTCTTTCATCTGTTCATGCAGCTTGTGGCAGTAGCCACAGGTGATGTCGGTGAAGACGGTAATCACATGTTTTTCCTGCGCCGCTTTATAGACGATCATCTCTTTTTCGAGCGCGTTCAGGTTTTTCATCAGCAGCTGGTTGGTGACGTTCACCGGCTGCGCGCCGCTCACGTCGTACAGCGGTCCCTGAATAAAGTGTTTGCCGTCTTCGGTGACGTACAGCACGCCGCTGTTGGTCAGTACGGTTTTCATACCGGCAACCGGCGCAGGCTGGATGTCGCTGCTGGTGACGCCAAGCTTAGCCAGAGACTGTTTGATGGCGGCGTCATCCGCATGGGCGAAGCCGGTAAATGAGGCTGCCAGCAGGGTGAACAGCGCGAAAGACTTTTTCATAATTGATCCTGTTACAATTTGTCGGCACTCACGCACGAGGGTGGTGCTGTTGGTGTAGCTGCCGCAGGCGTTCCGTCGCGACATGGGTGTAAATTTGCGTCGTTGAAAGATCGCTGTGTCCCAGCAGCATCTGCACCACGCGTAAATCTGCGCCGTGGTTTAACAGATGCGTCGCGAAGGCGTGACGCAATACGTGCGGCGAAAGCTTTTCACTGTCGATACCCGCCAGTGTGGCGTAATGCTTGATGCGATGCCAGAACGTTTGTCGCGTCATCTGCTGCGCGCGCTGGCTCGGAAACAGGACGTCGAGAGACGCGCCATTGAGCAGCCAGGGGCGGCCGTGCTCAAGATACTTCTCCAGCCAGTAAACCGCCTCTTCTCCCAGCGGAACCAGCCTTTCCTTGTTTCCTTTACCGATGACGCGCACCACGCCCTGACGCAGGCTGATGTCGCTCATCGTCAGGCCAACCAGTTCCGAAACGCGCAAGCCGGTAGCATACAATAGCTCAATCATGGCTTTATCGCGTAACTCCAGCGGCAGGTCAACAGCCGGTGACTGTAATAATCTCTCAACTTGTGCTTCGCTGAGATCTTTCGGCAGCCGCTGCGGGAGTTTCGGGGACGCCAGCAGCGCGCTGGGATCGTCTTCGCGAATCTTCTCCCGATAAAGATGCTGGAAAAGCCGACGCATTGCGCTGAGCAAGCGTGCAGAGCTGGTGGCTTTGTACCCCCCTTCTACGCGTTCAGCGAGCAGCGCCTGCAGGTCGTCGCTTTGCGCGCTCGCAAGCGATAGCTTCCGACGCGCCAGCCACTCCACCAGCATGGTGAGATCGCGCCGGTAGGCACTGAGGGTATTCTCGGCCAGATTTTTCTCCAGCCACAGCGCGTCGAGAAACTGTTCAACGAGTGCGAGATCCTTTTCCACATCAGCCCCTTTGATTTTGCAGTCAGGCCATTATGCCTGATTGCGACCGGTTTCTGGTACACTACGCGCAAAGTCATAGCAAGAATTGAGATAGTTACGCGATGAATATTGGTCTGTTCTATGGTTCCAGCACCTGCTACACCGAAATGGCGGCGGAGAAAATTCGCGACATCATTGGCCCGGAACTGGTGACGTTGCATAACCTGAAAGATGACTCGGTCGCCTTGATGGAGCAGTATGATGTGCTGATTCTGGGCATCCCAACCTGGGATTTTGGTGAGATACAGGAAGACTGGGAAGCCATCTGGGATCAGCTCGATTCAGTCAATTTCGACGGTAAAATTATTGCGATGTACGGCATGGGTGACCAGTTGGGCTACGGCGAATGGTTCCTGGACGCACTCGGCATGCTGCACGATAAGCTGGCACCAAAAGGGGCGGCATTTATCGGCTACTGGCCAACCGAAGGGTATGAATTCACCAGTAAAAAGCCGATTATTGCCGACGGCGAGCTGTTTGTCGGGCTCGCGCTGGATGAAACCAATCAGTACGATCTCAGCGACGAGCGCCTGCAGGCCTGGTGCGAGCAGATCCTCGGCGAAATGGCAGAAAAATTCAGCTAACGCGCGTTACTCCTGCGTCGGCTGTTGCAGCAACATCCGGCGCAGATCCCGCCATTCTGATGCGTCCATACTGTCCGCCGCCAGCCACAGGTGCTGGCAACGTCCGCCCCCCACTTTGCGTAACCGTAACATCATCCCGGCGTTAAGCATCCAGGGCACACCGAGAATGTCCCACTCTTTTCCCTGCCAGCGCAGGCGGGAATCCATCAGCAGCTTGATCTCGCCCTGACGCGCGTTAATGCGACGCTGGCTGCGTACGCTGTCAAAAACAACAAACGAAAGTAATAGCAGCCACAGCGGCGTATAGCTGAGCGGCCACGGCATGAGTAAAACGATGGCCGCAACCAGGCCGTGGAGCAATAAAGACATCCACTGCGAGCGCCACGAGACGCGAAGATCAGATTGCCACAGGACCACGTTCCCGATTCCGTGTTTGAATTAATTGCACCATCCGTTGCAACTCGGTGTCGGCGGGTTTGCCGTGGTTCATCAGCCAGTTGAATAAATCCGGATCGTCAGACTCAAGCAGGCGAACAAACAGACGCTTATCATCATCGCTTAAGCTGTCGTACTCATATTCGAAGAAAGGCATGATGGAAATATCAAGTTCACGCATTCCGCGACGGCATGCCCAGTGAATACGGGCCTTGTTGTTAATATCCATGTTCAGTTTCCTGCATTACGTTTGGCACAGTCGGTACCCCGTTTTCTGTTCTTAATTTCTCTACGGGGACACCAGCTAGTGTAACGTGTTTTTGACCGTTTCATTACTGGAATATTGCGTTTGACGAGCAGGCTTCCAGAATAATCCCTACATAGACAGCGGATTACACTATTTTGCGTAGCGCTACGCATAACCCGTTTATGGCACAAATGGTCTGCTGAAAGCGCTTGCAATGCCTGCAGGCTCTTTTACCATTAGGCATTATCAAAGCGTTAAGCAATTCAGGATACCTTTATGGCCTTTACACCATTTTCTCCGCGCCAGCCCGCCGCCTCTGCGCGTCTGCCGCTGACGCTTATTTCTCTTGATGACTGGGCGCTGGCAACCCTCTCCGGCGCCGACGCCGAAAAATACTTGCAGGGTCAGGTGACTGCGGATGTTGCGCAGTTGACTGAACACCAGCATCTGCTGGCCGCGCACTGCGATCCTAAGGGCAAAATGTGGAGCAACCTGCGTCTCTTCCGCCGTCAGGACGGTTTTGCCTTTATTGAGCGCCGTAGCCTGCGCGATGCGCAGCTCAAAGAACTGAAAAAATACGCGGTCTTTTCCAAAGTCACCATCGCACCGGACGACGAACATGTTCTGCTGGGCGTGGCGGGCTTCCAGGCGCGTGCGGCGCTGAAAAATCTGTTTGCTGAACTGCCGGATGCAGAAAAACAGGTGGTCAGCGAGGGCGCAACTTCCATCCTGTGGTTTGAACACCCGGCAGAGCGCTTCCTGTTAGTCACGGATGCCGCAACAGCCGAACGCGTGACCGAGGCGCTGCGCGGCGAAGCGCAGCTCAACAACAGCCAGCAGTGGCTGGCGCTGAACATCGAAGCGGGTCTGCCTGTAATTGACGCAGCCAACAGCGCGCAGTTTATTCCTCAGGCAACTAACCTGCAGGCGCTGGGGGGCATCAGCTTTAAAAAAGGCTGCTACACCGGTCAGGAAATGGTCGCGCGTGCAAAATTCCGTGGGGCAAACAAACGCGCGTTGTGGACACTGGCAGGCCATGCCAGCCGCGTACCGGAAGCAGGTGAAGACTTAGAACTGAAGATGGGCGACAACTGGCGCCGCACCGGTACCGTGTTAGCCGCAGTCCAGCTGGACGATGGCCGTCTTTTGGTACAGGCTGTAATGAACAACGACATGGAAGCGGACAGCGTGTTCCGCGTGCGCGACGACGCGAATACGTTGAGTATTGAGCCGCTACCGTATTCACTGGAAGAGTGATGCTCTATCGCCCGGTGGCGCTGCGCTTACCGGGCCTACGGGTGCAAATCCAGGTCGGGTAAGGCGAAGCCGCCACCCGACAACAAACTAAACCTGCCCCACGTACAAATAAATCGCCAAAAAGTGGCACACGCTGCCGCCCAGCACAAAGCCGTGCCAGATGGCATGGTTGTATGGAATGCGCTTGCAGACGTAGAAAATAACCCCCAGCGAGTAGACCACACCGCCCACCGCCAGCAGCGTTACCCCGCCGACCGCCAGCTTAATCGCCAGCTGATACACCACAATCAGCGACAGCCAGCCCATCGTCAGATAGGTGACCAGCGACAACACTTTAAACCGGTGCGCAATGGTCAGCTTAAACAGGATCCCCAGCAGCGCCAGGCTCCAGATAACAATCATCAGGCCGCGCGACAGCGGTGAGTTTAGCCCCACCAGCAGGAAAGGCGTATAGGTACCCGCAATCAGCAGATAGATAGCGCAGTGGTCAAATTTCTTAAGCCATATTTTGGCCCGCTGATGCGGAATCGCGTGATAGAGCGTCGAGGCCAGGAACAGCAGGATCATACTTCCGCCATACAGGCTATAGCTGGTAATGGCCATCGCGCTGGCATTGGTATCCACCGCCTGTACCAGCAATAACACTAAACCGACAATCCCAAACACCAGGCCAATGCCGTGGCTGATGCTGTTGGCTACTTCCTCAGCCAGCGAATATCCCTGTGCGATTAATGGTCTGCTCGCCATACTAAACTCCGGGAAAACTAAGATGATTATTCATCGCATGACTATGCTAACTGAGAATGATTCCAGTGAACACCTGTTAGCTAAAATAATTTTAAAGTAAATTTTTACAATAAAAATCAAATACATAAATAAATAATTCACCTGACATTTGTTCACATAAAAATTTAAGCGTTACTAATCAATGGCATAAAATTGGCTCCTGCCGTCTGGCTGCATGATATGATGGATAAATGAGGTCTGAATGAGAGTTTTGCCACTGTGAGTATGTTCACCCACTCCGCCATTGCCAGTCTCAATAACCTGGAAATGATGGTCTACAACTATGTCATCAAAAACCGGGACAAAGTGATGTACATGACCATCCGCGAGCTGGCGGATGCGGCCGGCGTCTCAACCACCACTATCCTGCGCTTTTGCCGCAAGCTCAACTGCGAAGGGTATTCTGAATTTCGCGTGCGCTTTAAGCTCTATCTTGAGCAGAACGAGCCCCAGCAGGCGAATTTCGGTGCCAGCGAAATTATCAGCTTCTTTAAAAGCGTGAATAATGAAGAGTTCGACGCGCTATTAAATGATGCGGTAAATATCATTTTGTCTTCCGAGCGAATTATATTTGTCGGGGCGGGCACGTCAGGCTCTTTGGCCAAATATGGCGCACGCTTCTTTTCAAATATTGGTAAATTCAGTAATCATATTGATGACCCTTATTTCCCGGTTACCAATGATATGGCGAAAAATGCGCTGGCGATTGTGCTCTCCGTCTCGGGCGAAACCGAGGAGATCCTGCGCTTCGCCAGCCAGTTCAGCCTGCATCACTGCAAGGTGCTCTCTATCACCAGCCACGAGCACTCGCGCCTGGCAAAACTGGCGGACTTTAATCTCTCCTGGCACGTTCCCCAGACGCGAATTGGCGGCGTCTACGATATCACCACGCAAATTCCCGTCATTTATATTCTGGAATCTCTCGGACGCAAGCTGGCGAAAAAACTGACGGAATAAAACACCCTGTTTTTTCGATGTGACAAATCACAATTTTCGCAAATTGTTATATCGTGACATTCAATTTCGCTTTGCTAGACTCAATGCCAATAAGCCATTTATTGAGAATAGCAGCGATGAAAAAAATAACCTTACCGAAAGATTTTTTATGGGGCGGCGCGGTTGCCGCTCATCAGGTTGAAGGCGGCTGGAACAAAGGCGGCAAAGGGCCAAGCATTTGCGACGTGCTGACCGGCGGTGCACACGGCGTGCCGCGCGAAATCACGCAGGAGGTGGTGCCGGGTAAATACTACCCAAACCACGAAGCCATCGACTTCCACGGCCACTATAAAGAAGACATCAAGCTATTTGCCGAGATGGGCTTCAAGTGTTTCCGTACCTCTATCGCCTGGACGCGCATCTTCCCGAAAGGTGACGAAACGCAGCCAAACGAAGAAGGGCTGAAGTTTTACGACGACATGTTCGATGAGCTGCTGAAGTACAACATCGAACCGGTGATCACCCTCTCCCACTTCGAAATGCCGCTGCACCTGGTGCAGGAGTACGGTAGCTGGACCAACCGCAAAGTGGTCGATTTCTTCGTGCGCTTCGCGGAAGTGGTGTTTGAGCGCTACAAGCACAAGGTCAAATACTGGATGACCTTCAACGAAATCAACAACCAGCGAAACTGGCGCGCCCCGCTGTTCGGCTACTGCTGCTCGGGCGTGGTCTACACCGAACATGACAACCCGGAAGAGACCATGTACCAGGTGCTGCACCACCAGTTTGTGGCCAGCGCCCTGGCGGTGAAAGCCGCGCGCCGCATCAACCCGGAGATGAAAGTCGGCTGCATGCTGGCGATGGTGGCGCTCTATCCGTTCTCCTGCAAGCCTGAAGACGTGATGTTCGCCCAGGAATCCATGCGCGAGCGCTATGTCTTTACCGACGTCCAGCTGCGTGGTTACTACCCGTCCTACGTGCTGAACGAGTGGGAGCGCCGCGGCTTTTCCATCAAAATGGAGGCGGGCGACGAGCAGATCCTGCGTGAAGGTACCTGCGACTACTTAGGCTTCAGCTACTACATGACCAACGCGGTGAAGGCGGAAGGCGGCACAGGTGACGCCATTTCCGGCTTTGAAGGCAGCGTGCCGAACCCGCACGTGAAGGCGTCCGACTGGGGCTGGCAGATTGACCCGGTGGGCCTGCGCTATTCCCTGTGCGAACTGTACGAGCGTTATCAGAAGCCGCTGTTTATCGTTGAGAACGGGTTCGGTGCCTACGACAAGGTGGAAGAAGACGGCAGCATCATCGATGACTATCGCATCGACTACCTGCGTGCCCACGTGGAGGAGATGATCAAAGCCGTCACGCACGATGGCGTGGATCTGATGGGCTATACGCCGTGGGGCTGCATCGACTGCGTGTCGTTCACCACCGGTCAGTACAGCAAGCGCTACGGCTTTATCTACGTCAACAAGCACGACGACGGCACGGGCGACATGTCGCGCTCCCGTAAGAAGAGCTTCAAGTGGTATAAAGGCGTGATTGCGAGCAACGGCGAGAAACTTTAACGCCGGGCACCTAACCCTCTCCCTTTGGGGAGAGGGTTAGGGTGAGGGGTTTACTTCCCGCCAGCCAGCTCGATAAAACTGCCCGTAACGTAAGACGCCTTCTCGCTCAGCAGCCAGACAATCGCCTGCGCGACCTCTTCCGGCTGGCCGCCGCGCTGCATCGGCAGTAACGATTTCACGCGATCCACTCGCCCCGGCTCTCCGCCGGAAGCATGGATATCGGTATAAATCAGCCCTGGCCGCACGCAGTTCACGCGGATCCCCTGCGCCGCCACCTCCAGCGATAGCCCGGTTGTCAGCGAATCTACCGCGCCTTTGGAAGCAGCGTAATCGACATATTCACCCGGCGCGCCCAGACGAGACGCGGCGGAAGAGACATTCACAATCGCCCCGCCCTTGCCGCCATGCTTGGTGGACATGCGTTTCACCGCTTCACGACAGCAGAGAAAGTAACCCGTGACGTTGGTCGCCAGCACGCGGTTAATGCGCTCTGCGGACAGATTCTCAATGGTGGATTGCTCAAACAGAATGCCTGCATTATTGACCAGCGCGCGAAGCGGCTCACCTTCACGATCGATGCTGTCAAACATCGCCAGCACCTGAGCTTCATCGCTGATGTCCGCACGCACGGCAAACGCTTTACCGCCGGCCTCAACGATCTGATTGATAACGTCCGTCGCGGCTTTGATGTTGTGGTGATAGTTCACCGCCACGGTGTAGCCTTCACGTGCCAGCTGCAGCGCGGTGGCTTTCCCAATGCCCCGGCTCGCGCCGGTGACCAGTGCAATTGCCATTCACAACCTCCAGATAAAAAAAAGCCGGGTGGCGCTTACGCTTACCCGGCCTACAGTTGGCAAATACTTACTGGTATTCGCTCATCGGCACGCAGGAGCAGAACAGATTACGGTCGCCGTAAACGTCATCAAGACGCTTCACGGTCGGCCAGTATTTGTTTGCCACGCCTGCCGGGAAGACGGCCAGCTCGCGGGAGTAACCGTGGTTCCACTCTGCCACCATCTCGTGCTGGGTATGCGGGGCGTTGACCAGCGGGTTATCTTCCAGCGTCCATTCGCCGTCCTGCACGCGGTCGATCTCCATGCGGATGGCCAACATCGCGTCGATAAAGCGGTCCAGCTCGGCTTTGCTTTCAGACTCGGTCGGCTCCACCATCAGCGTCCCCGCAACCGGGAACGACATGGTTGGCGCGTGGAAGCCGTAGTCGATCAGACGCTTGGCGATATCCAGCTCGCTGATGCCGGTCTGCTCTTTCAGCGGACGAATATCCAGAATGCACTCGTGCGCCACGCGACCGTCGCGGCCGGTATAGAGCACCGGGAAGGCGGACTTCAGGCGAGTCGCAATGTAGTTGGCGTTCAGAATAGCCACCTGGCTCGCCTGCTTCAGCCCTTCCGCGCCCATCATGCGGATGTACATCCAGCTGATTGGCAGGATTGATGCGCTACCGAACGGGGCCGCAGAGACCGCGCCCTGACGGGTCAGCATGCCTTCAATCTGCACCACGCTGTGCCCTGGCACAAACGGCGCCAGGTGCGCTTTGACGCCAATTGGCCCCATGCCCGGGCCGCCACCGCCGTGCGGAATGCAGAAGGTTTTATGCAGGTTCAGGTGCGACACATCCGCGCCAATGAAGCCCGGAGAGGTGATGCCCACTTGGGCGTTCATGTTCGCGCCGTCGAGGTAAACCTGACCGCCAAACTGGTGCACCACTTCGCACACTTCACGGATGGTCTCTTCGTACACGCCGTGGGTAGACGGGTAGGTCACCATGATGCAGGAGAGCTTGTCGCCCGCCTGCTCGGCTTTCGCACGCAGGTCGGCCAAATCGATGTTGCCGTTCTTATCGCACGCGACCACCACCACTTCCATGCCCGCCATCTGGGCTGAGGCCGGGTTGGTGCCGTGGGCGGAACTTGGGATCAGGCAGATATCGCGGTGGCCTTCGTTACGGCTTTCGTGATAGTGACGGATCGCCAGCAGGCCCGCGTATTCACCCTGCGCGCCGGAGTTCGGCTGCATGCAGAGCGCGTCATAACCGGTCAGCTTCACCAGCCAGTCTGAAAGCTGGTTGATCATCATGTGATAGCCTTCCGCCTGTTCTGGCGGGCAGAACGGGTGCAGTTCGGAGAATTCAGGCCAGGTAATCGGGATCATCTCTGCCGCGGCGTTCAGCTTCATGGTGCAGGAGCCCAGCGGGATCATCGCCTGGTTCAGCGCCAGATCCTTGCGCTCCAGAGAGTGCATATAGCGCATCATCTCGGTTTCGCTGTGATAGCGATTGAACACCGGGTGAGTCAGGATCGCGTCATTGCGCAGCATGCTTTCCTGAATGGAGCGGCTGTCGAGCGCGACCTCTTTGTCGAGCGTATCAACGTCAAGACCGTGTGCGTCGCCCAGCAACACGCTGAACAGGCTCAGGATATCGTCGCGAGTGGTGCTTTCATCCAGCGTAATGCCGACCGCGTTGTGGATGTCGCTGCGCAGGTTGATTTCTGCTGCATTCGCGCGCGCCAGCACGGCGGCTTTGTCTGCCACTTCCACGCACAGGGTGTCGAAGTAGTGCGCGTGGCGCAGCTTGAGGCCCTTCTGCTGCAGGCCGCAGGCCAGAATATCGGCCAGGCGGTGAATGCGGCTGGCAATGCGCTTCAGGCCGGCCGGACCGTGGAATACCGCATACAGGCTGGCGATGTTTGCCAGCAGTACCTGAGAAGTACAGATGTTGGAGTTCGCTTTCTCGCGGCGGATATGCTGCTCGCGGGTCTGCATCGCCATGCGCAGCGCGGTATTACCGGCAGCATCTTTTGACACGCCAATGATACGGCCTGGCATGGAGCGTTTGAATTCATCTTTCGCGCCGAAGAACGCCGCGTGCGGGCCGCCGTAGCCCATCGGCACGCCGAAGCGCTGCGCAGAGCCGAATACAATATCCGCGCCCTGTTTGCCCGGCGCCGTCAGCAGCACCAGCGCCATAAAATCGGCGGCAACGCTGACAACCACTTTGCGGGATTTCAGCTCGGCAATCAGCGCGCCGTAGTCGTGAACTTCGCCGGTGGTGCCCACCTGCTGCAGCAGCACGCCGAAGACGTCCTGGTGATCCAGCACTTTGTCGGCGTCGTCGACGATCACCTCAAAGCCGAAGGTTTCTGCACGGGTGCGCACCACGTCCAGCGTCTGGGGATGCACGTCCGCCGCCACGAAGAAGCGGTTAGCATTTTTCAGCTTGCTTACGCGTTTTGCCATCGCCATCGCTTCGGCAGCGGCGGTCGCTTCATCCAGCAGAGAGGCGGAAGCGATATCCATACCGGTCAGATCCAGCGTCACCTGCTGGAAGTTCAGCAGCGCTTCCAGACGCCCCTGAGAAACTTCTGGCTGATAAGGGGTGTAAGCGGTGTACCAGCCCGGGTTTTCCAGCATGTTGCGCAGGATAACCGGCGGTAACTGCACGTTGGTGTAGCCCATGCCAATGTAAGACTTATAGCGCTTGTTGAGGCCTGCAATAGCCTTCAGCTCCGCCAGCGCGGCGAACTCCGTGGTGTCTTCCCCTACCTGAGGCGGCGTGGCAAGCTGGATGTCTTTTGGCACAATCTGGCCGATCAGTGCGTCTAATGAATCCGCGCCAACCGTCTTCAGCATCTCCTGCTGTTGCTGAGCATCCGGCCCAATGTGACGTTCAATGAAGGCGCCACGGTTTTCAAGCTGGCTTAAAGTCTGTGTCATGAGCGATGGTTCCTGATACGTGCAGTGAATCGTAGTTATCTGTAACGCTGTTGCCCGGTGGCGCTACCGCTTAGCGGGCCCTGTAAGGCGGATAAGCGCAGCGCCATCCGGCACAACGTTATTCGTCTTCCAGTAGTGCTTCGTACGCGGTTGCATCCAGCAGCGCGGCAACTTGCGATTCGTCGCTGGCTTTGATCTTGAAGATCCAGCCGCCTTCATAAGGCTCGCTGTTGACCAGCTCTGGCGAGTCGCTCAGCGCATCGTTGACCGCAACAATCTCACCGCTTACCGGTGCGTAGATGTCTGATGCCGCTTTTACGGACTCCGCCACGGCGCAGTCGTCGCCCGCGCTAACGGTCGTGCCCACGTCAGGCAGGTCAACAAACACCATGTCGCCCAGCAGCTCCTGCGCGTGCTCGGTGATCCCTACGGTGTAAGTGCCGTCCGCCTCTTTGCGCAGCCACTCGTGTTCTTTGCTGTATTTCAGTTCTGCTGGCACATTGCTCATTGAAGTTCTCCTGATAAAAATAGTTAGGCGACCGGCTTACCGGCGCGAACAAAAATCGGTTTGGTCACGTGGACCGGCATTTCGCGGTTGCGGATTTGCACTACCGCCGTGTCGCCAATGCCTGCCGGCACGCGTGCCAGTGCAATACTGTAGCCCAGCGTCGGTGAGAAGGTTCCGCTGGTGATCACGCCTTCACGATGATTGCCGTCAGCATCGGTAAAGCGCACCGGCAGCTCGCCGCGCAGCACGCCTTTTTCCTTCATCACCAGTCCCACCAGCTGTTCGGTGCCCTTCTCGCGCTGCATCTCCAGCGCTTCACGGCCAATAAAATCACGGTCAGCCGGTTCCCACGCGATGGTCCAGCCCATGTTGGCCGCCAGCGGAGAGACGCCTTCATCCATTTCCTGACCGTAGAGGTTCATGCCCGCTTCCAGACGCAGCGTATCGCGCGCGCCCAGGCCCGCAGGCTTCACGCCCGCTTCTACCAGCGCACGCCAGAAATCGGCAGCTTTCTCGTTCGGCATCGCAATTTCGTAGCCCGCTTCACCGGTATAGCCGGTGGTGGCGATAAACAGATCCCCCGCCTGCACGCCGAAGAACGGCTTCATGCCTTCGGTGGCGGTGCGCTGCTCGTCGTTAAAGAGAGAGGCGGCTTTTGCCTGCGCGTTTGGTCCCTGCACGGCGATCAGCGACAGATCGTCACGGACGGTGATGTCGACGGCATAAGGTTCGGCGTGTTGGGTGATCCAGGAGAGGTCTTTTTCGCGGGTGGCGGAGTTTACAACGAGGCGGAAGAAATCTTCAGTGAAGTAGTAGACGATAAGGTCGTCAATCACGCCGCCCGAGGCATTCAGCATGCCGGTATAGAGCGCTTTACCCGGCGTCTTCAGTTTGGCGACGTCGTTTGCCAGCAGATAACGCAAAAACTCCCGGGTGCGGCTACCGCGCAGATCGACAATCGTCATGTGGGACACGTCGAACATACCGGCATCGGTGCGCACCGCGTGGTGCTCATCAATCTGCGAGCCGTAGTGCAGCGGCATCATCCAGCCATGGAAGTCCACCATGCGGGCGCCGCATAACATGTGTTGTTCGTACAAAGGAGTCTGTTGAGCCATCTTGTCCTCGTTGAAAAATTCACCGTGAAACCCGGTATCGGCCTCGTTCCCGAATGCCGACGCAAACGTTCTCTTTTACCTGAACTTACCACCGAAACCGGCGGTTAACCATAAGGTAAAACGGGTCATCACATTAGCTTATGACCAAAAAACGCTGAAAAGCCTACAGAGTTATTCACTGGAAAAATGCGATTAACCCCGCACAAAATTAACAATGATCTAACAGGATTTAGCACATGGTGATATTTCGTGCGGAAAAACGGGCCGAATTTCCGTCACGTAAAAATCACGACATGAGAATAACTAATGCGAAAAATGGCGTGGAATTAGAATATTTCAAACGAGGGGATTTTCCCGGCGCAGAGGCCGGGAAAATAAAGTGTGACGGGGATCGAGGTTAGCGTAACCAGTCGGGAAGATCGTTAAGACCCATTGCCTGACGAAGAAGTTGAGGTTTGACGCCGGGAAGGGTGTCGGCCAGCTTGAGGCCGATATCGCGCAGCAGTTTTTTCGCCGGATTTGCCCCGGCAAACAGCTCGCGGAAGCCCTGCATTCCTGCCAGCATCATCGCCGCACTGTGCTTGCGGCTGCGCTCGTAGCGACGCAGATACAGATGCTGGCCGATATCTTTACCCTCACGGTGCAGGCGACGCAGTTCTTCCACTAGTTCCGCCGCGTCCATAAAGCCGAGGTTAACGCCCTGCCCGGCCAGCGGATGAATGGTATGGGCAGCATCCCCCACCAGCGCCAGACGGTGCGCGGCAAACTGACGCGCGTAGCGGCCGGTTAACGGGAATACCTGACGCTCGCTTTCAAGCTTGCACAGGCCAAGGCGGTTATCAAACGCCACGCACAGCGCCTGGTTAAAGGCCTCCGGCGTCGCATCCTGCATCTGCTGCGCTTTCTCCGGCACCAGGGACCAGACAATCGAGCACAGGTGCGGATCGGCAAGCGGCAGAAACGCCAGTATGCCGTCGTTGTGGAAAATCTGCCGCGCAACGCCGCCGTGCGGCTCTTCAGTACGGATCGTTGCCACCATCGCATGATGGCGGTAATCCCAGTACGTCAGCGGGATATCAGCCTTGTTGCGCAGCCAGGAGTTAGCGCCGTCGGCACCGACCACCAGACGCGCGGTCAGCATGTCGCCGCTTTGCAGGGTGATAAACGCCTCGTTTTCGCCCCATGCCACCTGCTGGATCTGCGCAGGCGCAACCAGCGTCACGTCGCTGCACTGCTCTGCTTTCTGCCACAGCGCGTGGTGGATCACCGCATTCTCTATGATATGCCCCAGATGGCTATAGCCCATGCTTTCATCATCAAAGGCAATATGGCCAAAGCTGTCTTTGTCCCACACTTCCATTCCGTGATAGCAGCTGGCGCGCTGGGCGACGATATCTGACCAGACGCCGAGACGCGTTAAAAGCTTTTCGCTGGCCGCGTTAATCGCCGACACGCGGAGTTCCGGCGGGGCATCAGATGCGACAGGCTGGGGCTGCTTTTGCTCCAGCACGGCCACGCGCAGGCCGCTGCCCTGTAATCCACAGGCCAGCGCCAGCCCAACCATTCCGCCGCCAACGATGGCAACATCAACATTTTGCACGGTGATAACTCCTTAACGCGCGACCCAACCCAGGGTCCGCTGCGCCAGCACGTCACGTGCCGGAATGAACAGTTCCATCGCCACCAGCCCGAGGTTGCGACCAACAACCAGCGGCGCCCAGCGATTGGCAAAGAGATGGACTAAACCATCGGTGACGCCAATCGTCGCCTCTTTATCGGCCTGACGTCGCGTCTGGTAATGGCTTAGCACCGGGTAAGCGCCACAGTCTTTTTGTTCGCTCCACGCCTGCGAGAGCGTTTCGGCCAGGCTCATCACATCCCGCAGGCCGAGGTTAAAACCCTGCCCGGCGATGGGGTGGAGGGTTTGCGCCGCGTTGCCGACCAGCGCCACGCGGTGAGAAACAGACTGTGACGCCGTGGTTAACGACAGCGGATAGACCGCACGTTTCCCGGCATGGGTAATACGCCCCAGCCGCCAGCCAAAGGCTTTCTGCAGCTCGGTACAAAAACGTTCGTCGGACCAGGATTTAACCTCTTCGGCCTTTTCCTGTGGGTGGCACCAGACCAGCGAGCAGCGCCCGCCCGTCATCGGCAGCATCGCCAGCGGGCCGTGCTGGGTGAAGCGCTCAAACGCCCGGCCGTTGTGTTCTGCTGCGGTCGAGACGTTCGCGATGACCGCGACCTGCCCGTAAGGCTGCTGCCGCCACGCTACGCCGCACTGGGTGCCGAGCGCCGAGCGCGACCCGTCAGCCGCCACCAGAAGCTGTCCGTCAAGCACGGTGCCATTGTCCAGCGTTACGCTGACCGCGTCTTCACTGCGGGTGAAGCTGGCAACGCGTGCCGGGCAGTGCAACGTGACGCCCGGCGCGTCCTGCAACAGGCGGAACAGGCGCAGGCCAATATCGTGCAGTTCAACGACCTGACCCAGCGCGTCAATACGGTAATCATGGGCATCCAGCGTCACAAACCCGGCATGACCGCGATCGCTCACGTGCACGGTATTAATGGCGGTAGCGCAGTCGGCGATGGCCTGCCAGATGCCAATGCGGGATAGCTGCTGGCAGGTGCCCTGCGCCAGGGCAATGGCGCGGGAATCAAACCCAGGGTGATTCTTCGCCTGCGGCGCGACGGCTTCAACCAGATGCACCGGAAGCTGCCCCTTCGTCAAATGCGAGATGGCTAACGCCAGCGTGGCGCCGGTCATGCCGCCGCCAACGATAATCACGCTCATACGCGCGCCGCTGCCATCAGCGCCTCGATATCGTCCGCTTTTTTCACCACGCTCGCGGTCAGGTTTTCGTTGCCGGTTTCGGTGATGACGATGTCGTCTTCAATACGAATGCCAATTCCGCGGTATTCCTCTGGCACGTCGGCATCCGGCGCGATGTACAGGCCCGGCTCGACGGTCAGCACCATGCCCGGTTCAAGCACGCGCGAACGTTCAGGGCCGTACGCGCCCACGTCGTGCACGTCCAGCCCCAGCCAGTGGCTCAGGCCGTGCATAAAGTACGGGCGGTGAGCATTCTCGGTAATCAGGGTATCGACATCCCCTTTGAGGATCCCAAGCTTAACCAGCCCGGTAATCATGATGCGCACCACCTCACCGGTCACCTCCTGAATGGAGGTGCCCGGGCGATACAGCTTCAGCGCCGTCTCGAGTGATTCGAGAACGATGTCATAAATCGCCCGCTGCGCTGGCGAAAACATGCCGTTCACCGGGAAGGTACGCGTGATGTCGCCCGCGTAGCCCTGATATTCGCAACCGGCGTCAATCAGCACCAGATCGCCGTCGCGCAGCGCGCTTTCGTTTTCGGTGTAGTGCAGAATGCAGCCGTTTTCCCCGCCGCCAACGATGGTGTTGTAGGAGGGATAACGCGCGCCGTGGCGGTTAAATTCGTGGTGAATTTCGCCTTCCAGCTGGTATTCAAACATTCCGGGACGACATTTTTCCATCGCGCGGGTGTGCGCCAGGGCGCTGATTTCGCCCGCACGGCGCAGCACGTTCAGCTCTTCTTCAGATTTGAACAGACGCATCTCGTGCACCACCGGACGCCAGTCCGTGAGGGTGGCGGGCGCGGACAGGTTCTGCCGCGAGCCTTTACGCAGTTTTTCCAGCGCGTTGAAAACAATCTCATCGGCGTAGGCGTATTCGCCCTGCGCGTGGTAGAGCACGTCGAGGCCATTAAGCAGTTGATAGAGCTGCTGGTTGATTTCGCTAAACGCCAGCGCGCGGTCAACGCCCAGCTTTTCCGGGGCGGCCTCTTGCCCTAAGCGGCGGCCAAACCAAATCTCAGCGGTTAAGTCTCGTACGCGGTTGAAAATCACGCTGTGGTTGTGGGTGTCATTGCTCTTAATCAGCACCAGCACCGCTTCCGGCTCGTTGAAGCCGGTGAAGTACCAGAAATCGCTGCTCTGGCGATAGGGGTATTCGCTGTCGGCGCTGCGCGTCACTTCCGGCGCGGCAAAAATCAGCGCCGCGCTTCCCGGCTGCATGTTTGCCAGCAGCGCCTGACGACGGCGCAAATACTCTTGTTGCGAGATAACCATGACACCCTCCTGTGCGTTATTTTTCTTAATGTAAGGTTGGCTTGCGAACTTCCGGCGCGGTCGGCTGCGAGCGCGTAAAGTTGTCGTGGCACAGCAGCGCCGCCACGCGCACGTACTCGATGATCTCTTCGAGAGACATTTCCAGCTCTTCCTGATCTTCCTCTTCATCGTAGCCAAGCTGGGCGATGTTGCGCAGATCGTCAATCGCTTCACCCGCTTCGCCGGTGACTTTATCAAGCTTAGGCTGGGTGACGCCCAGGCCAAGCAGATAGTGGTTTACCCACCCCGCGAGCGCATCGGCGCGATCGAAGACGCTGACATCGTCGCCTTCAGGCAGATAAAGCTGAAAAAGGAAGCCATCGTCTTCCAGCGAATCGCTGGTTGCCGCGTGCATTTTTCGCAGCGCTTCCGCCAGTTCATGGCCAAACGCCAGCCCTTCGTTGGTGAGGTCGTGGATCAGCGGCTGCCATGAGCTGTCGCTGTTTCCGCCGCACAGTATGCCGCTGATCAGACCGTGCATTTCGGCAGGGGTAAGACCGACTCCCTGCTGGTTCAGTAACTGGTTTAAATCCTTGTAACCAGGCATTTCGTTCTGTATAGACATACGCATTCGTCATCAAAGGGAGGATATTCATGATATGCTACCACTTTGGACCCTGGTGATACCAGAAAAGGGCTTGTATCTTCACATCAGGGTAGCTATAGTGTCGCCCCTTCGCAGCCCCCGGGGCAGTAAGCGAAGGCAGCGCAGTCAATCAGCAGGAAGGTGGCATGTCTGCACAACCCGTCGATCTCCAGATTTTTGGCCGTTCACTGCGAGTGAATTGTCCACCTGAACAAAGGGATGCTTTGAATCAGGCTGCGGACGATTTGAATCAGCGGTTGCAAGATCTAAAAGAACGCACTAGAGTCACAAATACTGAGCAGCTGGTTTTCATCGCCGCGTTGAACATCAGCTATGAACTGACTCAGGAAAAAGCGAAGACCCGCGATTACGCGGCTAGCATGGAGCAGCGCATTAAAATGCTCCAGCAGACCATTGAACAGGCGTTGCTTGATCAAGGTCGCAATCCCGAAAGACCGGGACCAAAGTTTGAATAACACTTCGCAGTTGACTATGGTAGAGTAACTGTGAAGACAAAATTTCTCTGAGATGTTTGCAAGCGGGCCAGTCCCCTGAGCCGATATTTCATACCACAAGAATGTGGCGCTCCATGGTTGGTGAGCATGCTCGGTTCGTCCGAGAAGCCTTAAAACTATGACGACACATTCACCTTGAACCAAGGGTTCAAGGGTTACAGCCTGCGGCGGCATCTCGGAGATTCCCTCTCTCTTCTTCTACCGACTACCATGACTCAATTCCCTGAAGTTTCTGCTTCACGCCAGGACATCCGTCAGCTCATTCGCCAGCGTCGTCGCGCCCTTACGTCCGAACAACAAGCACACTTTGCGCAGCAGGCCGCTGCCCGCATGATGGCCTATCCGCCCGTGGTGATGGCAAACACCGTCGCGCTGTTTCTCTCGTTTGACGGCGAACTGGACACCCAGCCGCTTATCGACCAGCTCTGGCGCGCCGGGAAAAAAGTTTACCTGCCGGTACTGCATCCGTTCAGCCGGGGCAATCTGCTGTTTCTGCACTACCATCCGCACAGCGAGCTGGTGGTGAATCGTCTGAAAATCACCGAGCCTAAACTCGACGTGCGCGACGTACTCCCGCTGTCCGAGCTGGACGTGCTGATTACGCCGCTGGTGGCGTTTGATGAGCAGGGACAGCGCTTAGGTATGGGCGGCGGTTTTTACGACCGGACGCTGCAAAACTGGCGGCAGTATGGTTTGCAGCCGGTGGGGTATGCGCATGATTGCCAGGCTGTAGAAGCCTTGCCGGTGGAGAAATGGGATGTGCCGCTGCCGGCGGTGGTAACGCCAGGTAAAACGTGGCTTTGGTAGCATAAAGCCGGGTGGCGCTTACGCTTACCCGGCCTACAAAAGCTCAACGTAGGTCGGGTAAGGCGTAGCCGCCACCCGACACCACAGACCGCACCATCAATACAACAGACGCGCGCGAATCGTCCCCGGTATGGCCTTCATGCTCTGCAGCGCTTTCTCAGCAACATCTTCATCGGCTTCAATATCGATAACCACATAACCCATCTGCGAGTTGGTTTGCAGATACTGGGCGGCAATGTTAACGCTCTGCTCGGCAAAAATCTGGTTGATGGCGGTCAGCACGCCAGGACGGTTTTCGTGGATGTGCAGCAGACGACGACCGCCGTGCAGCGGCAGAGACACTTCCGGGAAGTTCACCGCAGAAAGCGTTGAACCGTTGTCGGAATATTTGCTCAGCTTACCCGCCACTTCCAGACCAATATTCTCCTGCGCTTCCTGAGTAGAACCGCCGATGTGCGGCGTCAGGATCACGTTGTCGAATTCGCACAGCGGAGAGTTAAACGGATCGCTGTTGGTGGCCGGTTCCGTCGGGAACACGTCGATGGCCGCCCCCGCCAGATGCTTACGCTTCAGCGCATCGCACAACGCAGGGATATCGACCACCGTACCACGCGCGGCGTTGATCAGCAGAGATCCCGGCTTCATCAGCGCCAGCTCTTCCGCGCCCATCATGTTTTTGGTGGAGGCGTTTTCCGGCACGTGCAGGCTGACCACGTCGCTCATGTTCAGCAGGTCAGACAGATGCTGTACCTGCGTCGCGTTACCCAGCGGCAGCTTGCTTTCGATATCGTAGAAGTAGACGTGCATCCCCAGCGATTCCGCCAGGATCCCCAGTTGGGTACCGATGTGGCCGTAGCCGATGATCCCCAGCTTTTTACCACGGGCTTCGTATGAGCCCGCGGCCAGTTTGTTCCACACGCCACGGTGCGCTTTGGCGTTAGCTTCCGGGATACCGCGCAGCAGCAGCAGCAGCTCGCCAATCACCAGCTCCGCCACGGAACGGGTGTTAGAGAACGGGGCGTTAAAGACCGGGATACCGCGTTTTGCGGCAGCGTTCAGGTCGACCTGGTTGGTGCCGATGCAGAAACAGCCAATAGCAACCAGCTTTTCTGCCGCGGCAATCACGTCTTCAGTCAGGTGGGTACGGGATCGCAGGCCAATGAAGTGGGCATCACGGATGGCGGCTTTCAGCTCTTCCGTGTCCAGCGCGCCTTTGTGAAATTCGATGTTGGTGTAACCCGCCGCACGAAGGCTATCAAGCGCTTTCTGGTGCACGCCCTCGACCAGCAGGAATTTAATCTTGTCTTTCTCCAGTGATACCTTTGCCATTTCCCCGACCCTGTTTTTATCTGAACTGATGTTGTGCTGGATTGAAATCCGCTGTAGCCAACATATCAAAAAAAACTATTGCAGCAATATGAACGTTTGCGTCGGCACTCTGAAGAAAAGTCATACAGGGCAAAATGACAGAGTAAAATGCTGAGGAAATTTACAAACGTGGCAGGATCGGCAAAAGAGGCGGAAAAGCGTGACACAAGTCACCAAATTTAGCTTTTCAAAAATTTTTTAGCGGGGGGAGCACTCCCCCCGTCAGATCATTTTACGATGGTTTTCACACCGTCAGCCGTACCGATCAGCGCCACATCCGCGCCGCGGTTGGCAAATAACCCTACGGTGACGACGCCTGGAATGCCGTTGATGGCGTTTTCCAGCGCAATCGCGTCGAGAATCTCCAGACCGTGAACATCGAGGATGACGTTACCGTTGTCGGTGACCACGCCCTGACGGTATTCCGGACGGCCGCCCAGCTTCACCAGCTGACGGGCAACCGCACTGCGCGCCATCGGGATCACTTCAACCGGCAGCGGGAAATTACCCAGAATGTCGACCTGCTTGGAGGCATCCGCGATGCAGATGAACTTGTCCGCCACGGAGGCGATGATCTTTTCACGGGTCAGCGCCGCGCCGCCGCCTTTGATCATCTGCATATGGCCGTTGATTTCATCCGCGCCATCAACGTAAATGCCCAGACGATCCACTTCGTTGAGATCGAAAACGGTAATGCCGAGGCTTTTCAGCTTTTCCGTGGACGCATCGGAGCTGGAAACCGCGCCCTCGATCTGCCCCTTCATCGTGCCCAGTGCATCGATAAAGTGCGCCGCCGTTGACCCCGTACCAACACCGACAATGGTCCCTGGCTGTACGTACTGGAGAGCGGCCCATCCTACTGCTTTTTTCAGTTCATCCTGCGTCATGATCGTTTTGCCTGTGGTGTGAAAACTCAGGGCGCATTATAGAACACGTCGAATGGATTTCGTCTGTCAGGAAGGGAAAATTGTGTCATAGTGCAGATTAAGCAAAATTTAGGAGCCAGCCAGAGCAATGAAACGTCCGGACTACAGAACACTACAGGCACTTGATGCAGTTATTCGTGAACGCGGCTTTGAGCGCGCAGCGCAAAAGCTGTGCATCACCCAGTCCGCCGTATCACAACGTATCAAACAGCTTGAAAACATGTTCGGGCAGCCGCTGCTGGTGCGTACCGTACCGCCGCGCCCAACGGAGCAAGGTCAAAAGCTTCTCGCCCTGCTGCGTCAGGTTGAACTGCTGGAAGACGAGTGGCTGGGTGACGAACAAACGGGTTCCACGCCGCTGCTGCTCTCGCTGGCGGTGAACGCCGACAGTCTGGCGACCTGGCTGCTGCCGGCTCTTGCGCCGGTGCTGGCCGACTCCCCTATCCGCCTGAATCTTCAGGTCGAAGATGAAACCCGCACCCAGGAGCGCCTGCGTCGCGGCGAAGTGGTTGGGGCGGTCAGTATCCAGCCTCAGGCCCTGCCAAGCTGTCTTGTCGATCAGCTGGGCGCGCTCGACTACCTGTTTGTCGGTTCAAAAGCCTTTGCGGAGCGCTACTTCCCGAATGGCGTCACCCGCGCCGCGCTGCTGAAAGCCCCTGCCGTGGCGTTCGACCATCTGGACGATATGCACCAGGCGTTTTTGCAGCAAAACTTCGATCTGCCGCCGGGCAGCGTGCCGTGTCATATCGTTAACTCGTCCGAAGCCTTTGTGCAGCTGGCGCGTCAGGGCACCACCTGCTGCATGATCCCGCATTTACAGATTGAGAAAGAGTTGAAAAGCGGTGAGCTGATTGACCTGACGCCGGGGCTGTATCAGCGCCGGATGCTCTACTGGCACCGTTTTGCGCCGGAAAGCCGCATGATGCGCAACGTGACTGATGCGCTGCTGGCATTTGGACATAAGGTGTTGAGACAGGATTAAAATGAAAAGCCGGGTGGCGGCTACGCCTTACCCGGCCTATTGATTATTGTGCAGGTTTCGGCTGTGCTGCAACGGGTTCCAGCTGGAACACCACATCAACCTGATCGTCGAACTGAATCGTTGGCTGCTCGTAGGTTTCCTGAGCAGAAACCGGCGCGGCGTCCGCCTTCATCATCCGAACCATCGGGCTTGGCTGGTAGTTAGAGACGTGGTAACGCACGCTGTATACCGGGCCAAGCTTGCTCTTGAAGCCAGACGCCAGCTGTTCCGCCTGATGAATGGCATCATCAATTGCCGCTTTACGCGCTTCGTCTTTGTATTTCTCCGGTTGCGCAACGCCCAGCGACACGGAACGGATTTCGTTCAGGCCGGCCTTCAGCGCACCGTCCAGCAGAGAGTTCAGCTTGTCCAGCTGACGCACGGTCACTTCCACAGTGCGCACGGCGCGATAGCCTTTCAGGATACTTTTGCCGTTCTGGTAGTCGTAATCGGGCTGGGTACGCAGGTTCGCAGAGCTGATGTCTTTTTTAGCAACACCGTTCTGTTCCAGGAAAGAGAGATATTGCGCAACACGATCGTCTGCCTGTTTTTTGGCGGAAGCGGCATCTTTTGCCGCCACGTTCACTTCAATTGCCAGGGTTGCAACATCCGGTACCGCGTCCACGCTTGCGGTGCCTGACGTGACGATGTGCGGGCCATCCGGCAGTTCACTTGCCTGCGCCGACACCGCACCGAAACTTACTAATGCCGCGAGGGCCATCACTTTAAACTTCACTGTCATTCCTCCATGTTGCGAAGAGTGCCCCAACAACAGGGCTCATGCCAGCAAGCTTAGCGGGTCTTGCTCAGTTGTCCATAAGACAAGGATTAGTTGAACAATTCCTGGACGTGGTGAATGCCCTCTTTTGCCAGCTGAAAAGCAATAAACCACATCACCAGCCCCACCAGGGTATTAATAATGCGCTGGGCTTTGGCAGTCCGCAGACGAGGCGCCAGCCATGCCGCCAGAATGGCGAGACCGAAGAACCAGAGGAAAGAGGCGCTAACCGTGCCGAGCGCAAACCAGCGTTTCGGCTCAACGTCCAGCTGTCCGCCCAGGCTGCCCAGCACTACGAAGGTATCGAGGTAGACGTGCGGATTTAGCCAGGTGACCGCCAGCATGGTGACGATAATCTTCCAGCGGCCCTGCTTCATGACTTCCGCGCTCGCCAGTTCGAGGTTGCTGCTCATCGCCGTTTTCAACGCACCGAATCCGTACCACAGCAGAAACGCCACGCCACCCCAGGTCACCAGCGCCAGCAGCCAGGGGGACTGCATCAGCAGCGCGCTGCCGCCAAAAATGCCGGCGCAAATCAGCAGCAGATCGCTCACCGCGCACAGCAGGGCAATCATCAGATGATACTGGCGGCGAATGCCCTGATTCATTACGAAGGCGTTTTGCGGGCCGAGGGGTAAAATCATGGCCGCACCTAAGGCAAGCCCTTGAAAATAATAAGATAGCATGACGATTTTCTCGCAGTGTTGTTCTGGAGGCTGACTATACTGCGCGAATCACATTAGAGGAAATGGATAATATTAATTGGGTATTAGCGGAGCTTATGAAAGTAAAGCCCGGTGGCGCGAGCGCTTACCGGGCCTACGGGTGACGTTATTCTGCTTCTTTGACTTTTTTGACGTTTACGTCCATCTGCGGGTAAGGGAAGCTGATGCCGTTGGCGTCGAAATCGCGCTTGATGCGCTCCAGCACATCCCAGTAAACGTTTTGCAGATCGCTGCTTTTGCTCCAGATACGCACCACGAAGTTAATAGAGGAAGCACCCAGTTCGTTCAGGCGAACCGTCTGCTCGCGGTCCTTCAGAATGCGGTCGTCAGAGGCGATGATATTCGCGATCAGCGACTTCACCTGATCGATATCGGAATCATACGCCACGCTGATGATTAGCTCGTTACGACGCACCGGCTCGCGGGAGAAGTTAATGATATTGCCCGCAATGATTTTCCCGTTCGGTACCACCACAATACGACCATCGACGGTACGCAGGGTGGTAGAGAAAATCTGTACCTGCAACACGGTACCGGCGATGCCGCCAAGGTCAACATATTCACCGGAACGGAACGGACGGAAAGTCACCAGCAGTACGCCCGCCGCCAGGTTTGAAAGCGAGCCCTGCAGTGCCAGACCAATGGCCAGACCGGCGGCACCAAGAACGGCAATCACGGAGGCGGTTTGCACCCCAACACGGCCCAGTGCGGCAATCAGCGTGAAGGCGATAATGCCGTAGCGCACCAGTGCGGAGAGGAAGTCAGCCACCGTGGCGTCAATGTGTCGCGCGACCATCACACGGTTGACGGCGTTCGACACGATACGCGCCACGATCATCCCGACGATGATGATGGCAATCGCCGCGACAATGTTCACGGCATAGCTCAGCAGCAGGGCCTGGTTGCGCACCAGCCAGTTGCCGGCGTTATTGATGCTGTCTACAACATCGAGTTGTTCCATTTATTCTTCCTTTTGTTAAACCAAAACACAAAATCCATCCCCCATGGAGACAGGCAGGTCAGTAAAGGGTAAACAAAAAGCACCGGCTTTGCCAAACAGATCACAAAAACAGGTCTGACAGGGTATTGAAAAAACATAAAAAAAGGCCCGCATTTGCGGGCCTTCTGATGCTGTCAGCAGCTCAAATTACAGAACGTCGATTGCGTTCAGTTCTTTGAATGCCTGCTCCAGACGGGTCACCATGGACGTCTGAGCAGCGCGCAGCCATACGCGTGGATCGTAGTATTTCTTGTTCGGCTGGTCTTCGCCTTTCGGGTTGCCCAGCTGGCCCTGCAGGTAAGCTTCGTTCGCTTTGTAGTACTGCAGGATACCGTCCCAGGTTGCCCACTGGGTGTCGGTATCGATGTTCATTTTCACTACGCCGTAGCTTACGGAGTCTTTGATTTCCTGAGCAGAAGAACCGGAACCGCCGTGGAAGACGAAGTTCAGGCTGTTGTGCGGCAGGTTGTGTTTCTTGGAAACGTATTCCTGAGAATCGCGCAGGATGGTCGGGGTCAGAACCACGTTACCTGGCTTATAAACGCCGTGCACGTTACCGAAGGACGCTGCAATGGTGAAGCGTGGGCTGATTTTGCTCAGCTCGGTGTAAGCGTAATCAACGTCTTCTGGCTGGGTGTACAGGGCAGAAGCGTCCATGTGGCTGTTGTCCACGCCGTCTTCTTCACCACCGGTGCAACCCAGTTCGATTTCCAGGGTCATGTCCATTTTGGCCATGCGCGCCAGGTACTTAGAGCAGATCTCGATGTTTTCGTGCAGTGACTCTTCAGACAGGTCGATCATGTGAGAAGAGAACAGTGGCTTACCGGTTGCCGCGAAGTGTTTTTCACCCGCGTCCAGCAGACCGTCGATCCACGGCAGCAGTTTCTTCGCGCAGTGGTCAGTGTGCAGGATAACTGGAACACCGTAGTGTTCAGCCATCTGGTGAACGTGGTGCGCACCAGAGATAGCACCCAGGATAGCAGCACCCTGAGGAATGTCAGTTTTCACGCCTTTACCTGCGATGAACGCAGCGCCGCCGTTAGAGAACTGAACGATAACCGGTGCTTTAACTTTTGCAGCGGTTTCCAGTACGGCGTTGATGGAGTCGGTACCTACGCAGTTAACTGCTGGCAGAGCGAAGTTGTTTTCTTTAGCTACCTGGAACACTTTCTGTACGTCATCACCAGTGATAACGCCAGGTTTTACGAAATCAAAAATTTTAGACATGTTGCTTAGTCCTGTATCTTCGGCCGTTAGAAAAGGTGCGAGCTCTTAAAAGCGCGCTGAAAATTGGGCAGGTTTCCCTGCCCTTGAATGGCTTACTTCTTAGCGCGCTCTTCGAGCATTGCTACTGCTGGCAGTACTTTGCCTTCCACGAATTCGAGGAATGCGCCGCCACCAGTGGAGATGTAGGAGATCTTGTCAGCGATACCGAACAGGTCGATTGCTGCCAGGGTGTCACCACCGCCTGCGATAGAGAACGCTTCGCTGTCTGCGATTGCGTTAGCCACGATTTCAGTCCCTTTGCGGAAGTTCGGGAATTCGAACACGCCAACAGGACCGTTCCACAGGATAGTTTTTGCGTTTTTCAGGATTTCAGCCAGTTTCTGTGCAGAAACGTCGCCCAGGTCCAGAATCTGCTCTTCGTCTTTGATGTCGTTTACAGATTTCAAGGTCGCGGTTGCGGTTTCGGAGAACTCGGTCGCCACGCGAACGTCAGTTGGAACCGGGATATCACAGGTACCCAGCAGGCGTTTGGCTTCGTCAACCAGGTCTGCTTCGTACAGAGATTTACCCACGTTGTGGCCCTGAGCGGCAACGAAGGTGTTCGCGATACCACCGCCAACGATCAGCTGGTCAGCGATTTTAGACAGGGAATCCAGAACGGTCAGTTTGGTAGACACTTTAGAACCACCAACGATAGCGACCATTGGGCGAGCAGGTTCTTTCAGTGCTTTACCCAGTGCTTCCAGTTCGTCAGCCAGCAGAGGACCCGCACACGCGACGTCTGCGAATTTACCGATACCGTGGGTAGATGCCTGCGCACGGTGCGCAGTACCGAATGCATCCATCACGAATACGTCGCACAGTGCAGCGTATTTTTTGGACAGGGTTTCGTCGTCTTTCTTTTCGCCTTTGTTGAAGCGAACGTTTTCCAGAACAACCAGCTCACCTTCGGCAACGTCTACGCCGTCCAGGTAATCTTTAACCAGGCGAACCGGGTTGGACAGTTTGTCTTTCAGGTAATTAACAACCGGCAGCAGAGAGAACTCTTCGTTGTACTCGCCTTCAGTTGGACGGCCCAGGTGGGAGGTGACCATCACTTTAGCGCCCTGCTTCAGAGCCAGTTCAATGGTTGGCAGAGATGCACGGATACGCGCGTCGCTGGTCACTTTGCCATCTTTAACCGGTACGTTCAGATCGGCACGGATGAAAACGCGTTTACCTGCCAGATCCAGATCGGTCATCTTAATTACAGACATGGTGAATCCTCTCGTTGATTCTTAAAGTTTTGCAAGCGCAAGGTGCGCTCTACCTGAAACCTTTTGCGGCCATGGCTAACGTGGTGTCGAGCATTCGGTTAGCAAAGCCCCATTCGTTATCACACCAGACCAGCGTCTTGATAAGGTGCGCACCACTGACTCGCGTCTGCGTGCCATCCACGATGGCGCTGTGCGGGTCGTGGTTAAAATCTACTGAGACCAACGGTAATTCCGTATAGTCAACTATACCATGAAATGCTCCCTGTGCCGCTTTTTGCAGCAACAGGTTGACTTCACAGGCTTTTACCGGTTTTTTCACCGTCACGCTGAGGTCGATTGCGGTGACGTTTATCGTCGGAACACGCACGGCAATCGCTTCGAAACGGTCATTAAACTGCGGGAAAATTCGGGTGATCCCTGCAGCCAGTTTCGTGTCCACCGGGATGATTGACTGGCTCGCCGCGCGAGTGCGTCGTAAATCCGGGTGATAGGCGTCGATAACCTGCTGATCGTGCATGGCGGAGTGAATCGTGGTTACGGTGCCGGATTCAATGCCATACGCATCGTCTAACAGTTTGATGACCGGAATAATGCAGTTGGTGGTGCAGGAGGCGTTGGAAACAATGCGGTGCTCGGCTTGCAGCTCATGCTGGTTGACGCCAAACACGACGGTCGCGTCGAGGTCGTGACTGCCGGGATGAGAAAACAGGACTTTCTTCGCGCCTGCTCTCAGATGCGCTTCGCCGTGTTCGCGGTTGCCATACACACCGGTACAGTCAAGCACGACATCCACACCCAGTTCACGCCAGGGTAGCCCGGAAATGCTGTTCTCATGCAGCACACGAATAGCGTCATCACCCACAAAAAGCTGATCTCTTTCCTGGCGCACATCCCAGGCGAAGCGTCCGTGGCTGGTGTCATACTTCAATAAATGCGCCATGCCAGCAGCATCCGCCAGTTCATTGATTGCCACCACGGTGATTTCCGCCCGACGTCCGGATTCATACAAAGCACGAACCACATTACGCCCGATGCGACCGAAGCCATTAATCGCTACGCGTACGGTCATAGATCTCCTGCAAAGCAATCCCTGAGTTTGAGGTGGCTGAAAGAGTAATCCAGCGACGCCCGAAGGGGAATCTTTGCTATCACAAACTGCGATTGATTGGTCAATTGTCGAACATTTAATCGACTGAAACGCTTCAGCAAGAATAAGCGAATCGGGGAATAAAAGGAATGTCTGTCCAGATGAATAAGCGAGCTATATGACTTGCGTCACATTTTCGTTGGAATAATGACGCAAAAAAAGCCGGGTAAGCGCTAGCGCTTACCCGGCCTACTTTTGAGCCATTTGTAGGCCCGGTCAGCGTAAGCGCCACCGGGCAAAACGGCGATTACAGCAGTTCTTTCGCCTTAGCGACAACGTTCTCAACGGTGAAGCCGAACTCTTCGAACAGCTGTTCTGCCGGAGCAGACTCACCGAAGGTGGTCATACCGACGATAGCGCCATTCAGACCCACGTATTTGAACCAGTAGTCAGCAATACCCGCTTCCACCGCCACGCGAGCGGAAACCGCTTTAGGCAGTACGGATTCACGGTAAGCAGCATCCTGCTTGTCGAACGCATCGGTAGACGGCATGGAGACCACGCGCGCCTTCACGCCTTCGGCAGTCAGTTTTTCCCATGCAGCTACAGCCAGTTCAACTTCAGAACCGGTCGCGATGAAGATCAGCTCAGGCTGGCCCGCGCAATCTTTCAGCACGTAGCCACCGCGGGCGATGTTTGCCAGCTGCTCAGGGGTACGCTCCTGCTGCGCCAGGTTCTGACGGGAGAGGATCAGCGCGGTCGGGCCGTCCTGACGCTCAACGCCGTATTTCCACGCCACCGCAGATTCAACCTGGTCACATGGACGCCATGTGCTCATGTTCGGGGTTACGCGCAGGGAAGCTACCTGCTCTACCGGCTGGTGAGTTGGACCATCTTCGCCCAGACCGATGGAGTCATGGGTGTAGACCATCACCTGACGCTGTTTCATCAGCGCAGCCATACGCACGGCATTACGTGCATATTCCACGAACATCAGGAAGGTAGAGGTGTATGGCAGGAAACCACCGTGCAGAGCGATACCGTTCGCGATAGCGGTCATACCGAACTCACGTACACCGTAATGGATGTAGTTACCGGCAGTGTCTTCGTTGATTGGCTTAGAACCAGACCACAGGGTCAGGTTAGAAGGCGCCAGGTCAGCGGAGCCGCCCAGGAATTCTGGAAGCAGCGGACCGAACGCTTCAATCGCATTCTGAGATGCTTTACGGCTGGCGATTTTAGACGGGTTCGCCTGCAGCTTCGCGATGAATTCGTTGGCTTTCGCGTCGAAGTCAGACGGCATATCGCCTTTCATACGACGGGTGAATTCAGCCGCTTCCTGTGGGAACGCCTTCGCATAGGCAGCGAATTTCTCGTTCCAGGCCGCTTCTTTCGCCTGGCCCACTTCTTTAGCATCCCACTGAGCATAGATCTCAGACGGGATTTCGAAGGCAGGGTGTTTCCAGCCCAGTGCTTCACGGGTCAGTGCGATTTCCGCGTCGCCCAGCGGTGCGCCGTGGGAGTCATGGGTGCCCGCTTTGTTCGGAGAACCGAAGCCGATGATGGTTTTGCACATCAGCAGGGACGGTTTATCGGTGACTGCGCGAGCTTCTTCTACTGCACGTTTAATCGAGTCAGCATCGTGGCCATCAACACCACGCACAACGTGCCAGCCGTAGGCTTCGAAACGTGCGGCGGTGTCGTCAGTGAACCAGCCTTCAACGTGACCGTCGATGGAGATACCGTTGTCATCGTAGAACGCCACCAGTTTGCCCAGCTTCAGAGTACCAGCCAGGGAGCACACTTCGTGAGAAATGCCTTCCATCATGCAGCCGTCGCCCAGGAAAGCGTAGGTGAAGTGGTCAACGATGTCATGGCCAGGACGGTTGAACTGCGCCGCCAGGGTCTTCTCGGCAATAGCCATACCCACAGCGTTAGCAATGCCCTGACCCAGCGGGCCGGTGGTGGTTTCTACGCCAGCGGTGTAGCCCACTTCCGGGTGACCTGGAGTTTTGGAGTGCAGCTGACGGAAGTTTTTCAGCTCTTCGATTGGCAGATCGTAGCCGGTGAGGTGCAGCAGGCTGTAGATCAGCATAGAGCCGTGGCCGTTAGACAGCACGAAACGGTCGCGGTCAGCCCATGCCGGGTTCTGCGGGTTGTGGTTAAGGAAATCACGCCACAGGACTTCGGCGATATCAGCCATACCCATAGGGGCACCCGGGTGGCCGGATTTGGCTTTCTGTACTGCGTCCATGCTCAGCGCACGAATAGCATTAGCAAGCTCTTTACGTGAGGACATTTTAACTCCAGATCGGACTGTTAAAGGCCATGCCCTTGACGACAGCGCGTTTTGGGCTACGCCGGAAAAAAGTGCCAACAATGTAACCCAAGCCGCAGGGCATGTACATGGACCATTCTTTTGCAGCTTAAGAAATCTCTGGATCATGCTCGCATGTTGCGCAATCTGCTCGCCCGCGCCTGTAGATATTCCTTATACTTATCCCGCCCCGGCTTCGTTGCGGGTGCACTTTTCGGATTTTATTCAGTTTAACGAGTACGGAAGCAACCTCATGAAAATGCGTGCAATAGTGCTGGCCCTGGGTACAACGCTCGTGCTGAGCGGCTGTCAGAATATGGACTCTAACGGTCTGATGACCTCAGGTGCAGAAGCCTTTCAGGCCTACTCCCTGAGCGACGCGCAGGTTAAAGCGCTGAGCGATCAGGCCTGTAAAGATATGGACGGAAAAGCCACGCTTGCGCCGGCTGACAGTACCTACACGCAGCGTCTGAATAAGATTGCTTCCGCGCTCGGCGATAACATCAACGGCCAGCCGGTGAACTACAAGGTTTACATGGCGAAAGACGTCAACGCCTTCGCGATGGCCAACGGCTGTATCCGCGTTTACAGCGGCCTGATGGACATGATGACCGACAACGAAGTAGAAGCGGTTATCGGCCATGAAATGGGTCACGTTGCGCTCGGCCACGTGAAGAAAGGGATGCAGGTTGCCTTAGGCACCAACGCCATTCGCGCGGCGGCGGCCTCTGCGGGGGGCATCGTTGGCAGCCTGTCCCAGTCGCAGCTTGGTGACGTAGGTGAAAAACTGGTTAACTCCCAGTTCTCGCAGCGTCAGGAGTCCGAAGCGGACGACTACTCCTACGATCTGTTGCGCAAACGCGGTATTAATCCATCCGGTTTAGCCACCAGCTTCGAAAAGCTGGCAAAACTGGAAGCGGGTCGCCAGAGCTCCATGTTTGACGATCACCCGGCCTCAGAAGCGCGCGCACAGCATATTCGCGACCGAATGGCCGCTGACGGAATTAAATAATTTTGGAAGGAGGCAATTTTGCCTCCTTTTTATTTCGCATGAATTGCTAACTAAATCGCACGTATCGGTAACACCTCTGAAAGCCCCGTCAAATCTACCCTTTCCGGCTGAAACGTCTGGTCACATATTTATTGCAATCGTTAATCTTTCCGGTAATTATCAAACACGCAGTAATTCAATTTAATATATTAAGACAGAGACGTTCCCTCCGTGAAAAAAGAATTATCGTTAATTGCTTTAAGTTTATTCGCCGCATTACCCGCCGCTGCAAGCCAGCAATCTGACAGCAAGGGTTTTATCGACGACAGCCATTTAGACCTGTTTTTACGCAATGCGTATATCAGCCGTGACTACCATCAGGGCCAGCAGGATAAAGCCGAATGGGGTCAGGGAATCATCGCCACCTTTGAATCCGGCTATACCGAAGGGCTGGTGGGCTTTGGCGTGGACGGCATCGCGCAGTACGGCGTGCGCCTGGACGGCGGTCGCGGCAAGAGCGGCGCGGGCGGTATCGACTTCTTTAAACAGGAAGACGATGGCCGGGCCAAATCCGATTTAGCGAAATTTGGCGCTACCGCCAAAATGCGGATCTCGAATACCGTGCTGAGCTACGGTAACCAGCGTCCTGAACTGCCTATCGTTAACGCCGACAGCTCCCGCCTGCTGTTTGAAAGCTACACCGGTGCCATGCTGACCTCGAAAGAGATCGACGGGCTGGAAGTGAACGCCGGTTATTTCACCGACGAGCAGCGTAAAAGCGACGACCGCCACGACAGCGGCCTGAAAAGCCTGACTTTCGGTGGCGCAAGCTACCAGTTCAACGACCAGTTCAGCGGCGCGCTATACGCCTCTCATAACGAAGAGGTGATGAACAAACAGTACCTGGGGCTGAATTTCAAACAGCCGTTCAGCACCGGGCAGCAGCTGGTGCTCGACTTTAACGGCTATAACTCGCGTCTGGATCAGGGCTACGCTGACAGCCTCGACACCGGCCGCAGCAACACCATCTGGAGCCTGGCGGCGAGCTACATCTGGGATATTCACACGTTCAAAGTGGCGTACCAGCAGAGCAGCGGCAGCACAGGCTATAACTACGGCGGATATCGCGACAAGGGCGGCGTGGGTGACGGCGGCAACACCATCTGGCTGGCGAACTCCTACTGGTCTGACTTTAACGGCGAAGATGAACGTTCCTGGCAGGCATCCTACGGCCTGGACTTCGGCGGACTCGGCCTGCCGGGCCTGAGCTGGACCACCGCCTACGTGCGCGGCGACAACATTAAGACGTCTGAAACCAGCAACGGCAAAGAGCACGAGTGGTTTAACCAGATCCAGTACCAGGTGCAGGACGGCCCGGCGAAAGATCTGAAGCTGAAACTGCGCTACTCCGTGCTGCGCGTCTCCAGCAACGCCAGCGACTATAACGTGGGCGGGGACGAGATCCGCGCCTACGTGGAATACCCGTTTAACGTGTTCTGATAAAACAAGCCGGGTGGCGGCTTCGCCTTACCCGGACTACTGTTTTCTCCCTCTCCCCGTGGGCTGAGGGTTCCCCA
>NZ_JADBQN010000024.1:0-4623 GCF_014895915.1 Enterobacter cloacae complex sp. P13B
TCAGCCCCGTGGGAGAGGGATGGGGTGAGGGCACCAGACCGCACTCAGTCATCTCTGTTCGTCCAGCTGCAACGCGACATAGAGCAGCAGCCTGTCGTCAAAGTTCCCCAAATCCAGCCCCGTCAGCTCCGAGATCCGGTTTAGCCGGTACTCAAGCGTATTGCGGTGAATAAACAGCGCTTTTGAGGTCGCCAGCGGTTGCACGTTATGGCGAAACCACGCCTGCAGCGTCCGGCGCAGCAACCCATTGTTGTCCATCGCCTTCAGGCGCGCTAATGGCCGCGCCAGCTCATTGGCCTGCCAGCCGCCGCGCAGGCTGTCGAGCAGCACCGGCAGCATCAGATCCTGATAGAAATAACTGCGGCTCTCCGGCATCCGCTGCTTGCCCACTATCATGGTGGTGCGCGCGGTACGCCAGGACCGGGCGATGCTGCCCGGCCCGGTAAAGTAATTGCCCAGGGCAACGCGAAAACGCAACTGGCCGTTCTCCTGCATACGGGAAATCAGCAGTTCCACGCGACGACGATGATCTTCCGCATCCCAGCGGCCGAACGCATTGAGCGCGGGTTTGAGTACCACCATTTCCGTCAGCGAGACGATCGCCACCAGGTTGTCGCGCTCCGGCGTCGCCAGCGCATTTTGCAGCTGCTGCAGCTCGGCCATCGCGCTGTCTACGCCAAGCTGTCCGCTATCGACCTCAATCACCGCCACCACGCGCGGCTGGTTCAGATCGATCCCCAGACGCTGCGCCCATTCGCTGAGTGCAGGCGTATGTTCTTCCGCCTGAATCAGGTTCATCACCAGCTCTTCACGTAAGCGGCTGTCCTGAGCAAGCAGATGCATCAGGCGCGACTGCTCCAGCATCATTTCCGCCGTCATGCAGACCAGCTCGCCGTATTTACGCAGGGATTCCGGTTCGCCCGTCAGGCCGATAACGCCAACAATTTCCCCTTTCAGACGCAGCGGCAGGTTAATGCCCTGACGCACGCCGTGCAGGTGTTTCGCTACCGCATCATCGATATCAACCACGCGGCCCTGAGAGAGCACCAGCAGGGCTCCTTCGTGCAATTCCCCAATACGCTCGCGATCGCCGCTGCCAATAATGCGCCCGCGGGCATCCATTACGTTGATATTGGTATCAATGATGCGCATGGTGCGCGCCACGATATCCTGCGCCATTTTGGTATCAAGATGCCAGCCAGCCATGTAACCCTCCTGTGAGCAGAGCTCAAGCATAGGGAAGTTCAGCAGCGACTGCATTGTGCGAATGCACAAAGTGAAAGGGGGAAGTATGGAGTTGCGGTAGGCGTCACAGAAACGAAAAAGCCCCTGCGTACAGGGGCTTAAGAGAATTACTGCATCAGCAGGTAAATTGAGGTGTCACCGCGCTGGATATTCAGCGCCAGCACGGACGGTTTGCTGTCGAGAATTTTGCGCAGTTCAGCGATGTTTTTCACCGGTTGCTGGTTAGCCCCCATGATCACATCGCCTTTTTTCAGGCCGATACGGGCAGCAGGTGAATTTGCTTTCACGTTGTTCACCACCACGCCTTTGTCCTGGCCCTTGTTACTCATCTCTGCGCCTTCAATTCCGCTGAAGATGGTGCTGGAGTCCACCTGATTCTGGCTGCTCTGCTGCAGCTCCAGGCTTACGTTAACCGGTTTGCCGTCACGCAGCAGGCCAAGGGTCACTTTGCTGCCAATTGGCATCGAGCCCACTTCCGCACGCAGGGCGGCAAAGCTGCTGATCGGTTTACCGTTCAGAGAGGTGATCACATCACCCGCTTTAATGCCCGCCTTCGCTGCAGAGGAGTTCGGCATAACCTGGCTGACGAACGCACCGCGCTGCGCATCCACCTTCATCGCTTTCGCCAGCTCGGAGTTCAGCTCGGTACCCATAATACCCAGCTCACCGCGTTTCACCTGGCCGTACTGCACCATTTGAGCAGTCAGGTTTTTCACCATGTTGCTCGGGATAGCAAAGCCGATACCGATGTTACCGCCGTCCGGTGCCAGAATAGCGGTGTTGATACCGATCAGCTCGCCGTTCAGGTTCACCAGCGCACCGCCGGAGTTACCACGGTTAATGGCCGCATCCGTCTGGATGAAGTTTTCATAGTTTTCCGCATTCAGGCCGCTACGGCCCAACGCAGAGACGATACCCGAGGTCACGGTTTCACCCAGACCGAACGGGTTACCGATAGCGACGGTGTAATCGCCCACGCGCAGCGCATCGGAGTCGGCAATTTTAATCGCCGTCAGGTTCTTCGGATCCTGAATCTGGATCAGCGCGATGTCGGAGCGCGGATCTTTACCCACCACTTTAGCATCGAATTTACGACCATCGCTCAGCTGAACTTTAATGGTGCTGGCGTTATCCACAACGTGGTTGTTGGTGACCACGTAGCCTTTTGCGGCATCAATAATCACACCGGAACCAAGCGCCATGAATTTCTGTTGCTGGCCGCCGCCCTGGCCGTCATCCCCTGCGCCACCGCCCTGACAGAACGGAGAACTCTGGAATGGCGAACCGTCCTGGCAGAACGGTGAATTGTCACCGAAGAACTGCTGGAAGTTACGCGGCATGCGCGGCGTATTGACGGTCGTGCTGCCCTCAACGTTAATACTCACCACCGATGGCATCACTTTTTCGAGCATCGGTGCCAGGCTTGGCATCTGCTGCGCGGTTGCTGCCGACGACGCGGTCTCGGCTGCAGTAGCAGTCAGAGGAGACAGCGCTAAACCTAAACTCAGAGCCAGTGCACTCATTGCTAATGTGGTTTTTTTCATGTTTCTCAATCTCGATTTACAGGTAACGCAAAATTGCTGTGTAACTCAGATTCATTTTATACCGCTTAGTTCCGGCCATAAGTTTATGGAAAAGGTAAAAATTTATTGGCCTTCTTTACAAAACTCCGGAATTATTCCACGGCCATGAGCTTGCGGTATTCATCCCAGGCATACAAATCGGTCATGCCGCTGATATAGTCCTGGATTAGACGGCAGCGATAATAATATTCCATCACCGGCCATTCCAGAGCGTGGCGATCCAGCTTACCCATCGCTTCGACATACGCCAGCCGATGGCGGGTAGAAAGTTTCTGATAAAGCCGGGATTCGATAGGAATTCGCCGCACGCGTTCTTTTTCCACCAGCTCGCTAAACTCCTCGACGGAGAGCTGAAGCAACGGGGAATAAATTTCCAGTAATCCACTAATTACACGGTATCCCTGCAGTTCCAGTTGCTCGACATCAGGATGGCTGAACACATGCCGCATTGCCACATGTTTATAAAGCTCAAGGAGTTGGCTGAAACTGCTGTCATCTTCCAGCAGCGCATGATTGAATTCCCCGCTAAAGATTTGCGGCAAATTATCAATAAAGCGCGAGGCGGCATACGGCACCAGTTTATTTAATGTATTGACCCGCAAATACATAAAGAACTGATCTTCCGTACTGCGGCTTAACGTATTTGAGCGCGATTTTTCCCAGGCATTTTCGACAACCTGCGCAAACAGCGATCCTTTTTCATGGGTTCCCCATGCCGCATAAAGATGCTGATAAAGCTCCTCGACGCTGAATATTCTTTTCTCAACGGCATCTTCCAGGTCAGCCACGCAATAGGAAATATCGTCGGCGGCTTCCATAATCCACGTCAATGGGAATCGGCCGTTTGGCGTCAGGGATAGTTCTTTACGCAGCCGTTCTATATAGGCCTCTTCGGAAAGGTAATAGCCCGGTTTTTTCATTAAATAGCTGTGGGATGCGGGCGTCTCCCCCATCCACCACGCGGGACGCGTATATTTCAAAATGCAGCCAACCTGCGCCCAGGTCAGGTTCATGCGCATCAGGGAGTGCACCAGCCGGATCCCCTGCGCGTTGCCCTCAAAGTGACAGAGATCCTGGCGCACTTTGCGGCGCAGATCGTTCAGCCCTTCTTCGCCTTCACGCAGGCGTAAATCGCGCACGATGCAGCGGTCATCGCTGAGTGGCTGGCTTGCCGCATCCGACGGATAAAGCCGTTGTTTAAACCAGTCATTAATAGCCGCCTCGCCAAAATGGCCAAAAGGCGGGTTGCCGATGTCATGCATCAGGCAGGCCATCTCAACGATGCTCTCGAAGGGCCCCGTCAGCTCATCCAGGCCATAGGTTTCCAGTAAACGCTGCTCTTTGAGGCGGCTTAAAATCTCTTTGGCAATATAACGCCCGACCTGCTGCACTTCCATGGAGTGGGTTAAGCGCGTGCGCACCGCGGCGTTACGCTCCAGCGGGAATACCTGGGTCTTTTGCTGCAGACGCCGGATGGCGGGCGAGTTAATAATCCTGCCGCGATCGCTTTCGAAGATACGCAGGATCTCATGTTCGCTCTTTTCGCCCTGCGGCGAACGGAAACGTCGGTGCCAGTTAATTTTGGTACGAAAATCGATTGGTGACATGTGCTCCCCCGCGTGAGAATGCGTTTCCCCTTAACCGCATGATAGACTATGCCTCTTAACAAGGCACATCGCGAGTAAATCTATGAAAATCGGCATTATTGGTGCAATGGAAGAAGAAGTTACGCTCCTGCGTGACAAAATTGAGAACCGTCAGACCCTCTCTCTCGGGGGTTGTGAGATCTACACCG
>NZ_JADBQN010000024.1:4725-20484 GCF_014895915.1 Enterobacter cloacae complex sp. P13B
TGGCTGCTGCGCTGGGTGCGACCCTGCTGCTTGAGCGCTGCAAGCCGGACGTCATCATTAACACGGGCTCGGCGGGCGGTCTGGCACCGACGCTGAAAGTGGGCGATATCGTTGTCTCCGACGAAGCGCGTTACCACGATGCTGACGTCACCGCGTTCGGCTACGAATACGGCCAGCTTCCGGGGTGCCCGGCAGGGTTTAAAGCTGACGATAAACTGATTGCGGCGGCTGAAGCCTGCATAGCTGAGCTCAATCTCAACGCGGTACGCGGCCTGATTGTCAGCGGTGATGCGTTCATCAATGGCTCCGTCGGCCTGGCGAAAATCCGTCATAACTTCCCGCAGGCGGTTGCCGTAGAGATGGAAGCGACCGCGATTGCGCACGTTTGCCACAATTTCAGCGTACCGTTCGTGGTGGTTCGCGCCATCTCTGACGTGGCAGACCAGCAGTCTCACATCAGCTTCGACGAGTTCCTGGCCGTTGCGGCAAAACAGTCCACCGTGATGGTGGAACGCCTGGTGCAGAACCTGGCGCGTGGCTAAACGGTCTATCAGGGCGCTGGCCGCCCTGCTGCTGCTTGCACCGGCGTGGCTGTTCGCCGCGCCGCGTGTGATTACCCTTTCTCCCGCTAATACCGAACTGGCGTTTGCCGCCGGGATCACCCCCGTTGGCGTCAGCAGCTTTTCAGATTACCCCCCACAGGCGGCCGGCATTGAGCAAGTGGCCACCTGGCAAGGGATGAACCTTGAGCGCATTGTGGCGCTTAAGCCGGATCTCGTGCTGGCCTGGCGCGGCGGTAACGCCGAGCGGCAGGTTAACCAGCTCACCTCGCTTGGCATCAAGGTCATGTGGGTTGACGCGGTAAGTATTGAGCAGGTCGCTCAGGCTCTGCGCGCCCTGGCCCCTTATAGTCCTGCGCCTCAAAAAGCCGAGAGTGCGGCGAACCAGATGCTCAGCGACTATGCTGCGCTGAAAGCCCAATACGATACGCCTGTTAAAAAGCGCATCTTCCTGCAGTTCGGCAGCCAGCCGCTGTTTACCACCGGAAAAGGCTCGATTCAGAACCAGGTGCTGGAAGTGTGCGGCGGTGAAAATATCTTTGCTGCCAGCCGGGTACCGTGGCCTCAGGTGAGCCGTGAGCAGGTGCTGGCGCGCCAGCCGCAGGCCATCGTCGTGGTCGGAAATGCGGGCGAGATTCCTAAAATTAAACAATTCTGGCAGAGCCAGCTAAAAATTCCGGTGATCCCACTCAACGGTGACTGGTTTGAACGCGCCAGCCCGCGTATTATCCTCGCCGCAAAACAGCTCTGTGCCGCCCTGGCAGAGGGTCATTAACATACGTTCGAGGATTTAACGATGCTCGTTTATTGGCTGGATATTCTTGGTACAGCCGTTTTTGCTATCTCCGGCGTCCTGCTCGCCGGAAAACTACGCATGGATCCGTTTGGCGTGCTGGTGCTTGGCGTGGTGACCGCCGTTGGCGGCGGGACAATCCGCGATATGGCGCTGGCAAATGGCCCGGTGTTTTGGGTGAAAGATCCTACCGATCTTGTGGTCGCCATGGTCACCTGTCTGTTGACCATTGTGCTGGTTCGCCAGCCCCGCCGATTACCCAAATGGATATTGCCGGTGCTGGATGCCGTCGGTCTGGCCGTGTTTGTCGGTATTGGCGTCAATAAGGCGTTTAATGCGGGCACCGGCCCGATGGTGGCGATCTGCATGGGCGTGTTAACCGGCGTGGGCGGCGGCATCATTCGCGACATTCTGGCGCGTGAGGTGCCAATGATCCTGCGTACTGAAATTTACGCAACGGCCTGTATTGCGGGCGGCATTGTCCACGCGACCGCGTACTACACGTTTGCACTGCCGCTGGAAAACGCCGCGATGCTGGGGATGGTCGTGACGCTGGTGATACGTTTAGCGGCGATACGCTGGCACCTGAAGCTGCCGACGTTTGCGCTGGATGAAACTTCAAGATAGGCGTCGTTTATAAGCCCGGTGGCGCTTCGCTTACCGGGCCTACAATCCGCATTCAGGCTTAAATGCTGAACGAAGAACCACACCCGCAGGTGCTTGTTGCGTTCGGGTTGGTCACCACAAAACGCGAACCTTCCAGACCTTCGGTGTAATCCACCGAACCGCCCACCAGATACTGCAGGCTCATCGGGTCAACTACCAGCGCGACGCCTTGCTTCTCGATGGTCATATCGCCGTCGTTCACCTGATCGTCAAAGGTAAAACCGTACTGGAAGCCGCTGCAGCCGCCACCGGTAATATAGACACGCAGTTTCAGATCCGGATTGTCTTCGTCGGCAATCAGGGTTTTCACTTTGTTGGCTGCTGCTTCGGTAAACTCCAGCGGCACAGCTACGTCATCACTCATCTTATGCTCCCATGAATACTGCTATTGGGTAAAATTCACCCAATTCTTTTCGTCATTATCTAATACCCTGGTAATTCATTCAAGTATTCTGCGTGGCGGCCCGCTCCGCCTCTTGTTTTGCCAGGGTACGCGCGAGGATGGTGGAGTATAGCGGTTTTCCACCCAGGAATTGGGCTAATAGTGTCGCGCCGAGACAGGTAATGATCATTGGCAAAATGAGCTGGTAATTATCCGTCATCTCCAGCACCAGCACGATGCCGGTTAACGGCGCGCGCAGGGATGCGGCCAGCAGCGCCCCCATTCCGGCCACTGCAAAGGTGCCGGCGTCCAGGTGGTAAGCGGGGAAACCTGCCTCAGCCGCCATACCAAACGCGGTGCCGAGCAGCGTTCCCAGCGCCAGCATCGGGGCAAAAATCCCGCCGGGCGCGCCGGAGGAGAAGCACAGTACCGTCGTAATGACCCTGGAGAAAAACATAAACAGCAGCAAACCCACGCTGAAATTCCCGGCTGCGGCAATGGGAATCAGCCCGAAACCGCCGCCCGCGGCATTCGGTTCGATAAAGCCGAGCACGCCACAAATGCCGCCCAGCAGGCCGCCCATCAGCACCCATTTCGTGGTATTGCCGCCGTGAACGCGCTGGAACATATCCTGAGCGCGTAAGATAAAGGTGTTAAACAGCGGGCCCACCACACCAAAAATCATGCCGAGGATCAGGTATAGCCACAGGGTGTTAACCGGTGCGTTGGTCAGTTTACCGACTTCAATCACCGCCCCTTCGCCATTAAAGATGCGAAAGACGATGCTCGACATAATGACGCCGGTGAACACCGCTTTAATGGAGATCAGGTTGTAGCGGAACTGCGCGCGCATCTCTTCGATGATGAACAAAATACCGGCCAGCGGCGCGTTAAACGCCGCAGAAAGCCCCGCCGCTGCACCGGTGGCCAGCAGCGTATGGCGCGCCTCGGCGCTGCGCATGCGGAACAGATCGCCCACCATGCGGCCGACGTTCCCCCCAAGCTGCACCGTTGGCCCTTCCCGGCCGAGCACCATCCCTGCGCCCAGCGTCCCCATGCCGCCAATAAACTTAACCGGGATCACCCGCCACCAGCGCACCGGGCGCAGCTCCTCCAGCGCGCCTTCAATTTCCGGGATGCCAGACCCGCCCGCCTCCGGGGCGAATTTACGCACCAGAAAATACCCCACCATGGCAAACAGCGCAGACAGGCCGAATGCCGCTACCCAGACCAGCCATTCGCGATCGGCAAAACCGGCTACGGTACCCACTCGCCAGTTGAGTACGGCATTAACCGCTTTTTCAAACGCCACGCCAACCAGCCCTGCAAGGGTACCCACCACCGCAGCAGCAAGCAGGATCGCCAGCGGCGTTTTATCGCGATTAAGCAGCCGCCGAATGCTGATTCGGTGCTGGGCGCGCGTAAACTGTTGTTCTTCAAAAGACGGGGAATCTGATTTCATGTCCTGTTCTTATTCGTCATACAAAAAGCCGCGAAGATTTTACCAGAGACCTTCCCTGCGACGCCTGAAAAATACTTAACAAATCTTAAAGCATTAACAGGCTAAAAATTTCATAACCTTCTGCGGATCACTTAGAATAGTGTGCTTAATCATTTTATACGAACCAGGAACGACGCCATGAGCAAGTCTGAAAACCTCTACAGTGCAGCCCGCGAGCTAATCCCCGGTGGCGTGAACTCGCCAGTACGCGCCTTTACAGGCGTGGGCGGCACGCCGCTGTTTATTGAACGTGCTGACGGCGCGTATCTGTATGATGTCGATGGCAAAGCCTATATCGATTACGTCGGTTCCTGGGGGCCGATGGTTCTCGGACATAACCATCCCGCCATTCGTAACGCGGTCATCGAAGCCGCGCAGCGCGGCCTGAGCTTCGGTGCGCCGACCGAGATGGAAGTGAAAATGGCGGAGCTGGTTACCGAACTGGTGCCGACCATGGACATGGTGCGTATGGTGAACTCCGGTACCGAAGCCACCATGAGTGCCATCCGTCTGGCGCGCGGCTTTACCGGTCGCGACAAAATCATCAAATTCGAAGGCTGCTACCACGGCCATGCGGACTGCCTGCTGGTGAAAGCGGGCTCCGGCGCGCTGACCCTCGGCCAGCCAAACTCGCCTGGCGTACCTGCTGATTTCGCGAAACACACCCTGACCTGCACCTACAACGATCTGAACACCGTTCGCGCGGCGTTCGAGCAGTATCCGCAGGAGATCGCCTGCATTATCGTTGAACCGGTTGCGGGCAATATGAACTGCATCCCGCCGCAGCCTGACTTCCTGCCGGGCCTGCGCGCGCTGTGCGATGAGTTCGGCGCGCTGCTGATCATCGATGAAGTGATGACCGGCTTCCGCGTGGCACTGGCGGGCGCCCAGTCTTATTATGAGGTTGAGCCGGACCTGACCTGCCTCGGCAAAATCATCGGCGGCGGCATGCCGGTCGGTGCTTTCGGCGGTCGTAAGGACGTGATGGAAGCCCTGGCACCAACCGGCCCGGTTTACCAGGCGGGCACTCTCTCCGGTAACCCAATTGCCATGGCTGCAGGCTTCGCCTGTCTGACCGAAGTGGCGCAGCCGGGTATTCATAAAACCCTGACGGACCGTACCACGCAGCTGGCAAACGGTCTGCTGGAAGCCGCAGAAGAAGCGGGAATTCCGCTGGTTGTTAACCACGTGGGCGGCATGTTCGGGATTTTCTTCACCGATGCGAAAACCGTGACCCGCTATCAGGACGTGGTGAAGTGCGACGTTGAGCGTTTCAAGCGCTTCTTCCACCTGATGCTGGAAGAAGGCGTGTACCTGGCACCGTCCGCGTTCGAAGCGGGCTTTATGTCCGTGGCGCACAGCGAAGAAGATATCAATAACACCATCGACGCGGCGCGTAAGGTGTTTGCGAAGCTTTAAGGGCATTGCCGGGTGGCGATAACGCTTACCCGGCCTACGATGTTCTCCCTCTCCCCGTGGGAGAGGGTATCAGGCCGCACCTGACTACCGACTCTGCTTTCTCAACAGATAGATAAAGTAAGGCGCACCGATAAAGGTCGACAACAGGCCCGCCGGGATCTGATACGGGAACAGCACCATCCTTCCACACCAGTCGGCAAACACCAGAATGACCCCGCCCGTCAGGGCCGACATCACAATATGTGGCATCGTCCGTCGGAAACCCATCATTCTGGCGATATGCGGCGCCATCAACCCTACAAAGCTTAGTGGACCGATGGTCATGGTGGCGGTTGCAGTCAGACACGCCGCCAGCAGAAGAAGCGCGACGCGCGTTGGCGTCAGCGCTAAGCCAACCGCACGCGCGGTTTCGCCCCCCAGCGGCAGAATGGTCATCCAGCGACGGCACAGCGGTACCATCGCCAGCAGCACGATCATAACGCTCCCTGACCAGGCAACCTGGCTGGCGGTGGCGTTGTACGTTGAGCCGGAAATCCAGGTCAGGATCTTCGCCATGCGCGGATCGCCGCTCGCCTGCAGCATCATCAGCAGCATAGTAAAGGCGGTGCTGAGCGCCATACCGGCCAGCAGCATGCGGTGCGGAGAAAATCCGCCGCGGCCAGAGGCAACCAGAATAATCATCAGCGTGGCCGCAGCACCGATACTCCCGGCAGGCATCAGCCAGCCAAACGCATTGCCCGGCACCAGGAAGAGCATCAGCACCACGCCAAAGGCCGCGCCGGAGCTGATCCCCAGCACTTCAGGGCTTGCCATCGGGTTACCGGTCAGACGCTGAATAATACAGCCCGCCACCGCCAGCATCACCCCGGCAATCAGCGCGGAGAGAATACGCGGCCAGCGCCACTGCAGCAGTTCGTTGAGTAAGTCACCCGTTGCCCAGTGCCAGCCTGCGGCATCGCGCCCAAACGCGAGGGCGGCAAACGAGGCGATAAGCAACACCGCCAGACCGGCAAGGCTGAACCACAGCACCGACTGACGTTCAGCGTAGACCTTATCGCCCGCGTCCATCGCTGGGGCGCTGATGCTGCGCAGACGCGGGAGCAGCCACAGCAGCAGCGGCGCCCCAATAAGCGCCGTTGCCGACCCGGTAGACACTTCCATCCAGACGCGCGCCAGCCAGAGAATGATCTGATCGGAAAGCCAGAGGATCAGCGCCCCGATCAGCGGCGCCAGCAGCAGACGTGCCAGAAGGCGACGCGCCCCGAGCATTTTCGCCAGCAGCGGCGCAAAGAGGCCGATAAACCCGATGATGCCAACCGCGTTAACCAGCAGAGCGCTTAACACAATCGCCAGCGTGAGCGCCGCCAGACGAGCCAGCGACAGCGCCAGCCCCAGGTTGCGCGCCACGCCATCATCCAGCCCCATTAGAGTGAGCGGGCGCAGCAGCAGCAGCGTGAGCACCACGCCGCCAAACAATTGTGGCCACAGGCGCTGGACGATACTCCAGTCGGTCTGGGTGAGCGTGCCGGTGCTCCACATAAACATGCTTTGCAGCTGGTCGTGGTGAAACAGCACCAGCAGCTGGTTGATCGCGCCGCAGTAGAGGCTGACGACCAGCCCGGCGAGGATCAGCGTGACCGGCGAGAGACGTTTTCCCCAGGCCACGCCAAAGACCAGCGCGCCCACGACGCAGGCACCTGCCAGCGCGGCAAACTGCGAGGTTAATGCCCCCGGCAGCGTCCAGAGGGTGGTGATGGTGATCCCCAGCTGTGCCCCCGTCGCCACGCCCAGCGTGGTTGGCTCCGCCAGCGGGTTACGCAGCACCTGCTGGAACAGCACGCCCACCAGCCCCAGCCCCGCCCCGACCAGCAGGGAGATGCTAAGACGCGGCAGCAGGCTGTAGTGGAACAACATCTGCTGAATATTGTCGATATCCGGGGCGGCAAACGCGGCCGCCCACTGCTCGCGCGGCAGTGCCGTGGAGAGGTTGAACCCGGTTAGCGCCAGCGCCGCCAGAAAAATCAGCCCCAGCAGCAGCGCCGGGAAACGGGCAATACGCGTACTCATGCTTTGCCCCCCATCACGTTGTCCAGCACGCGGGCAAAGTGCATTGCCGACAGCGTCGCGCCGTAAAACCATACCGCAGGGGCGCGCAGGAAGCGCTGCTCGCGCACGAACGGCATCGCCTGCCAGAGCGGGGTCGCCATCAGGATTTGCATTTCACGCTCGTTGCCGTGGTCAAAGCACAGCACGTCGACGTCGCGAAACGCCGCCAGGCGGTCGATGCCCACGGCGGTGCTTCCCCAGAACGTCATCTCGCCTTCCCAGGCGTTGCGAATGCCGAAGTTGTCGAGCACTTCCTGGAACAGGCAGTTCTTTCCAAAGACCAGCATATGGCGGGCATCCAGCAGCGTCACCATCAGCAAAGGCCGATCGCCACGGCGGGCAAAGCGCGGCTTAAGAGACTCAATCAGCGCGTCAAACTCATCGAGATGCTGTTTTGCTTCCGCTTCCCGGTTGAGGAACTGGGCCATCTCGTGGATAGAATTTTTTGCCATGGTCAGCGGCTTTTTACCGTCGCTAAAGGAAAAGCCTCGTCCCGGCGCAATCTTCGCCATGATCTCTTCCGACGGGCCATACCCCGCAGACCAGAACAAATAAGACGGTTTCATCTGCGTGAGAAGCTCAAGGTTTGGCTCCGTGCGTAGACCGATGTCGATGACCGAGTCTGGCAGTTTTGGCTCATTCACCCACAGGGTGTAGTTGGGAATGTCGGCCACGCCGTAGGGCGTGATACCCAGGGCCATCATCAGCTCGACGGGTAACCACTCCAGCGCCACGATGCGGTGCGGATCGATAGCGGCGGCGCGGGCCGGGGCCATCTTCAACAGCAGCGGCGAGAGCGCCATGGCCGTCAGCAGGCGACGGCGGCTAATGTATATTGAATCCAGCATCAGTAGACAAAGCTCACGGGAGCTGCCCCGGCCGGGTGAGGCAGAATACCCATTGGAATACCGTAAATATGTTCCAGCGTTTCGCTGCGCATCAGCTCAGACGGCGTGCCCTGAGCGATCATTTCACCGCCGCGCAGCGCGACGAGGTAGTCACAGTAGCGCGCCGCCATGTTGATATCGTGCAGGACAGCGATCACCGTCAGGCCGCGCTGCTGGCTTAAGCGATGCACCAGCGCCAGCACGTCGACCTGATGGGCGATATCCAGCGCAGAGGTCGGTTCATCCAGCAGCAGGCAGCGGCTGTCCTGCGCCACCAGCATCGCAATCCACGCCCGCTGACGTTCACCGCCGGACAGACTATCCACCAGGCGATGCGCCAGCGGTTTTAGCCCTACCAGCGCAATCGCCTCCTCTACTTTCTCCCGGTCGGCGACGCCGAAGCGGCCAAGCGCCCCGTGCCACGGATAGCGGCCAATCGCTACCAGTTCACGCACCGTCATCCCTTCCGCCTGCGGCAGCTGCTGCGGCAAGTAGGCCACCTTGCGGGCAAAGGCTTTACTGCTCCAGCCCTCCAGCGGCCGATCGTCCAGCAGAATATCCCCTTCAGAAGGTGGCTGGTGGCGTCCCAGCATCTTGAGCAGCGTGGATTTACCGGAACCGTTGTGGCCAATCAGGCCCGTCACTTTACCGGCAGGGAACGTCAGAGAGAGCGGATGCAGCAGGGTGCGCCCGGGTACGCGAAAGGAGAGATTATTGAGCGTAAAGGTGGTGTCGGATTGCGTTTTATTATCCTGCATGTCAGCCAACTTAAATAAAAAGGGCACGGCGAACCGTGCCCATAAAGAGGTTAGAAGCGGAAGGTCGCGGTGGCGACAACCTGGCGTTCAGCACCCCAGAAGCAACCGTAGGTGTTGAAGCAGCTGGCAACGTACTCACGATCGAACAGGTTGTTCACGTGAAGCGCGACGTTTGATCCGGCCATGCCTACACGCGCCAGATCGTATCTGACCAGTGCATCAACCAGTGTATAGCTTCCAACAGTAAAGCTATTCGCCGGGTCACCTTTGCTGGAGCCGGTATAACGCACACCGGTACCCAGCGTCAGGCCAGAAAGTGGGCCGTCAAACATCGTGTAATCACCCCACAGGGATGCCATATGTTTTGGCACCTGCGCCGGCGTGTTGCCTTTGTAGTTGGTGTCGGTGGTGTATTCCGCATCGGTATAGGTATAAGAACCGACAACGTTCACGCTGGCAGATAACGCCGCTTTGGCTTCCAGCTCTACGCCACGGGCGCGGATCTCGCCGCCTTCAACGGAGAAGGGTGAGCCAGTTGGGTCAGCCATCAGGTTGTTGGTTTTGGTCAGCTGATACACTGCACCGGTGATCACGATCGGACGATCGTTAGGCACGTATTTCACGCCCGCTTCGTACTGTTTGCCTTTAGACGGTGAGAATGGTTTACCTTGAGCGTCGGTCAGGGAAGCCGGTTCAAAGGATTCGCTGTAGCTGAAATAAGGAGTTACCCCGTTGTCGAACAGGTAGTTAACGCCGCCACGCCAGGTGAACTGAGTATCATCACGCTTGGCGGTGGTATTTAATACGCGGTTGTAGGACTCCTGATCGGCCCAATCGTAACGGCCGCCCAGTGTCACCAGCACTTTATCCCATTCGATCTGATCCTGAGCGTAAACGCCGGTCTGCTTCTGCTTGTTCAGCACCTGGTAAGCACCAGACGGTCCAGGGTGTGAACCGAAATCGAAATCGCCACGATCGAGATCGTAAATATCGGATGGCGCAACGGAGCCGGCATAGCCGAACCAGGAGTTAATGTCATTACGCATGCGCATGAAATCAACGCCTGTCAACAGAGTATGGTCGAGAGCCCCCGTCGCGAACTTGCTCTGAAGCTGCGTATCAACGGTGAAGTTTTGCAGCTTCTCGTCATCGATCACATACTGGCGAGTCAGCGTATGCCCCCATTGTGACTGAGGAATGCTCGCGCAAGGGCTGGATGCCGGATTACTCGAATAGAGCGGATCGGAACACATGCCGTAGCCGTATACGCTGTTTTGCGAGGTTTTGTTCTCGGCAAAGCGCAGATTCTGACGTACGGTGAAAGTATCGTTGAATTCATGGTCGAAGCTGTATCCCACCATTTTCTGGTTACGGGAATACGTGTTGTTCTTTGCGCCTTCATTGAAGTTAGTCGGCAGACGATCGCCGTTTGGCAGCGGGTCAACCGTCCCCTCTTTTGGCAGCCAGCCGTAGTAGCCCGTTTCAGGCTCGTTCTGGAAGTAGGAGAGGAACGTGAAGGTGGTTTTGTCATCCGGACGCCAGGAGAAGGATGGCGCGATGGCATAACGCTGCTCGCCCTTATCTTCCTGCTGCGAATTGTTCGAGCGTGCAACGCCCGTCAGACGGTATGAATAGACACCGTCATCGTCGATCGCATCGCTGAAGTCAAAGCCGGTCTGGAACAGGCTGTCGGTACCCACTTTAAACTGGATCTCTTTCAGCGGCTCGGTTGTTGGGCGCTTACTTACCATGTTCAGCAGGCCGCCCGGGCTGCTTTTACCGTACAGAACGGAAACCGGACCGCGCATGATTTCAGCGCGCTCCAGCATATAAGGGTCTATCACCGCGTCGTTATAGAAGTTGCCCTGCATCTTCATACCGTCGAGGTAGTTGTTCTGGCTCTGGCCATCGGCCGCGAAACCGCGAATAACCAGGTAGTCGTAAGTATTGGACGCACCGCGGGTACCCACCGCAACGCCCGGCGTGTAGCTCAGGGCTTCTTTCACCGAACGTGGCTGATGCAGCGCCATCTCTTCGGCCGTCACCACAGAAATAGACTGTGGAACCTTTTGAATTGGGGTGTCTGTTTTGGTACCGGTCGCAGATTGGCGAGCGGCGATAGTCGCAGCAGGTCCCCAGGCACTTTCCTGTGCAGCAGGTGCAGCGGTAACGGTAATAGTATCTTCTTTTTTCGGGGTTTCGGCAGCGTGAGCAAATGCAGACATGCCGGCAACCGCTGTGGCTACGACAACCGCGACTTTACGCAGCGACGTGTTAATTGGCTGAGCAGTATTGGAAAGCGCCATGTTTATCTCTGATGGAAAAGTGAATGATAACGTAAACGAGAATTATTATTATGACCGCAGAATAATATGCGAAACGCTGGTTGCATAGCAAGCAGTAAGCGGCCCTACAAGATTTAAGGGTTTAAGAATTAACCAGATGAAAAGAGAGGGTTAACGAAGTTAGTGAAATGATCCTTAGCCCGCCAGAGCGGGCAGGATGAATCAACGGTAAAAGAGCTCGAACGTCGCGACAGAATCGACTTTGCCGGCTTTTATCTCCCCCGTCCTGACGTAGCGAGCCTTGAGTGGGATCTCGACAGGAACGTTGTCCTGCGCGCCAGTTATCGCCGTATAGTTCCGATCGAACTGCAGCACCGTATCATTCTGGTCAAGGATCTGAATGCCGACGCCTTCAGCGGCGGAATCTCCGGAGGCGATCCCCAAAATATTGCCGTTCGTGACGCCCGTTGAACCCGCGCTGGTAAACTGATAATCCACCTTTGTGTCTGCCGCGCAGTCGGTGATCTCAATCTTAAAGCTGTCGTCCGTGAGGATGTCAGAGTATTGGCCGCTAAAGTCCTGGGTATTGACCGTTTTCAGCGGCACATAGATGTTGCGATCGACCAGGTTACAGGTATTTGTGGTGATGCGAATAGTGGTGGGAGAGAAGCGCATTTCACCGATCGGCGCGTTGCCCAGGATATCCATTGAGGTTAACCGTGAGGTATCAAGATCGCCCTCCTGGATAGCGCCCGTGACGACCAGCTGGGCAGCGGCGCGAAATACAGATGTACTTTGCGAATAACCGTGGATCGATCCCAGAAATTGCATGGGCCGGACTAAATCCTGTTCAGTGTAACCGGGAAGCCGTTCGGTCGACGACGCCGCGCGGATGCCAATACCCGGCACGTTAGTCTGATAGACCCCGCTCATCACACCTTCGCGCGCATCCGCATCCGTGAGGTACAAATACCCACGTCGAATTTGCGCGTCACCGCTACAATCCACCGTCACCGCTTTACTCTCGACGCTGGCGTCATAAAGCACGGTGCCGACGGGCGTGTCGGGGGCGACAATAATGACCGGGGGAAGCTGAAACGTCACCACGGCATCCGCGTCAGCGCTGCCGTTGAAGGTACAATCTGCCCGGGCTGAATGGCAAAATGCCCCTGCCAGCACGAGCAGTACCGGTGGCAGGAATGTGTTAACGATACGTCGTAGATTCATGAGATACCTCAGTTAAGGCAGTTGACCGTGGCTTTCACGATCCCTGCCGGGCTGTGCGAGGGAAGATCCAGCGTCCCGTGACACTGCCGATCGCGCTCTTCTCCCCACTGCACGCTAAACGTTGTTTTGCCGGACAGCCCGGTCAGATAAACCTCACCGTCATCACCCACGATGGCCGTGGTGTTGTCCAGCGCCACCAGGGCACCAAACGGCACGGGCTTACCCGCGTAGAGCAAAGTCACCAGCGCGCGTCGGCCCACGCGCGCGTCGAACGTGGCCGGCACTGCCGCCCCTTTCGTCGGCACGAGATCCTGCGTTGCAGCGTCGATATCAATATCTTCCCGATCCTGCGTATTCACGGTGATGACGTTGTGCCGGTAGGCCGTCAGAGAAGGAACAATCGCGTTACCAAAACGGTCCGTCGTGATGCCACGCCCGTTTTGTACTTTGACGTTATCACCATCTTTAATGTGCACAATGGCGAATGCGTCGCGTACGGGCTGCCCCAGCGTCACGCCATGCTCGTGGGCCACAATCGATCCCTGAGCGCTGTAGTTCCATTGCCGGTTATCGCCACCGTAGCTGTACCCCATGCCGACCTCGCCGGAAGCCCCCGGTAACGACCGGAGAGGCTGCCGCCGTAGCCCGTATTCTGATTGGCATAGCTCTGCTGAAGGTTGTAGCTCAGCTTATTGTCCTCCAGCGCGGTACCGCCGAGCCCGACCTGATGCGAGACAAATCCGCCACTGGAGGTATTAGCACTGTAGGTTGCCCAGGAATTCGGCAGCCACTTTGATAACGGAATGTTGACCGTCAACGCCATTTGCCGGTCGGTATCGGCATCTGGCGTGCGGGTCAGGTTGTAGCTTATCGACCAGGTGATGTCGCGCCAGCTGGAGCTGAACCCCGCGCTGACGCTGCGCTCATGGCCGTCCATATCCCAGTAGTCCTGCTGATAGCCGTTAAGATAGGCCGAGCCCCAGTCAGAAACCCGCTGGGAAAGGTTGAGCTGCATGCGGCTACGGCGGTTATTAGTTCTGCGGTAGGTATAAATGCCGTCATCGATTTCGCTGTCACGCTGATCGATAGCTTCCTGAAAGGTATAGAACCCCGATGTGGAGTAGCGATAGCTGGCAAGCGTGACGGTCGTATCCGTGTCAGGAATATCTTTTGAATACTGCGCCCGCCAGGATAAACCGCTGGCATCGTCACGCCCGTCATTAAACGCGGTACGCGCGGCGGTGAGATCGACAGAGGCAGAGCCGAAATGCCCCAGATCGGCACCGAGCCCCAGCAGCAGCGCGTGATACAGTGATGAACCCAGCGCGCCGGTATACGCCGTGACGCCGTAAGGCAGACCATAGATGGCTGTGCCTTGCGCAAAGGTGGGTTCGTCTTCACCTTCATTACCGCGATAGCGCCCTGCGGCCAGCGAATACTTAAAGCCGCCTTCCCGCTGTAACACCGGCACCGACGCGCTGGCCTGGATGAAGCTATGCTCGCTGCCGTCCGCCTCTTCGACAGTCACTTCCAGATCGGCTCCGGATGTTACCTGGCTTAAATCGCGGATCTCAAACGGCCCCGGCGAGACGTTTGTCTGATAGATGGTGTAGCCGTTTTGCTTGATAGTGACTTTCGCATCGCTATTGGCAATACCGCGCACGACGGGCGCAAAGCCCTGCTGACTAACAGGCAGCATAGAAGTATCCGTTTCCAGCTTCACGCCGGTCATCTGGACGCTGTCAAAAAGTTCACCATTGGTATATGTCTGACCAATCTCAAGCTGGCTTTTCAGCGTTTTGATGTCGCGTTGTAACGTGCTGGCAATGCCCTCCCAGCCGGAAGCGTCGCTCCAGGTGCTGTTATTCCGCAGCCGCCACGCCCCAAGGTTAATCCCCGACTCCAGGCCAAGCCAGGTCGAAGAGGTTTTGCCCGAACTGTAGTGCTGCTGAGAACCGCTGAGTTGATAGCTTGTCCAGGCGGCAGGCGCGCCGTCATCCCAGAATTTTGGATGTATCGCGCCAGCGGCAGCATGGTCGCGGTACGCCTGCGGGATGACCAGCTTCAGGGTCTGGTCATCCTGATTGTATTCGTAACGGGCATTTTCAATGAAATGAGAGATATCGCGGACATAAGCGCCGTCATCCAGATCTTTTAAGTCCGGGATCGTGTCGACTTTCACGCCGTAATCGCGCAGATCCGCTTTCGTCAGCTCCGGCAGCAGGTGCTGTTTATCGTCAGACAGCACGAAAGCGATGGGACGTTTATCCACTACATCCCGATCCCACATAACAGTCGTAAGGTAGCTTCCGGCAAGTAGCCCGTTATCGTTAATGAAGTTTTTTAATGTAGAGGTATTTTCGAGGGGCGTATCCAGCTCAAGGATCCGCAGGTTAAATTCGTCATCAGCACTTGCAGGCTGGATCGCGGCGAGCAGCGTCAGCGCGATCCCGTACAGTACCTGTTTGTGAAGCAGAGATGACGACATAAAATACCAACATGATGATTTAAAGAGCCTGCTTGCGCTGCGGGGTTTGCCCACCGAAATCATTGATTGCTGTCCAGGTCACCGCGCCCTTTGCTGAATTCGGTAACGCGAAACGCTGCTCGCTGAACGGAGCCACCATCATTGAAATGGCGCCTGGCGTGGTTTTGGTCTCTTTCACCGGAACACTTTTCCCACCAACGGCCAGCTCGCCAAACGAGACGTAAAACGGTGTCGGGTTGTTTGCAATTAGCGTGTCGCCCTGACGCTTGAATGTGATTTTTGCGTAGGCTTCCAGGGCATCGCTTTCCTTCAGCTGAGCCGGACGCCAGAAAAGCTTCAGGCGCGTTTTCATCGCAAATTGCAGCGTGTTTTTCTCTTTCAGCTCCGGCGAGAGTGCCGATACGGATTTAACGTTTGCCAGAAACAGAGATTCCCGGTCTACGGGCAGGTTTTTTTTATCGCCGGTAAAAATAACGTGCAAAAGGGTTTGACGATTTTCCTGCAATTTGTAAACAGGAGGAGTAATAATAAATGGCGCTTTCGCATCATTGGGGTAACTTACCCAGCTTTGCACCAGATAACGTGTATGCGGATCTTTATTTTTAAGTGCTATCTGAACTTCTGTTTTATTCGATGGATAAATAATTCGCGTACCACCGAGAACAACACTTGCCTGTACTGAACAGC
>NZ_JADBQN010000024.1:20549-179310 GCF_014895915.1 Enterobacter cloacae complex sp. P13B
TGCCTGTACTGAACAGCAGGAAATAATTAAACAACCACATAACAATTTAAATAAAGTCTTCATACACTGTTCCAAAAAGGCAGCCGTTCAGGCTGCCCGTCATTGCTTAGCGATAGACAACCTCGAATGTTGCAGAGGAGGAATAATGGCCCGCGGTTGGCGCGGTATCCCCCACCTGAATCACTTTCGCGGTGTAGTTAAAGACAGAAGCCGTTGCCCCGGTCGCGTCGTTATTCACATCGGTACCCGTATCCGGTACTGAACCGTCGAAAACAACATCGCCTTTAGCGCCGTTCTCATTGCTGACGATGATGCCAACGTTGGTCGCATTGCCTGCGCCAGCCAGATCGTTCTTCAAGCGCTTGTTAGCGGCGTCTGTTGTCGTGCCGCTAAACTTGAGGTTCAGTTTAGCGACCAGCGGGTCACATTTTTTCACTTCAATCTTAAAGGCTTTTGAGGTGCCAACCGTACCGTCAGCGCCAAAATCCGAAGGATAGGTATCTGCGAAAGTGACGGTGGAAGCATTAGTCCCTGTGCCATCAACGTTAATTTCACAGGTATCGGCAACAATTTTTCCGGCGAAGTTCACCGTACCGGAATCGTTTGATGCAAATACAGGCAGAGACAGCGCGGCCATAACGCTTCCGGCTAAAAATGTAGCGACAATTTTTTTGTTCATGAAAAATATCCTTATATTTGACAATTGTGGCATCCATTCGCACTACAAATATTTTGAGTCGAAATGTTATCCAGCATGTTACACATGACTGACTAAATAGGAATATCCTTTGAGCCAGTGAATTTCTTATGGCGATTACATCAGATTATTTTTCATTGTGTCCAGAGAGGATAAAGTTACGCAACATGCAGAAGATTTCAAATGCATGTTTTAGATGAAAAAAATGAGAACTTAAAAATTCTAAATTAGATATTTAATATTTTTAAAAATTGCAGAATGTAAAAAACAAAAAAGCCGCTTTATATTAAAGCGGCTTTTTATTCAGGGAATTAATTAATTCCCACCAAACATATCCTTGATCCAGCCGGCCACGCCATCACTGTCTTTCTTCTCGTTCTGCTGCTGGGCCGGTTGTTGCTGCGGCTGCTGCGGCTGAGAAGATTGATCGAACGGGTTGCCCGTTGGCTGTTCAGGCTGGCTCTGCTGGCACAGTGAGTCCGGGTTGGTCGTCCAGACCGGCAGGGTACGCATCCCGCCGCCGCAGATAAAGTTCCCGGAAGCATCCACGCCCATATCGACGATATCTTCCGGCGCGACCAGGTTCAGCGGCACAGGTGACTGGTTCGCCAGGTAGCGCTGGTAAATCGACATCGCCCCGCTCGCCCCGTAAAGTTTGGTCGGCTGGTTGTTGTCACGGCCTACCCAGGTGATCACCACTTCACGGCCATCAATACCGGCAAACCAGGTATCAACGTTGTTGTTGGTGGTCCCGGTTTTACCCGCCAGATGCAGACCAGGATACTTCGCCCCCAGCTGACGACCGGTACCGCGCTGCACAACCTGCTGCATCGTCCACAGCGTCATGTAGGCCGCCTGCGCAGGAACGGCACGTTCAGCCTGCGGGAAGCTCTGATACAGCACGGAGCCATCTTCGGCAATCACCGAACGCAGGGCTGAGAGCGGTGCGCGGTTACCCCCGCTGGCAATGGTCTGGAACGCCTGCGCCACTTCGATCGGCGTCAGGTTAAGCGCCCCCAGAATCATCGCCGGAACAGGGTGCAGCTGATCTTTCGGTACGCCCAGCTTCTGCCAGGTGTCGACAATGGCCGGCAGGCCCAGCGCCATACCGAGGTTAACCGTAGGTACGTTCATGGAGCGGGTTAACGCATCCACCAGCATCACCTGGCCGCTGAACTGTTTATCATCGTTCTGCGGTGACCAGACCTGGCCGTTAGGCTGACGCAGGGAGATTGGCGCATCGGCGATCCAGGTGTTCAGGCGATACAAATTCGGCTGGCTCAGCGCGGTGAGATAGGTCGCCGGTTTAGCCAGAGAGCCAATCGAACGACGCGCCTGCATGGCACGGTTGTAGCCCGCATACTGCGGCTCTGCGCCGCCCACCATCGCGCGCACTTCGCCGGTGTTACGGTCAACCACCACCATCGCGGTTTCCAGATCGGAGAGCTTGCGCTGCTTCTTCAGCGCCGGAATGCCTTCCACGGCCGCTTTTTCTGCAGCGTCCTGGGCTACCGAGTCAAAGGTTGTGAAGATCTTCACGCCAGAGAGATCTTTGACCTTATCACCGAGCTTACTTTGCAGCTCCTGGCGCACCATCTGCATGAAAGCAGGCTGCGGAGAGATCACCCCACCGCGCGGCTGCACGCCCAGCGGACGTGCGCTAAGCATGTCGTATAATTCCTGGTCAATCACCTGCTGCTGTTGCAGCAGACGCAGTACCAGGTTACGACGCTCCAGCGCCAGTTTCGGGTTGCGCCACGGGTTATAAATGGACGCCCCTTTCACCATGCCCACCAGCAGCGCCTGCTGGTCAAGGCTGAGCTCTTCCACCGGACGGCCAAAGTAGTACAGGCTCGCCAGCGGGAAGCCGCGGATCTCGTTATCGCCGCTCTGGCCGAGGTACACCTCGTTCATGTACAGCTCAAGGATACGATCCTTGCTGTAGCGCGCATCCATCAGCACGGCCATGTACGCTTCGTTGGCTTTACGCCAGTAAGAACGCTCGCTGGAGAGGAACAGGTTCTTCACCAGCTGCTGGGTAAGCGTACTCGCTCCCTGCACGGTACGGCCCGCAGTCAGGTTCGCCAGCACCGCACGGCCGATGGAGTAGAGACTGATACCGTCGTGCTCGTAGAAATGGCGGTCTTCGGTTGCCAGCAGGGTATCCACCAGCAGATCAGGGAAGCCGTTACGCGCCACGAACAGGCGCTGTTCGCCATTGGCGGACGAGAGCATGGTGATCAGACGCGGATCAAGACGGAAGAAACCGAACTGGCGGTTATTGTCCATGTTCTCAATGGTTTCCAGCCGATCGCCGTCAAAGGTCAGACGCGCGCGCACCTGCCCCTCTTTGCTGTCCGGGAAGTCGAACGGGCGGCGGATCATCTCAATGCTTTTCGCCTGGACGGTAAATTCGCCCGGGCGGGTCATTTTCGTGACCTGACGATACTGCGTAGCTTGCAGCAGTTTCACCATCTCGTTCTTGCTGATGGACATGTCCGGCTCAAGGTTCACCATGCGACCATACACTGCCGCCGGCAGTTGCCAGACTTTCCCGTCGATACGGCTGCGGATCTTCTGATCCAGATAAACGCCGTAAATCGCGATCAGCACAACAAAAACAATGAACAGCTTCAGCAGCAGCCAGAACCAGCCGCGCTTCCCACGAGGCTTACGCCCTTTGCCTTTTCCTTTACGCGGCATGGGTTCTTCATCCTCATAATCGTCTTCATAGTCATCGTCATACTCCTCATCTCTGAGGCGACGACGGCTTACCTTTTCTTTCGCCGGACGCGCGGGTTTTCCCTTACGTCCTATTGGCTCGCGGTCATTCCCCGCCATGCTTTTTCTCCGCAACTTTCAGGCGCAAAGGCCAGATTTTCTTTTCTTTCACAGGCCTGTGAAAGAAGAAATCTCTCAAAATAAACAGCAAGACTTTCCTGTCAGGAATACTTCTTCGTCCGCCGCGTCGGCGCCGTATTCGCCGGATCGTCCGGCCAGACGTGTTTGGGATACCGTCCCTTCATCTCTTTCTGCACGTCACGGTAGCTCCCGGCCCAGAACGCTCCCAGATCGCGGGTGATCTGCAACGGACGATGCGCAGGCGAGAGCAGCTCAAGCACCAACGGCACCCGCCCTTCCGCAATAGACGGCGTGGTTGCCTCACCAAACATCTCCTGCATCCGAACCGCCAGCGCCGGAGGATTATCCTCATGATAACGAATGGCAATCCGGCTCCCGGTGGGCACAGTGTAATGCCCAGGAAGCTCACTATCCAGACGTTGACGTAATGACCAGTCCAGTAAATTCTGTAACGCGGTCTTAACATCAAGCGCCTTAAGGGCGCGCAGAGAGTGCACGCCGCTCATTTGCGGCAGCAGCCACTGCTCAAGCGTCGCGAGCAGCGTCTCATCATCCACCGCGGGCCAGCCGTATTCCGGTAGCCACTTCGCGGCGCAGTGCAGACGAATGCGATACTGTTCAGCTTCCGGCGTCCAGTTCAGGACGTTAAGGCCCTTTTCCCGAATGCCGTTCAGCATTGCCTGGTGTAACTCTTCTTCCGACGGCTTCGCCAGCGGTTTCGTCCCGAGGATCAGTTTGCCAATCTGACTACGCCGAAACGCCTTTAGCGTCCCCTGAGCGTCATCCCATTCCACGATGTCCGATTGCTGGAGCAGCTGCGGGCAGGTACGCGTCAGGGCATCTATGTCCACGGCAATCGCCTGTAAAATACGGGCATCAGGAGACTGGCTGCCCTGAAGCAGGAGCGGCGCGATCAGCCATTCATGTCGCGTCAGGGCATCATCGCTGTCCAGCATCGCCCCCATGCCGTTTGCCAGCTGGTAGCGTCCATCCAGCCCGCGGCGGCGCGCAATCCTGTCCGGGAAGGCCAGCGCCAGAAGAGAGGCAATCTTATCGCCGTCAGGTGAACCGCCCCGGCAGTTCAGGCGTTTGCACAGCTGCTGCGCCCGCTGCTGCCAGTTTCCCTGATTGCGCGAAAACGCCTGCCCCAGATCGCTGCTGCCTCCGCGCGGCGGCTCCTCAAGAATAGCCGCCAGTTTCGCCGCTGTGGCAATTTCATCTTCGCCCTGCGCGGCCACCAGCATCGCCGCCAGACGCGGATCGTTGCCCAGCGCCGCCATTTTCTGGCCGCGCGCCGTCAGACGTTCACCTTCCAGCGCGCCAAGCTGGGTGAGCAGGCTGCGCGCGGCGGCGAGATTCACGACAGGCGGCGGATTAAGCCAGGTGAGCTGTTCAGGATCCGGGCAGCCCCAAAGCAGGAGATCCATCACCAGCCCGGAGAGATCGCTTTGTAAAATCTCCGGCGTGCTTTGCTGTGCCGCGCGTTCAGCCTGCTCCGCGCTGGTCAAATGCAGGCAAATACCCGGCTCAAGACGCCCCGCACGGCCCGCGCGCTGCACCATTGACGCCTGGCTGATGCGTTGTGTCAGCAGTTTAGTCAGCCCGGTGCGCGGATCAAAGCTCGCCACCCTCTCCTGCGCGCTATCCACCACCAGGCGAATGCCTTCGATGGTTAAACTGGTTTCGGCAATATTGGTTGCCAGCACGACTTTACGCTGCCCCGCCGGGGCGGGAAGGATGGCTTTACGCTGTTCGGTCAACGACAGGGCGCCATAGAGCGGGCAAAGCAGTACGTCACTGCCCACCCTGGCGGCCAGCCGCTCCTGCACGCGCTGAATCTCGCCCACGCCAGGTAAAAATAGCAGCAGCGAGCCGGGCGCCTGGCGAAGCAGGTCAGCAGTTGCAATAGCTACCGCTTCGTCAAAGCGCTGATGGGCAGGAAGCGGCTGATAGCGACGCTCAACAGGAAATGCCCGTCCTTCTGAGCTGATGACCGGCGCATCGGGTAATGCCTGTCGTAGCCGCTCGTTATCCAGCGTCGCCGACATAATCAGCAGCCGCAGATCGTCGCGCAGCCCCTGCTGAACGTCGAGCAACAGCGCGAGGGCCAGATCGGCCTGCAGGCTGCGCTCGTGGAATTCATCCAGGATCACCAGCCCGACGCCGTTCAACTCCGGGTCGTTTTGCAGCATGCGGGTAAGAATGCCTTCGGTGACCACCTCAAGCCGCGTGGACGGGCCGACGCAGGTTTCGGCGCGCATCCGGTAGCCTACCGTTTCACCCGGTTTTTCATTCAGCAGTTCCGCCAGGCGCTGCGCCACGTTGCGCGCGGCCAGCCTGCGCGGCTCCAGCAGGATAATTTTCCCGGCAATCTTCCCCTCTTTAAGGATCTGCAGCGGCAGCCAGGTAGATTTACCCGCCCCCGTAGGCGCGTTAAGCAAAACCTGCGGGGCATGTTGTAAGGCAGCGAGAAGCTCAGGAAGAACGACGGCGACCGGCAATGAGGACACTAACAGCTCCAGAGGGTTAACATTAGTCGGCGTACATTGTAGCATCGGCGCATATCATTACCGAGTCCCCCGTATGTCTGATTCGAAACGGCTGTTTTTTGCCATTGAATTGCCCACCCCCTTACAGCGGCAAATCGTTCGCTGGCGCGCGGAACATTTTCCACCGGAAGCGGGCCGGCCCGTTGCGGCGGCAAACCTGCACCTGACGCTGGCCTTTTTGGGTGACGTGAGCGCCGAAAAACAGCGGGCATTAGCCGCCATGGCCGGGCGTATTGTCCAGCCGGCGTTTACGCTGCACCTTGACGATGCGGGTCAGTGGCTGCGTTCGCGCGTGGTCTGGCTGGGTACGCGCCAGCCGCCGCGCGGGTTGTTACAGCTCGCCAATATGTTGCGCGCGCAGGCAGCGCGCAGCGGCTGTTACCAGAGCCCGCAGCCGTTTCATCCGCACGTCACGCTGCTGCGCGATGCCGGTCAGGCCGTTGCCATTCCGCCGCCGGGTTTTCACTGGGCTTTTCCGGTTAATGAATTCGCGCTTTATGAATCCGTCTTTGCACGGGGACGCACCCGCTACAGGCCGCTACAGCGCTGGACGTTGGGCGACACCACAAGGAATTCCGATGAAGTTTAGTCCTGCACTCCAGTCCGCGACGCTGATCCAACGCTACAAACGCTTCCTCGCCGACGTGGTGACGCCGGAAGGCGAAGAGCTCACCTTGCACTGCCCCAACACCGGCGCCATGACCGGTTGCGCCGCACCGGGTGACACGGTCTGGTATTCCACTTCAGAAAATACTAAACGCAAATATCCCCATACCTGGGAAATAACCGAAACGCAAAACGGGGCGTTTATTTGTGTTAATACTCTGCGTGCAAATCAGCTGGTTAAGGAAGCGCTGACCAATGGCGCCATTCCCGAACTGGTGGGTTACGGTACGCATAAAACAGAAGTGAAATACGGCGATGAAGGCAGCAGAATTGACTTCATGTTACAGGCGGAAGACAGGCCGGAGTGCTATATTGAAGTAAAATCAGTGACGTTAGCGGAACAGGAAAACGGCTTCTTTCCGGATGCGGTAACGCTACGCGGGCAGAAGCATCTGCGAGAGCTAATGAGTGTTGCGGCGGCGGGCAAACGCGCCGTATTGCTGTTTGCGGTGTTGCATACAGCGATTGAACGGTTTTCCCCTGCCCGCCATATCGATCCTAAATACGCACAACTGTTGAATGAGGCACAAAAGCAGGGGGTAGAGGTTTTAGCTTATAAAGCGGAACTTTCTGCCGATAATATGACTCTGAGATCGTCTCTTCCCATTGTCTTATAAGGGATTAGACGATTGATGAATAAGTGTTCTGGCCGCGTGCGCAAATACGCTTTTCCTCACAGGCTTGTCAAGTGTTACGTTTAGATAATTGCCATACGGAAAAGCATCTGCTATTTATAGCGACCTGATTTTTCCCCCAACACGGGGATCGATAGTGCGTGTTAAGGAGAAGCAACATGCAAGAAGGGCAAAACCGTAAAACATCGTCCCTGAGTATTCTCGCCATCGCTGGGGTGGAGCCGTATCAAGAGAAGCCGGGCGAAGAGTATATGAACGAAGCCCAGCTGTCGCACTTCAAGCGTATTCTTGAAGCATGGCGTAATCAACTCAGGGATGAAGTGGATCGCACCGTTTCGCATATGCAGGATGAAGCTGCTAACTTCCCGGATCCGGTAGACCGTGCCGCTCAGGAAGAAGAGTTCAGCCTCGAACTGCGTAACCGTGACCGCGAACGCAAGCTGATCAAAAAGATCGAGAAAACGCTGAAAAAAGTCGAAGACGAAGATTTTGGCTACTGCGAATCCTGCGGTGTTGAAATCGGCATTCGTCGCCTGGAAGCGCGTCCAACCGCCGATCTGTGCATCGACTGTAAAACGCTGGCCGAAATCCGCGAAAAACAGATGGCCGGCTAACGCCAGCGCTGTTTATACACTTCAAAGGCGGGAGTCTCTCCCGCCTTGTTACTGTTGATATGTCTGAATCACACTATATCGGGCGCTTTGCGCCATCTCCTTCCGGTGAATTGCACTTCGGCTCATTAATTGCCGCGCTTGGCAGCTACCTGCAGGCTCGCGCCAGTCAGGGTAAATGGCTCGTCCGCATCGAAGATATTGACCCTCCGCGTGAAGTTCCCGGTGCTGCAGACACCATTTTGCGTCAGCTGGAACATTACGGTCTTCACTGGGACGGCGACGTTCTGTGGCAGTCACAACGTCATGAGGCTTATCGGGAACGTCTGGCCTGGCTCAGCGCTCAGGGGCTCTCCTATAACTGCACCTGCACCCGCGCGCGTATCCAGAGCGTGGGAGGTGTGTATGACGGCCACTGCCGCACGCTGAATCTTCCCCCGGAAAATGCCGCCGTACGCTTGCTACAGCGCGCGCCCGTCACCCGCTTCCACGATCGGCTCTCCGGTGAAATTAGGGCGGATGAACGTCTGGCATGTGAAGATTTTATTATTCACCGTCGTGATGGTCTGTTTGCGTATAACCTGGCGGTGGTCGTCGACGATCGTTTCCAGGGCGTGTCGGAAATTGTGCGCGGGGCGGACCTGGTCGAACCGACCGTACGGCAAATCTCGCTTTATCATCAGTTTGGCTGGACGGCGCCGGATTACATTCATCTGCCGCTGGCGGTCAATGCGCAGGGCGTTAAGCTCTCCAAGCAGAACCACGCCCCGGCCCTGCCAGACGGCGATCCGCGTCCTGTTTTGATCGACGCGCTGCGATTTCTCAACCAGAATGTAACCAACGAATGGCAGGATCTGCGCATTGACGAATTGCTGAAAATAGCCATTGCCAACTGGACGCTCGCGGCAGTGCCAAAAATCCAGCATTCTCAAATGCGTTGCGCTGAGCTATGATTAGCCGCTTTTTTCATAACAAAACACACTACGAGGTGTACCATTTTTACCCGAGTCGCTAATTTTTGCCGTAAAGTGCTAAGCCGCGAAGAGAGCATGGCGAACGACGCTATTGCACAGCCACACATGTCGGTTATTCCGCGTGAGCAGCACAATATTTCCCGCAAAGATATCAGTGAAAATGCCCTCAAGGTACTCTATCGTCTGAATAAAGCGGGCTACGAGGCCTATCTCGTTGGCGGTGGGGTGCGTGATTTACTGCTGGGCAAAAAACCGAAAGATTTCGACGTGACGACCAGCGCCACGCCCGAGCAGGTGCGTAAATTATTCCGCAACTGCCGTCTCGTTGGCCGCCGTTTCCGTCTGGCTCACGTGATGTTTGGGCCGGAAATCATCGAAGTGGCGACCTTCCGCGGCCACCACGAAGCGGGTGCATCCGACCGCACCACGTCACAGCGCGGCCAGAACGGTATGCTGCTGCGCGACAATATCTTCGGCTCTATCGAAGAAGATGCCCAGCGTCGCGACTTCACCATCAACAGCCTTTATTACAGCGTGGCGGATTTCACCGTGCGTGATTACGTCGGCGGCATGCAGGACCTGAAAGAGGGTCTGATCCGCCTGATCGGCACGCCGGAAACGCGCTATCGTGAAGATCCGGTGCGCATGCTGCGCGCCGTGCGTTTTGCCGCCAAGCTGAACATGCGCATCAGCCCGGAAACCGCAGAGCCGATCCCGCGTCTGGCGACGCTGATTAACGACGTGCCGCCTGCCCGCCTGTTTGAAGAGGCGCTGAAGCTGCTGCAGGCCGGCTACGGGTTCGAAACCTACAATCTGCTGCGCGAATACAACCTGTTCCAGCCACTGTTCCCGACCATTACCCGTTACTTCACCGAAAACGGTGACAGCCCAATGGAGCGGATGATTGCGCAGGTACTGAAAAATACCGACACCCGTATCCATAACGATATGCGCGTGAACCCGGCATTCCTGTTTGCGGCAATGTTCTGGTACCCGCTGCTGGAAACGGCTCAAAGAATCACCCAGGAGAGCGGCCTCGCCTATTACGATGCCTTCGCGCTGGCCGCGAACGATGTATTGGACGAAGGGTGCCGCACGCTGGCTATCCCAAAACGTATTACTACCCTGGTGCGCGACATCTGGCAGCTTCAGCTGCGCATGTCCCGCCGTCAGGGCAAACGTGCCTGGAAGCTGATGGAGCATCCAAAGTTCCGCGCCGCCTTCGACCTGCTGTCGCTGCGTGCGGAAACTGAACGCAATCAGGAGCTGCAGCGCCTGGCGCAGTGGTGGGCCGAATTCCAGGTTTCCGCTCCGCCGGAGCAGAAAGATATGCTGACCGGGCTGGATGAAGAACCTGCCCCGCGTCGCCGTCATCGTCGTCCGCGCAAACGCGCACCGCGTCGTGAAGGGACAGCATGACCCTCGCGTATATCGCCATCGGCAGTAATTTAGCCTCTCCGCTGGAGCAGGTGAATGCTGCCGTACAGGCGCTGGGTGAGATCCCGCAAAGCCGTATCGTGGCGGTCTCCTCCTTTTACCGCACGCCGCCGCTAGGCCCGCAGGATCAGCCTGATTATCTGAACGCCGCCGTGGTGCTGGAAACATCCCTCGATGCCGAAACGCTGCTGGACAACACTCAGCGCATCGAACTGCAGCAGGGGCGCGTACGCAAAGCCGAACGCTGGGGGCCGCGCACGCTTGATCTCGATATTATGCTCTTCGGCCATGAGGTGATTAACACTGAACGCCTTACCGTACCGCATTACGACATGAAAAATCGTGGCTTTATGCTCTGGCCGCTCTTTGAAGTGGCGCCCGATCTCACCTTCCCGGAAGGCATCCCGCTCAAGGCCGTTCTGGACAACCTGAACGCGGAAAGACCCGCTCGCTGGTGATCCTCTTCCCTCACCGATTAAACACAAAATAATTGTGGTTAATCGGTTGCCTAAAATCATTGTTCCCTCGAATGTTACTGTTAGAATGCGCAAAGATTCGCTTTTGGGCTATCAGGAAACAGTATGAAACCAACCACCATCTCCTTACTGCAGAAATGCAAACAGGAAAAAAAACGCTTCGCCACCATCACCGCGTATGACTACAGCTTCGCCAAACTGTTTGCCGAAGAGGGGATCAACGTCATGCTGGTCGGAGATTCGTTAGGGATGACGGTACAAGGACATGATTCCACCCTGCCGGTCACGGTCGAAGATATTGCATATCACACCCGTGCGGTACGCCGCGGTGCGCCAGGCTGCCTTCTGCTTTCCGACCTGCCGTTTATGGCCTATGCCACGCCAGAGCAGGCATTTGAAAACGCGGCGGCAGTGATGCGCGCTGGCGCTAACATGGTCAAAATTGAAGGCGGCGCCTGGCTGGTGGATACGGTGAAAATGCTCACCGAACGCGCCGTGCCGGTGTGTGGTCATTTGGGCCTGACCCCGCAGTCCGTCAACATCTTTGGCGGGTATAAGGTGCAGGGCCGCGGCGACGCAGCGCAGACGCTGTTTGAGGATGCCCTGGCGCTGGAAGCCGCAGGCGCCCAGCTGCTGGTGCTGGAGTGCGTGCCGGTTGAGCTGGCGAAACGCATCACCGACGCACTCTCCATTCCGGTGATTGGTATTGGCGCAGGCAACGTGACCGACGGGCAGATTCTGGTGATGCACGACGCCTTTGGTATCACCGGCGGGCATATCCCGAAATTTGCCAAAAATTTCCTCGCTGAAGCGGGCGACATGCGCGCTGCGGTCAGGCAGTATATTGCCGACGTTGAATCCGGTGTTTACCCGGGTGAAGAACACAGTTTCCATTAAGGAGTCTCGTTGTGCTAATCATTGAAACCCTGCCGCTGCTTCGCCAGCATATCCGCCGCGCGCGTCAGGAAGGTAAACGTATCGCACTGGTCCCGACCATGGGCAATCTGCATGATGGCCACATGAAGCTCGTCGACGAAGCCCGTGCGCGAGCAGATATCGTGGTGGTCAGTATCTTCGTGAACCCCATGCAGTTTGACCGCGCCGACGATCTGGCACGCTATCCGCGCACCCTGCAGGAAGATTGCGAGAAGCTCAAAAAACGCCACGCGGATATCGTCTTCTCACCTGCACCGGCGGACGTTTACCCGCAGGGTACCGAAGAGGCGACCTACGTTGACGTCCCGGGCATTTCCACCATGCTGGAAGGAGCAAGCCGTCCGGGCCACTTCCGCGGCGTCTCCACCATCGTCAGCAAGCTATTTAACCTGGTGCAGCCGGACGTTGCCTGCTTCGGTGAGAAAGATTTCCAGCAGCTGGCGCTGATCCGCAAGATGGTTGCTGACATGGGTTACGATATTGAGATCGTCGGCGTACCGATTGTGCGTGCCAAAGACGGGCTGGCACTCAGCTCGCGGAATGGTTACCTGACCGCCGAACAGCGTAAAATCGCGCCGGGCCTGAGCAAGGTGATGAACACCATGGCAGAGCAGATGCTGGCAAAAGAGTTAACAGCAGAAGAGATTATTGCCCTTGCCGAGCAGGCGCTTAACGATAAGGGCCTTCGTGCTGACGACGTACAAATTCGTGATGCTGATACGCTGCTGGAATTAACTCAGAACAGCAAGCGCGCAGTCATCCTGGTGGCGGCATGGCTCGGCCAGGCACGCCTGATTGATAATAAAGTGGTTGAGCTGGCGTAGTTCTTCACCCTTGATAATTAAAGGTAAACGTAATGATTCGCAAAATGCTGCAAGGTAAGCTTCACCGTGTGAAAGTCACGCAGGCCGACCTGCACTATGAAGGCTCCTGCGCCATTGACCAGGATTTTCTCGACGCGGCGGGTATCCTTGAAAACGAAGCGATTGATATCTGGAACGTGAACAACGGTAAACGCTTCTCTACTTACGCGATTGCCGCCGAGCGCGGTTCTAAAATCATCTCCGTTAACGGCGCTGCGGCGCACTGTGCGGACGTGGGCGACATTGTGATTATCGCCAGCTTTGTGATGATGTCTGACGAAGAAGCCCGCCGCTGGCAGCCTAAAGTGGCCTACTTCGAAGGCGACAATGAAATGAAGCGCACCGCAAAGGCGATTCCGGTTCAGGTTGCCTGATGTTTATCCCTGCGGCTGATTGCTGATCAGCCGCGACATCGTCTCCAGCGAATCCGTTCTTAAGATATAGAGTCGTTTCAGTAAGAACGGATTATCCCCCGGCTTTACCTTCCCCTTCACCGTGGTCACGGCCAGATGGAAACCGGCATCATTCGCCGCCTTGATCGCCTTATTGTCATAACCGCCAAAGGGATACGAAAGGTAGAGCACACGCGGGTTGAACTGTGACAGCGCGCGACGAGAACGCTCAAAATCAAACAGGATCACGTGATAGCTGCGGCTCAGTAAGATCGGGTGTTTATACCCGTCCACGCGGTGCAGGAAGTGCGTGTGCGACTGAATGTCGAACACATCCTGAATGCCTTTGATTTCCTGAACGCTCATAAACTGCAGCGATTTCGGATCCCACTTCTGCGGATGGCCTTTAATACGTGACGAAATGATAAACGCCGTCGCGTTGAAGCCATACTCTTTCAGCACAGGATACGCGTAGCGGCTCACCGACTTCAGTCCGTCGTCAAAGGTAATCACCACCGCCTTCGCGGGCAGGTTCATCTTGTTGCGCACGTAGCCTTCCAGCTGATACATCGTCAGCGTGGCGTAGCCCTGATCGCGAAGCCAGGTCATCTGGTTGCTGAACGCACGTACGCTGGTGGTCGTGGAGGTATGGCGGAAGCGGGTGTTCTCCTCATCGCGCAGGATATGGTGATAGGTCAGAACCGGAATGCCGTTATCTTCCTGCGCGTCCAGGCTGCTTATCCACGCCAGGCGGTTGCCGATGCGGATCTGATACCAGGTCTGGTTCAGGCGGTCTTTAAGTTTGTTCAGAATGGGATAGCGCAGGTTGCCGCTCAGGGTGCCAAAGGGCGCGCTTCCGCTATTAGGCGCGTTATAAACGGGCGTATCTTTCCAGGTGATGAGGTTCTGGTTACTGAGCGGCTTGTTCAGATCGCCCAGGCTGTCCTCAACGCGTTGCTTGCCCTGCACTTTCTCAAGGTGGTCTTTATCAATAAAGCCGGTACCGAACCCGAAGCGAAATTCGTAATAATCCGCCGCGGCGGGAAAGACCGCGATGATCTGCCCTGCGCGAATATTGCCCACATTAACCACGGAGTTACCTACCTGAGCCCAGATGGCAGCATCCTCAGTGGTTTGCATATATTGAGCAGGAAGCCCTTGCTGACTTATCAGGCTGGCGGATACCCCACCGGAAACCAGCAGCAAAAGGAGAAAGAACACGCGCATGAACATAGGATATAAATCGACACGGGAAATCAGTCGCCATTGTAGCAAAAGCGACATCAATACCAATGTTTAATGCTTATACAGATCGTGAAGCAGAACGAAAGGCGGGTTTTTCTGCTGCTGGTGCCACAGGCTGCTCACCTCCGGCTGGCCCTCCGCCACGATAGCGTGCCGAAACTCTGCGCTGCTCAATGAGGCGCGAAGCGGATAGAGGGCTTCGAGTAAAGGCAGGCTGATACCGGAGATCACTTCACAATTATCATGCTTGTGGCTCAGCAAAGCGGCCGCGCGGTAAGGCGCCGCGCCGGATTTATCGGTAAGAAAAATGACGCCCTCTCCGGAGTCGGTTTCATGCAGGGCATCGCACATCATGCGGCTAAGCATGTTAGTGCTTAGCCCGCGCCAGTAGTTAACCACCCGGCATTGCGCCAGCGGGCCAAATTTGGCCTCAAGCGTATCCAGCATATCCTGCGCTCGTTCATCGTGGCAGGTGATCACCCATCCCAGCATAACTCTCTCCTTAGCAGGCAAGTAGTTTAGCTGAGTGAAGGTTTGCTTACGGTGATAACCGTCAAAGAAAGTGCCCGGCAACCAGAGCGTCGCCGGGCAGAGGGTTAACTACGCAGACCGCGCCCGCGCTGGATCAGATACCAGCACAGCAGGTAGAAGGCGATGATGAACAACACCAGCACCGCCACCGTGGTAAACAGCGGAACATCGGTAATGCCGAGGAAGCCAAAGCGGAAGCCGCTGATCATGTAGACGATCGGGTTCAGATGCGACAGTGCCTGCCAGAACGGCGGCAGCAGCGTCAGGGAGTAGAACACCCCGCCGAGATAGGTCAGCGGCGTCAGCACAAAGGTCGGGATCAGGCTGATGTCGTCAAACGTTTTAGCGAACACCGCATTCAGCAGACCGGCCAGCGAGAATAGAATTGCCGTCAGCAGCAGAGTCAGCGCCACTAACAGCCACGAGTGCACCTGGAACGGCACGAAGAACAGCGAAATCGCCGTCACCAGGATGCCCACGCACAGCCCGCGCGCCACGCCGCCGCCCACGTAACCGGCTATGATGACGTGCGTTGGCACCGGCGCCACCAGCAACTCTTCAATATTGCGCTGGAACTTAGCGCTGAAGAACGACGAGGCCACGTTTGCGTAGGCGTTGGTGATCACCGCCATCATAATCAGGCCCGGCACGATAAACTGCATATAGGTAAAACCGTGCATCTCACCAATGCGGGAACCAATCAGGTTGCCGAAGATGATGAAATAGAGCGTCATGGTGATGACCGGCGGTACCAGGGTTTGCACCCAGATACGCATAAAGCGGTTAATCTCTTTCGCCCAGATACTTTTCAGCGCGACCCAATAAAGATGCGTCATGCCTTGTCTCCTTGTTTATCCTGCACCAGAGAGACAAACAGCTCTTCCAGTCGGTTCGCTTTGTTACGCATGCTTAAAACCTGAATCCCCTGCGCGCTCAGCTGGGAGAACACGCTGTTGATTCCCTGCTCGCGCAGCACTTCCACTTCCAGCGTTGAGGTATCCACCAGGCGATACTGGTATCCTTCAAGCTTCGGTAGCGGGCTTTTTGCCGCCAGATCGAGAATAAACGTTTCGGATTTCAGCTTGGAGAGCAGATCCTTCATCGAGGTGTTCTCCACCAGCTCGCCGTGCTGAATGATGCCGATGTTGCGGCACAGCATCTCTGCTTCTTCAAGGTAGTGGGTGGTCAAAATGATGGTGGTGCCTTTGTCGTTAAGATCCTTTAGGAAACCCCACATAGAACGACGCAGTTCGATATCCACGCCTGCGGTGGGTTCATCAAGGATCAGCAGCTTCGGCTCGTGCATCAGCGCGCGGGCAATCATCAGGCGGCGCTTCATCCCCCCGGACAACATCCGCGCACGTTCGTTACGCTTTTCCCACAGATCGAGCTGTTTCAGGTACTTTTCGCTACGCTCAAGCGCCTCTTTGCGCTCAACGCCGTAATAACCCGCCTGGTTAACGACAATCTGCTGCACCGTCTCAAACGGGTTGAAGTTGAACTCCTGCGGTACCAGCCCCAGCTGGCGCTTGGCGTTTACCACATCTTTTTGCAGGTCGTAACCAAAGACGCTCACCCGTCCGGACGTTTTATTCACCAGCGAGCTGATGATCCCGATGGTGGTGGATTTCCCCGCCCCGTTCGGCCCCAGAAGCGCGTAAAAATCCCCGGCCTCTACTTTTAGATCTATCCCGCGTAGCGCCTGAACGCCACCCGGATAGGTTTTTTTAAGCTGCTCAAGCTCCAGTGCAATTGCCATGAATTTAACTTACCTTCAGTTCTTACACACGTTGTGTGGTTTCATTAAAAGTCGGGTTACCCTATAGTAGCGCAACGCAATTACTTGGTTACAGGTCGCTAACCTCCATGAACGACATAGATACACTCATTAGCAACAATGCACTATGGTCAAAAATGCTGGTGGAGGAAGACCCCGGATTTTTTGGAAAACTCGCACAAGCCCAGAACCCGCGCTTTCTCTGGATTGGCTGTTCAGACAGCCGCGTACCTGCCGAGCGTCTTACCGGCCTTGAGCCCGGCGAACTGTTTGTTCACCGCAACGTCGCCAACCTGGTGATTCATACCGATCTCAACTGCCTTTCAGTGGTTCAGTATGCCGTTGACGTCCTGGAAGTCGAGCACATCATTATTTGCGGCCACTACGGCTGCGGCGGCGTGCAGGCGGCGGTTGAAAACCCGGAACTGGGTTTAATTGATAACTGGCTGCTGCACATCCGCGATATCTGGTTCAAACATAGTTCACTGCTCGGCGAAATGCCGCAAGAGCGACGCATGGACACGCTGTGCGAGCTGAACGTGATGGAGCAGGTATATAACCTTGGGCATTCGACCATCATGCAGTCGGCGTGGAAACGCGGGCAGAAGGTATCAATCCACGGCTGGGCGTACGGTATTCACGACGGCCTGCTGCGCAATCTGGAAGTCACCGCCACCAACCGTGAAACGCTGGAGCAGCGTTACCGTTCGGGGATTGCCAACCTCAAGCTTAAGCATGTGAACCATAAATAAAGCCGGGGGTTTTCGCCCTCTCCCCGTGGGAGAGGGTCGGAGTGAGGGCATCAGCCCGCAATTACTCGTCCAGCAATACCACTTTCCCAACATACGGCAGATGACGATAACGCTGCGCGTAATCAATGCCGTAACCCACCACGAACTCGTCCGGGATGGAGAAACCGACAAACTCCACCGGCACCTGCACTTCACGACGCTCCGGTTTATCCAGCAGCGTACAAATCGCCAGCGATTTCGGCTCGCGCAGGCTCAGGATCTCGCGCACCTTTGAAAGGGTGTTGCCGGAGTCGATAATGTCCTCAACGATCAACACATCTTTGCCACGAATATCTTCATCCAGATCTTTCAGGATTTTCACATCACGGGTTGTGGACATGCCGCTGCCGTAGCTGGAAGCGGTCATAAAATCGACCTCGTGCGGTACCTGCACTTCACGGCACAGGTCTGCCATGAACATGAAAGAACCGCGCAGCAGACCAACCAGCACCATTTCGCTGCCGCTGTCCTTGTAATGCTCGGTGATTTGACGACCCAGTTCGGCGATACGCGCTTTGATCTCGGCTTCCGGGATCATCACTTCAACAGTATGTTTCATATTACTAACCAAAGGATTTTGATGAAAATCTTTCAATGCGGATGAATCTTGTTCCGGCATCGATACGCAAGCCAGCCATTATATCAGTAAATGGATAAGCCTGGCGTATGAGTTATAAAAAGCAAATATTGTGATTCCGATCACACTTGTTAACACCTATAATTAGTTGCTAGCAAATTATTAACAAAAACTGACGAGTACACTTTCTATGGCTGAAACAAACACTAAACAGCCGCGTCTACTGGTGACACTAACAGCGTTATTCGCCGCCTTCTGCGGCCTGTACCTGTTAATCGGTGGCGTCTGGCTGGTCGCGATCGGCGGCTCCTGGTACTACCCGATTGCGGGCCTGGTTATGCTTGGCGTAACCGTCCTGCTCTGGCGTAGAAAACAATCCGCACTGTGGCTTTATGCCGCCCTCCTTCTTGCCACCATGCTCTGGGGCGTCTGGGAAGTCGGTTTCGATTTCTGGGCCCTGACGCCGCGCAGCGACATCCTGGTCTTCTTCGGTATCTGGCTTATCCTGCCGTTCGTCTGGCGCCGCCTGATTGTCCCTTCCAGCGGTGCCGTTGCAGCCCTGCTGGTGGCGCTGTTAATCAGCGGCGGCATTCTCACCTGGGCCGGCTTTAACGACCCGCAGGAGATCAACGGTACGCTGAACGCGGAGTCCACGCCTGCGGCAGCTATCTCGCAGGTCGCTGACGGTGACTGGCCTGCCTATGGTCGTAACCAGGAAGGTCAACGCTACTCCCCGCTGAAGCAGATCAACGCGGACAACGTTAAGAACCTGAAAGAAGCCTGGGTATTCCGTACCGGCGACCTGAAGATGCCGAACGATCCGGGCGAGCTGACCAATGAAGTGACGCCAATTAAAGTCGGCGATATGCTTTATCTGTGTACGGCGCACCAGCGTCTGTTCGCGCTCGACGCGGCCACCGGTAAAGAGAAATGGCACTTCGATCCGCAGCTGAACTCCAACCCGTCCTTCCAGCATGTCACCTGCCGCGGCGTTTCTTACCACGAAGCGCGCGCCGATAATGCCAGCCCGGAAGTCATTGCCGACTGTCCTCGCCGCATTATGCTGCCGGTGAACGATGGCCGTCTGTTTGCCATCAACGCTGAGACCGGCAAGCTGTGCGAAACCTTCGCCAACAAAGGCATTCTGAACCTGCAGACCAACATGCCGGACACCACGCCGGGTCTCTATGAGCCAACCTCCCCGCCAATCATCACCGATAAAACCATCGTGATTGCCGGTTCGGTAACGGATAACTTCTCTACGCGTGAAACCTCCGGCGTTATCCGCGGTTTCGACGTGAACACCGGTAAACTGCTGTGGGCTTTCGACCCGGGCGCGAAAGATCCAAACGCAATCCCTTCTGACGAGCACACCTTTACCTTTAACTCGCCAAACTCCTGGGCGCCTGCAGCGTATGACGCGAAGCTGGACCTGGTCTACCTGCCGATGGGGGTGACCACGCCGGATATCTGGGGCGGTAACCGCACGCCGGAGCAGGAGCGTTATGCCAGCTCCATCGTGGCGCTGAATGCCACCACCGGTAAGCTGGCCTGGAGCTACCAGACCGTTCACCACGATCTGTGGGATATGGATATGCCGTCCCAGCCGACGCTGGCGGACATTACCGTGAATGGCAAAACCGTACCGGTGATTTACGCCCCGGCGAAAACCGGTAACATCTTCGTGCTGGACCGTCGTAACGGCGAGCTGGTGGTGCCTGCCCCGGAAAAACCGGTTCCGCAGGGCGCTGCCAAGGGCGACTACGTCACCAAAACGCAGCCGTTCTCTGACCTGAGCTTCCGTCCGAAGAAAGACCTCAGCGGGGCAGACATGTGGGGTGCCACGATGTTTGACCAGCTGGTGTGCCGCGTGATGTTCCATCAGCTGCGCTATGAAGGCATCTTCACGCCGCCGTCTGAGCAGGGCACGCTGGTCTTCCCGGGCAACCTGGGAATGTTTGAGTGGGGCGGTATTTCCGTCGACCCTAACCGTCAGGTGGCGATTGCCAACCCAATGGCGCTGCCGTTCGTTTCCCGTCTGATCCCACGCGGTCCGGGTAACCCGATGGAGCAGCCGAAAGACGCGAAAGGCAGCGGGACCGAAGCCGGTATCCAGCCGCAGTATGGCGTACCGTTTGGCGTTACCCTGAACCCGTTCCTGTCTCCGTTTGGTCTGCCGTGTAAACAGCCTGCCTGGGGTTACATCTCCGGTCTGGATCTGAAAACCAACCAGATCGTCTGGAAAAAACGTATTGGTACCCCACAGGACAGCATGCCGTTCCCGATGCCGGTTCCGGTGCCGTTCAATATGGGTATGCCAATGCTGGGTGGTCCAATCTCCACCGCTGGTAACGTGCTGTTCATCGCGGCAACCGCAGATAACTACCTGCGCGCGTATAACATGACCAACGGTGAAAAACTGTGGCAAGGCCGTCTGCCGGCCGGTGGACAGGCAACGCCGATGACCTATGAAGTGAATGGCAAGCAGTACGTCGTCATTTCTGCGGGTGGTCACGGTTCGTTTGGTACGAAGATGGGCGACTATATTGTCGCGTATGCATTGCCGGACGAAGGCAAATAAAAGCAAAACGGCAACGAAAGTTGCCGTTTTTAGCAATGCAGGCCGGGTAAGGCGAAGCCGCCACCCGGCTTTTTTTATACGGTAAAACCGAGCATCATCCCCGTATCTTCATGCTCCAGCAGATGACAGTGCGCCATATAGGCAAACTCTTCAGGCGCTTCATGGTCGAACTTCACCAGCACCTCGCTGACGCCGCCTTCCACTCTCACCGTATCTTTCCAGCCTGCTCGATGCGCTTCCGGCGCTTTGCCGTTCTCAGACAGAATACGGAACTGCGTGCCGTGGATATGGAACGGGTGCAGCATCATGTCCCCTTCACCTGAAACCACCCAGCGCTCAAACTGCCCCTTCGTGGCGGCAAACATCGGCGTGTTCATATCGAACGCTTTGCCGTTGATCTTGTTGGCGTTGTGGAAATCGAACCCGTGACCGCCGTGATCCATACCGCCCATTTTGCCGTGGTCCATATTCATGTGGCCCATCATCTGGCCGTGGTGCATTCCCGCCATGGCCTGATTGCCATACTTTTTCATCAGCGCCTGCATGCCCATCATGTCGAGCATCGGGTCCATGGAGAGCTGAAGCTTACGCTGCGTGAGCCCATCCAGCGACGGGAGCGCAGGCAGCGTGGTCAGGGTGTCCGGCAGCGTGCCGGAGGCCGTGACCTGTAGCGGCTGAATGCGCAGCACCGGGTGTGGTTTATCAAACGGCGCGACGGCCATCCCCATCTGGCTGACAGGCAGCGTTACCAGGTCAAACGGCTTGCCGTCGCTGATGTCCACCAGCACTTCGAAGCGTTCGCCCATCAGCATCGGCAGCTCGATCACTTTTACCGGTTCCGGCAGCAGGCCGCCGTCGCTTGCCACCACGTAAAGCGGGCGCTTATCGCTGGTGGCGAAGTTCAACGAGCGGGCGTTACAGCCGTTAAGCAAGCGCAGGCGCAGCCAGCCTTTCGGGGCGGCGTGCTGCGGATAGATCGCACCGTTGGCCAGCAGCGTATCGCCAAACCAGCCGACCGCCGCGCTCATCACGTCCAGCTGGTAGTCAATCTGCCCGTCCGCGCTGAATTTTTTGTCCTGCACAATCACCGGCACATCATCGATACCCCACTGTTTTGGCAGGCGCAGGAGACGGCTTTCGTCATCCTCAATCAACACCAGTCCGGCCAGCCCCATTGCCACCTGATGGCCCGTTTTGCCATGCTGATGCGGGTGGAACCAGCAGGTTGCCGCCCGCTGGTCAGGGGTAAAGGTTACGCTGCGTTTACCCCCAGGCTTGATAACGCCCTGGGGACCACCATCCACTTCGCCCGGGACTTCCAGCCCGTGCCAGTGCAGCGTGGTCTCCTCGGCAAGCGTATTGTGGATATCCACCGTCACCGCTTTCCCTTTGCGTAACTGAAGTGCCGGGCCGAGCAGATTGCCGTTGTAGCCCCAGGTTGTGGCGCTGTGCCCGCCGAAGGAGGTTTTACCGGCCTGAACAACGAGCTGAATACGGCTACGGGCGTCTGCGGTCAGTAAGTCAGGAATGGGTAAGGCAGGCCTTTCAGCCGCAAAAACCGCGCGGCTCCAGAGTGGTAATGCGCTGGCAACCCCCAGCACAGCGGAATATTTTAAAAAATCACGACGTTGCATGTTCATTTCCTTATTTCCAGCAGGCGATCTTTTGAGCATAAACCCTCCCCTTACCGGAAGGTCAAGTAAAGCGGCAATAATAAAGATCGTCGCACTGGCATCAAGTGTGCTAACGTTAATTTTCCGTGAAGAAGTGGTAGAAGCAATGAAGACGTTTTTCAGGACAATTTTGTTCGGAAGCCTGATGGCAATGTGTGCGAACAGCTATGCGCTCAGTGAAAATGAAGCGGAAGATATGGCCGATTTAACGGCGGTTTTTGTATTCCTGAAAAATGATTGTGGCTACCAGAATTTACCCAACGGGCAAATTCGCCGCGCGCTGGTCTTTTTCGCCCAGCAGAACCAGTGGGATCTCAGCAATTACGACAGCTTTGACATGAAAGCGCTCGGTGAAGACAGCTACCGTGACTTGAGCGGTATTGGCATTCCCACGGCTAAAAAATGCAAAGCGCTGGCCCGCGATTCGCTCAGCCTGCTCGCCTACGTGAAATAACCTTCCCGACGCCCCCTGTTCAACCTATACCCGTGCAACCACGGTTATAGTTAGCTATCATGTTTCGCTCATTTTTTGTGAGCGTTACGGATGTTAACAAAGGAGGAGTCCGCGTATGGCCGACCACACGTTGTGGCATGAAACACTGCATGACCAGTTTGGTCAGTACTTTGCCGTTGATAACGTGCTCTATCATGAGAAAACGGATCACCAGGATCTGATCATCTTCGAAAACGCCGCCTTTGGCCGCGTGATGGCCCTGGATGGCGTAGTGCAAACGACCGAGCGCGACGAGTTTATTTATCATGAGATGATGACCCACGTTCCGCTGCTGGCCCACGGACACGCGAAGCATGTTCTGATTATCGGCGGCGGCGACGGCGCAATGCTGCGCGAGGTTTCACGCCATCGTTCCATTGAAACCATCACCATGGTTGAGATCGATGCGGGCGTGGTCTCTTTCTGCCGCCAGTACCTGCCCAACCATAATGCCGGCAGCTATGACGATCCGCGCTTTAATCTGGTTATCGACGACGGCGTTAACTTTGTTAACCAGACCACGCAGACCTTCGACGTGATTATCTCTGACTGTACCGACCCCATCGGCCCTGGCGCGTCGCTGTTTACCTCCTCGTTCTACGAAGGCTGCAAGCGCTGCCTGAACCCTGGCGGTATCTTCGTCGCACAAAATGGCGTCTGCTTCCTGCAGCAGGACGAAGCGCTCGACAGCCATCGCAAGCTCAGCACCTATTTCGGTGACGTCAGCTTCTATCAGGCGGCCATTCCGACGTACTACGGCGGGATCATGACCTTTGCATGGGCAACGGATAACGACGTGCTGCGTCATCTCTCTACCGAAATAATCCAGGCCCGCTTCCATCAGGCCGGGCTCACGTGCCGCTACTACAATCCGGCTATTCATACCGCAGCGTTTGCTCTGCCGCAGTACCTGCAAGACGCATTATCCACTAAGGGGGTGAGCTAATTGAAAAAGCTTAAACTACATGGCTTTAACAACCTGACTAAAAGCCTGAGTTTTTGTATTTACGATATCTGCTATGCCAAAACAGCGGAAGAACGCGATGGTTACATCGCCTATATCGATGAACTCTACAACGCCAACCGTCTGACCGAGATCCTGTCAGAAACCTGCTCGATCATCGGTGCCAATATTCTGAACATCGCCCGACAGGATTATGAGCCCCAGGGTGCCAGCGTCACCATTCTGGTCAGCGAAGAGCCGGTCGACCCGCAGCTTATCGACAAAACTGAACACCCGGGTCCGCTGCCGGAAGTGGTCGTCGCCCACCTCGACAAAAGCCATATCTGCGTTCACACCTACCCGGAAAGCCACCCGGAAGGCGGGCTGTGCACGTTCCGCGCCGATATTGAAGTGTCGACCTGCGGCGTGATTTCCCCGCTGAACGCGCTGAACTATTTAATCCACCAGCTGGAATCGGACATCGTCACGATTGATTATCGCGTGCGCGGTTTTACCCGTGATATCAACGGCATGAAGCACTTCATCGACCACGAGATCAACTCCATTCAGAATTTTATGTCCGAGGACATGAAATCGCTGTATGACATGATGGACGTGAACGTGTACCAGGAAAACATCTTCCATACCAAGATGATGCTTAAGGAGTTCGACCTTAAGCACTACATGTTCCACACGAAGCCGGAAGATTTAAGTGAAGAAGAGCGCAAGGTCATCACCGACCTGCTCTGGAAAGAGATGCGCGAAATCTACTACGGCCGCAATATTCCGGCCGTGTAAGTGTTGCCCGGAGCAGGGACGCTTCGGGGAGTTACTTCTGTTTCATGAACTCACGGTAGGCATTCACTACCTGCAGGAAGTCTTCCACGCCGCACAGCGACAGGCTCTCTTCGTCGTAGTAGCTCATCCCCTCTTCCATCTCATCCCCTGAAAACTCAAGCTGATTGGCGCGCACCATCACCTCTTCGCCGTCCATCCACAGGGTGTATTCATGTCCGGCGCGTTGCCAGGAGCGCTCGCTGCCTTTCACCGTATTTGCCGCCTGTTCGACTTCATCAAGAAGGGCGAGATTTTCTTTCACCTCTTCGTTAAACCAGTGTCCAACGGCTTCGTGCCCCATCGACATGCGCACTTTCACCACGCCGGTGATGTCGCGCAAAAATTCGTAATCCATAGCGTTTTCCTCTGCAAAGCCATTAGGGTAATTATCGCAGCAGAGGGAAAGAAAAAAAGCGGGAGAGGTGGGAGGAATGAAAATAAAAAGGTGAGAGCAAGTCCCTGCGGCCTGATGCCCTCACCCCGTCCCTCGCCCGTGGGAGAGGGTGCAAACACTAAAAACCGTCTCGTAGAGACGGTTTTGCTGATTATACCGCCGTCTGGAAGATCACCCCGTCAGCCTTCTCGGTGTACTGAGAAAGCTGGTCGAAATTCAGATAGCGATAGGTATCCACCGCCGTCTTATCCACCTGCGCCACAAAGGTCTGGTACTCTTCCGGCGTTGGCAGTTTGCCAATCAGCGCCGCAACCGCCGCCAGCTCCGCAGAGGCCAGGTAGACGTTCGCACCAGTACCTAAACGGTTCGGGAAGTTACGGGTAGAGGTGGAAACCACCGTCGCACCGTCGGCCACGCGCGCCTGGTTACCCATACACAGGGAGCAGCCAGGGATTTCGATACGCGCCCCGCTCTTACCGAACACGCTGTAGTAACCCTCTTCGGTCAACTGAGCCGCGTCCATACGGGTTGGCGGTGCCACCCACAGGCGGGTCGGCAACTGGCCTTTGTGGGTATCCAGCAGCTTACCGGCGGCGCGGAAGTGGCCGATGTTGGTCATGCAGGAGCCGATGAACACTTCGTCGATCTTATCGCCCTGCACGTCAGAGAGCAGACGCGCATCGTCCGGATCGTTCGGCGCACAGAGGATTGGCTCTTTAATATCCTCCAGATCGATGTCGATCACCGCCGCGTACTCTGCGTCTGCGTCAGCTTCCAGCAGTTGCGGATCCGCCAGCCATTTCTCCATGCCCTGAATACGACGCTCCAGCGTACGACGATCGCCGTAGCCTTCCGCAATCATCCACTTCAGCAGAACGATGTTGGAGGTCAGATACTCAATGATCGGCTCTTTGTTCAGCTTGATGGTACAGCCTGCCGCAGACCGCTCGGCGGAGGCGTCGGTCAGCTCGAACGCCTGCTCCACTTTCAGATCCGGCAGACCTTCAATTTCCAGGATACGGCCAGAGAAGATGTTTTTCTTCCCTTTCTTCTCAACGGTCAGCAGGCCCTGTTTGATGGCATACAGCGGGATCGCGTGAACCAGGTCGCGCAGAGTGATGCCCGGCTGCATTTTACCTTTGAAGCGCACCAGCACCGATTCAGGCATGTCCAGCGGCATTACGCCGGTCGCTGCAGCAAACGCCACCAGGCCGGAGCCCGCCGGGAAGGAGATACCGATTGGGAAACGGGTATGGGAGTCACCGCCGGTACCCACGGTATCCGGCAGCAGCATACGGTTCAGCCAGGAGTGGATGACGCCGTCACCCGGACGCAGAGAGACACCGCCGCGGTTCATGATGAAGTCTGGCAGCGTGTGGTGCGTGGTCACGTCAACCGGCTTCGGATAGGCCGCCGTGTGGCAGAAGGACTGCATCACCAGGTCAGAAGAGAAGCCCAGGCACGCCAGGTCTTTCAGTTCGTCACGGGTCATTGGGCCAGTGGTGTCCTGAGAGCCCACGGAGGTCATCTTCGGCTCGCAGTATGCGCCAGGGCGAATACCGGCTACGCCGCACGCGCGACCCACCATTTTCTGTGCCAGCGAGAAGCCGCGGTTGCTTTCTGCCACGTCTTTCGCGTGACGGAAAACGTCGGAGTGCGGCAGACCCAGCGCTTCACGCGCTTTGGTGGTCAGGCCGCGCCCGATGATCAGCGGAATACGGCCACCGGCACGCACTTCGTCAATCAGCACGTCGGTTTTCAGTTCGAAGCTTGCCAGCAGCTCGTTGGTTTCGTGGTTGCGCACTTCGCCTTTATACGGATAGACGTCAATCACGTCGCCCATGTTCAGGTTGCTCACATCCACTTCAATTGGCAGCGCGCCCGCATCTTCCATGGTGTTGAAGAAGATTGGCGCAATTTTGCCACCGAGGCACAGGCCGCCGCCGCGCTTGTTCGGCACGTGCGGAATATCGTCGCCCATGAACCACAGTACGGAGTTGGTGGCGGATTTACGGGAAGAACCGGTACCCACAACGTCACCGACGTAGGCCAGCGGGAAACCTTTTTGTTGCAGCGCTTCGATCTGTTTGATCGGGCCCACCACGCCCGGCTGATCTGGCTCAATGCCTTCACGGGCGTTTTTCAGCATCGCCAGGGCGTGCAGCGGGATATCAGGACGAGACCACGCGTCCGGTGCCGGAGACAGGTCATCGGTGTTGGTTTCACCGGTCACCTTAAAGACGGTCACGGTAATTTTTTCCGCCAGCGCAGGGCGGTTCAGGAACCATTCGGCATCGGCCCAGGACTGCATCACCTGCTTCGCATTAACGTTGCCCGCTTTGGCTTTTTCTTCTACGTCGTAGAAGTTATCGAACATCAGCAGCGTGGAAGAGAGCGCTTTAGCGGCAATCGGTGCCAGCTTGTCGTTATCCAGCGCGTCAATCAGCGGATGAATGTTGTAACCACCCTGCATGGTGCCGAGCAGTTCAATGGCTTTTTCAGGAGTAACCAGTGGGGAGGTGGCTTCGCCTTTGGCGATAGCAGCAAGGAATCCGGCTTTTACGTAGGCAGCTTCATCTACGCCAGGCGGTACGCGGTTGATCAACAGATCTAACAGGAATTCTTCTTCGCCCTTAGGCGGGTTCTTCAGCAGCTCGACGAGCGCGGCCATTTGGGTTGCATCTAAAGGTTTGGGTACAATTCCCTCGGCGGCACGTTCTGCTACGTGCTTACGGTATTCTTCTAGCACGACGGTTCTCCTCGCTCTCATTGTCATATGCGGCGGGCGTTCTCTTCACGCTCCTGTGAGACAGCAGTTTGTAGGGTAAATGCCCGATACCGCGTCGGGCAGCATAGCAGGATTTCTGCACAGTGTTAATCCGTTTACAAAAAAGCAACATTAAAAAGTTTGCTGAATCGTTAAGCATGGTGTAGCGGGGAGGCGAGGTGAATTTTGGGGACAAAAAAACCGCCTGATAGCGGTTATTTTGTTGCCTTGCGGTGGTAGCACACCGGGTTGGCAGATTTGCGGCAACCCCAACGCAATGAATTTTGCATCACACCCTGCAGGCTTGCAAGCCATTATGTCAATTTTGCGTAGCACCTTCCCATTTCGAATGAAACCCCGTTTAAATTCATCTCTCGCCTTTAGAATTACCACTGAGTCGATTACTCTTTCCCCTCGGCCTGCTTCGCTGGTGTAGCAACCAGTCACCGGGCCCGGGAGCAGTTCCGTAACCTACGCGGCAATCCCAACTTGCCAGGTTCTGCCTTTCCCGGTGAAGAAGGAACCCGCGTAGCTTGTACAGGAACGCACGCAATGGAGATGCGAATCACTGCAATGATCGTTGCGATCGGTTTACTGCTTACCGCACTGCACGGTGGCTGGAACATATCCGACATCACGGTGCTGTTTGTCGTCAACCTCGGCAACTAGCTGCTGGCCGCTCGCAAGAGCGGCCTTCTGAATTCCCGGCGCCTTTTCCCGCATCGCATATAATTGTGTAATAAATACTCACACTCTTTATCCGGACGTACCGGACGCTTCCCAATAAAAGTCAAAACAGTAAAAGACGGGTGAATAATACTCACGCCAACCGTAACGCCTCACGGCACAGCGCCTGTCTCGTTGGAGTCATTTTATGAAGTTGCCCTTTAAGCCACATCTGCTTGTCCTTCTGTGCAGTGCCGGGCTGTTTGCCGCCTCAGGCGTCATGTTTGTCAAAAGTCGTGCAACGGAACCCGTTGCGCCAGCCCCCGTCGCGCAACCACCGTCAGCGCCTACCGCAGCCCAGCCGGCCCCTGTTGTCGCGCCAACCTACACTGCCGCGCAAATCGATCAGTGGGTTGCCCCCATCGCGCTCTATCCGGATGCTCTGCTGTCACAAATCTTGATGGCCTCGACCTACCCGGCCAACGTGATTCAAGCGGCGCAGTGGTCCAAAGACAACCCCAAAATGGAAGGGGACGCCGCGATTCAGGCCGTTGCCAGCCAGCCCTGGGATCCCAGCGTAAAATCCCTGGTCGCGTTTCCTCAGCTTATGTCGCTGATGGGAGAGAATCCGCCGTGGGTACAAAATCTGGGCGATGCGTTTCTCACGCAGCCGAAAGATGTGATGGATTCGGTGCAACGGTTGCGCGCGCTGGCGCAGAAGACCGGCGCCTTGCAATCTACGCCTCAGCAGACGGTCACCACGGTGACCAAACCCGCACCGGCAAAAACCAGCACCACCGAGTCAACGTCAACCACCACGTCCGCACCGGCCCCGACGGTGATCAAAATTGAATCTGCCGACCCGCAGGTGATTTACGTCCCCACCTATAATCCCAATACGGTTTACGGGACCTGGCCTAATACCGCCTATCCGCCAACCTATCTCCCGCCGTCACCCGGAGAGCAGTTTGGCAACAGCTTCGTCAACGGCTTAGGTTTCAGCCTGGGTGTCGCCACAACTTATGCCATCTTCAGCAATATCGACTGGGATGATGACGATGACTGGGACCATCATCATGACGGCGACTGGGATAATCACGGCGGCTACAACCGCAACGGTGATAACAACATCAATATTAACGTTGAGAACTTCAATAAAATTAGCGGACAACGTCTGACGGACGCCAACCGTACCTGGCAGCACAACCCGGCCTATCGGGAAGGTGTCCCTTACCCGACAAACCAGCTCAACACGCGTTTCCACTCCACCAACACGGCCACGGGGCTTAGTGCAACGCAACAACCGGTTAATCGCGATAGCCAGCGTCAGGCGGCACTGAGCCAGATGGAGAAATCGACAGGTAAAACCTTCCCACAGACTGCTCGCCCGGGCACGAAAGCGGCGCAGCGACAGGCCTCAAGTGAACAGCTGAAACAGATTTCTCAGCGCAATAACTACCGTGGCTATGACACCAAACCGCAGACGGCGAAGCGGGCCACCACGCAGCAGCGAGAAAACCGACAGACCACCGCGCAGAGACAAGAGAAACGGGTTCAGCCTTCTCAGCAACGTCCCTTCCAGCAGCGAAACAGTCAGCTCCGGGCCAATGCACTGAGCGGCAACGACAGCCGTTCCGCCAACTGGCAGGCGCAGCAGCAGCGTGGGGCGCAAAGCAGACACCTCGCCGCTCGTCAGCAGCAGCTACGCCCGGCAGCGGCTGGACGTGCTGAACACCGTGAATTCCGTCATCGCTAAGGGAGCCGACATGAAACGTAAATTACTCAGTGGAATGGTGTTGTTCATGGTCTCGGCGACCGTCATGGCGCAGCAATCCTTCAGCTCACCAGAACAGGCTACCAATGCGCTGGAAAGCGCCATCCGCGATCAAAACGAAAGCGCGATGAGCAACCTGCTCGGTGAGAACTGGCGCGACTTCCTGCCCCCTGAAGGCGTTGATCCTGACGCAGTCGATCGCTTTCTGCGCGACTGGAAAGTCCGTCATAACACCATTGTCGAAGGCGATAAAGCGCATCTGGTTGTCGGAGACAGCGGCTGGCAACTTCCCATTCCGGTGATCAAAATCGCCTCCGGCTGGCAGTTTGACATCAAAGAAGGCGCCGAGGAGATCCTGACCCGCGAAATTGGGCGCAACGAACTTGCCGCCATCGAAGCCCTGCATGCTTACGTGGCCGCTCAGCAGAGCTATTTTGCGATGAATCAGAAATACGCGCAGAAGATTGTCAGTTCTGAGGGTAAAAAGGACGGTCTGTACTGGCCCGTTTCGCCTGGTGAAGCGCCAAGCCCGCTTGGCCCGGCGTTCAGTCCGAAAGAGCCGGGCGCGGGTTACCATGGCTATCGCTTCCGCATCCTGCCAGATAATCACGGTTTCGCTATGGTGGCGTGGCCTGTCAGCTATGGTCAGACAGGCGTCATGAGCTTTGTGATAAACCAGGACGACAAGGTGTACCAGTCCGATCTCGGCAGCGATTCGGAGCAGAAGGCCCGGGCGCTGGCCTCATACGCACCTGATAACACCTGGCAGCCTGTAGCCCCCTGAACGCCGCGCATAAAAAAAGCGGCCTCAGGCCGCTTTTTTCATCTGAAGAAACTTATTTCTTCTTCGCTTTCGCGTTTGGCAGGTCAGTAATGCTACCTTCAAACACTTCAGCCGCCAGGCCCACGGACTCGTGCAGCGTCGGGTGCGCGTGGATGGTCAGCGCGATGTCTTCCGCGTCACAGCCCATTTCGATAGCCAGACCGATTTCACCCAGCAGCTCACCGCCGTTGGTACCGACAATCGCACCACCGATTACGCGGTGAGTCTCTTTGTCGAAGATCAGTTTGGTCATACCGTCTGCGCAGTCGGACGCGATAGCACGGCCAGAAGCAGCCCACGGGAAGGTGGCGGTTTCATAGCTGATGCCTTTCTCTTTCGCTTCTTTCTCGGTCAGACCGACCCATGCAACTTCTGGCTCGGTGTACGCGATAGATGGGATCACTTTCGGATCGAAGTAGTGCTTCATGCCGGCGATAACTTCAGCGGCAACGTGACCTTCGTGAACGCCTTTGTGCGCCAGCATTGGCTGACCGACGATGTCGCCGATAGCAAAGATGTGCGGCACGTTGGTGCGCAGCTGTTTGTCAACGCGGATGAAGCCACGGTCGTCCACTTCAACGCCAGCTTTGCCCGCGTCGAGGTTTTTACCGTTCGGTACACGACCGATAGCCACCAGCACGGCGTCGTAACGCTGTGGTTCGGATGGGGCTTTTTTGCCTTCCATGGAAACGTAAATACCGTCTTCTTTCGCTTCAACGGCAGTCACTTTGGTTTCCAGCATCAGGTTGAATTTCTTGCTGATGCGCTTGGTGAAGACTTTAACGATGTCTTTGTCAGCAGCCGGGATAACCTGGTCGAACATTTCAACCACGTCAATGTCTGAACCCAGCGCATGGTACACGGTACCCATTTCCAGACCGATGATACCGCCGCCCATAACCAGCAGACGCTTAGGAACGGTTTTCAGCTCCAGGGCATCAGTGGAATCCCACACGCGTGGATCTTCATGTGGAATGAATGGCAGTTCGATTGGGCGAGAGCCTGCCGCGATGATCGCGTTGTCGAAGTTGATAACGGTTTTGCCGTTTTCGCCTTCCACTTCCAGGGTGTTCGCACCGGTGAATTTACCCAGACCGTTAACCACTTTGACCTTACGGCCTTTCGCCATACCCGCCAGACCGCCGGTCAGCTGAGTGATAACTTTCTCTTTCCAGGTACGAATTTTGTCGATATCGGTTTTCGGCTCGCCGAAGACGATACCGTGTTCAGCCAGCGCTTTGGCTTCTTCGATAACTTTCGCTACGTGCAGCAGCGCTTTAGAAGGGATACAGCCGACGTTCAGACAAACACCGCCGAGGGTGCTGTAACGCTCTACGATGACGGTTTCCAGACCTAAATCCGCTGCACGAAATGCTGCGGAGTAACCTGCCGGGCCTGCCCCAAGTACTACGACCTGAGTTTTGATTTCTGTGCTCATCATGACCTCTTAGTTTATACCCGTCGTCCACCGGGTCGTTCTATCCGCCCGCAGTTTACAAAATTGTTAACAATTTTGAAACAACAAACGGCTCACGAATTGTCGCTTTCACCAATAACCTCATAAACACCATGAGATTATCAGAAAAAAGCCGGCCGACTGGCCGGCTTTTCGATTACATCACCAGGCGGCGAATGTCGCTCAGCATGTTGTTGATGATGGTGATGAAACGCGCACCATCAGCCCCGTCGATCACGCGGTGGTCGAAGGACAGAGAGATTGGCATCATCAGACGCGGCACGAACTCTTTGCCATTCCACACCGGCTCCATCGCGGACTTGGACACACCGAGGATAGCCACTTCCGGCGCGTTCACAATCGGCGCGAAGTGGGTGGTACCCAGGCCGCCGATGCTGGAGATAGTGAAGCAGCCGCCCTGCATTTCGCCGGCAGTCAGCTTACCATCACGCGCTTTCTTGGAGATGGTGGTCAGTTCACGGGACAGCTCAGTGATGCTCTTCTTGTTCACGTCTTTGAATACCGGAACAACCAGACCATTTGGCGTATCTACCGCAACACCGATGTTGATGTATTTCTTCAGCGTCAGCTTCTGGCCGTCTTCGGACAGGGAGCTGTTGAAGCGTGGCATCTGTTCCAGAGCCGCAGCAACCGCCTTCATGATGAAGACCACTGGGGTGAATTTCACGTCCAGCTTACGCTTCTCGGCTTCGGCGTTCTGCTGTTTACGGAACGCTTCCAGATCGGTGATATCGGTTTTGTCGAAGTGGGTAACGTGCGGGATCATCACCCAGTTACGGCTCAGGTTAGCACCAGAGATTTTCTGGATACGGCCCAGCTCCACTTCTTCGATTTCGCCGAACTTGCTGAAGTCCACTTTCGGCCATGGCAGCATGCCCGGGATACCGCCGCCAGCGGCTGCAGCTGGTGCAGCTTCGGCGCGTTTCACCGCGTCTTTCACGTAGGCCTGAACGTCTTCGCGCAGGATACGACCCTTACGGCCGGTCCCTTTCACTTTCGCCAGGTTCACACCGAATTCGCGCGCCAGGCGACGAATCAGCGGAGTCGCGTGGACGTAAGCGTCGTTTTCAGCGAACTCTGATTTTTCTGCTTTTGCAGCAGGGGCAGCGGCTGGTTTAGCAGCCTGAGCCGGTGCAGCAGCCGGTGCTGGAGCAGCCGCGGCAGCCGGAGCTGCGGCAGGCGCAGCGCCTTCCACTTCGAAGACCATGATCAGGGAGCCGGTAGACACTTTGTCGCCGGTGCTGATTTTGATCTCTTTAACGGTACCGGCGAACGGCGCAGGCACTTCCATGGAAGCCTTGTCGCCTTCAACGGTGATTAGTGACTGTTCAGCGGCAACTTTGTCGCCCACTTTTACCATCACTTCGGTGACTTCAACTTCGTCACCGCCGATGTCCGGTACGTTAACGTCTTTCGCGCCGCCAGCAGCGGCTGGTGCATCGGCCGGAGCCGGAGCAGCGGCCTGTGCAGGCGCGGCAGCAGGTGCAGCACCCGCCACTTCGAAGATCATGATAAGCGACCCGGTAGACACTTTGTCGCCGGTGTTGATCTTGATCTCTTTTACGGTACCGGCGAATGGCGCTGGTACTTCCATAGAGGCTTTGTCGCCTTCTACGGTGATCAGTGACTGCTCGGCCGCAACGGTATCGCCCACTTTCACCAGGATTTCAGTGACTTCAACTTCGTCACCGCCGATGTCAGGCACGTTCACTTCTTTCGCTGCTGCGGCAGCTGCTGGAGCAGCGGCGGCCGGAGCGGCTTCTTTCTTCTCTTCCTGCGCAGGTGCAGCAGCTGCTGCACCGTCGGCGGAATCGAAAATCATGATCAGTTTGCCAGTCTCGGTTTTATCGCCAACGGAGACTTTGATCTCCTTAACGATGCCAGCCTGAGGAGACGGGACTTCCATAGAGGCTTTGTCGCCTTCTACGGTGATCAGCGACTGTTCAGCTTCAACTTTGTCGCCCACTTTGACCAGGATCTCGGTGATTTCAACTTCATCAGCCCCGATGTCCGGTACATTGATTTCGATAGCCATTATTCTTTTACCTCTTACGCCAGACGCGGGTTAACTTTTTCTGCATCGATGTTGAATTTGGTAATTGCGTCCGCAACCACTTTCTTATCGATTTCGCCACGTTTAGCCAGTTCGCCCAGTGCTGCTACAACCACGTAAGAAGCATCAACTTCGAAGTGGTGACGCAGGTTTTCGCGGCTGTCAGAACGACCGAAGCCGTCAGTACCCAGTACGCGATAATCATCAGCTGGAACGTATGTACGAACCTGCTCAGCGAACAGTTTCATATAGTCAGTGGACGCCACCGCTGGCGCGTCGTTCATCACCTGAGCGATGTACGGAACGCGTGGGGTTTCCATTGGGTGCAGCATGTTCCAGCGCTCACAATCCTGGCCATCACGCGCCAGTTCGGTGAAGGAAGTCACAGAGTACACGTCGGAACCCACGCCGTAGTCTTTCGCCAGGATCTGCGCTGCTTCACGAACGTGACGCAGGATAGAACCGGAGCCCAGCAGCTGAACTTTACCTTTGCTACCTTCAATGGTTTCGAGTTTGTAGATACCTTTACGGATACCTTCCTCGGCACCTGCTGGCATTGCCGGCATGTGGTAGTTTTCGTTCAGGGTGGTGATGTAGTAGTAAATGTTCTCCTGCGCTTCACCGTACATGCGCTGCAGACCGTCATGCATGATGACAGCAACTTCGTACGCGTAGGACGGGTCGTAAGAGATACAGTTAGGAATAGTCAGAGACTGAATGTGGCTGTGGCCATCTTCGTGCTGCAGACCTTCACCGTTCAGAGTCGTACGACCAGAAGTACCACCGATCAGGAAGCCGCGAGCCTGCTGGTCGCCTGCCTGCCAGCACAGGTCACCGATACGCTGGAACCCGAACATGGAGTAGTAGATGTAGAACGGAATCATCGGCAGGTTGTTGGTGCTGTAAGAGGTCGCAGCAGCCAGCCAGGATGCGCCTGCGCCCAGCTCGTTGATACCTTCCTGAAGGATCTGACCTTTCTCGTCTTCTTTGTAGTATGCAACCTGCTCACGGTCCTGCGGGGTGTACTGCTGGCCGTTCGGGCTGTAGATACCGATCTGACGGAACAGACCTTCCATACCGAAAGTACGCGCTTCGTCGGCGATGATTGGCACCAGGCGATCTTTGATCGACTTGTTCTTCAGCATCACGTTCAGGGCACGAACGAAAGCGATAGTGGTAGAGATCTCTTTGTTCTGCTCTTCCAGCAGCTGAGAGAAGTCTTCCAGCGCCGGCAGTTCCAGCTTCTCGGTGAAGTTAGGCTGACGAGCTGGCAGGTAGCCTTTCAGCGCCTGACGACGTTCGTGCAGGTACTTGTGCTCTTCAGAGCCTTCCGGGAAGGTGATGTAAGACAGGTTTTCTACCTGCTCATCGGTCACTGGAACGTTGAAACGGTCGCGGATATAGCGCACGCCGTCCATGTTCATTTTCTTAACCTGGTGAGCGATGTTTTTACCTTCTGCGGTATCACCCATGCCGTAACCTTTGATGGTGTGGGCCAGGATTACAGTCGCTTTACCTTTGGTTTCACGCGCTTTTTTCAGTGCAGCGTAAATTTTCTTCGGATCGTGACCACCGCGGTTCAGGGCCCAGATCTGCTCATCAGTCCAGTCTGCAACCAGCGCTGCGGTTTCAGGGTATTTACCGAAGAAGTGCTCACGCACGTAGGCACCGTCTTTGGATTTGAAGGTCTGGTAGTCGCCGTCAACGGTTTCGTTCATCAGCTGGATCAGTTTACCGCTTGTGTCTTTACGCAGCAGTTCGTCCCAACGGGAACCCCACATGACTTTGATCACGTTCCAGCCAGCACCTGCGAAGATGCCTTCCAGTTCGTTGATGATCTTGCCGTTACCGGTTACCGGACCATCCAGACGCTGCAGGTTACAGTTGATGATGAAGCACAGGTTGTCCAGCTTCTCACGGGTCGCGATGGTGATCGCACCTTTAGATTCTGGCTCATCCATTTCGCCGTCGCCCAGGAAGGCGTAAACGGTCTGCTCGGAGGTGTCTTTCAGACCACGGTGTTCCAGATACTTCAGGAATTTAGCCTGGTAGATCGCACCGATTGGGCCCAGACCCATAGATACGGTCGGGAACTGCCAGAATTCAGGCATCAGTTTAGGGTGCGGATAAGAAGACAGACCTTTACCGTGAACTTCCTGACGGAAGTTGTTCATCTGCTCTTCAGTCAGACGACCTTCCAGGAATGCACGTGCATAGATGCCCGGAGAGATGTGGCCCTGGAAGTACACCAGATCGCCGCCGTCTTTCTCGTTCGCTGCACGGAAGAAGTGGTTGAAGCACACTTCGTAAACGGTCGCAGAAGACTGGAAGGACGCCATGTGGCCACCCAGCTCCAGGTCTTTCTTGGACGCGCGCAGAACGGTCATGATGGCGTTCCAGCGGATTGCAGAACGGATACGACGTTCCAGATCCAGATTGCCCGGGTATTCCGGTTCGTCTTCAACGGCAATCGTGTTTACGTAGTTGCTAGCCCCTGCACCTGAAGCAACCTTCACGCCGCCTTTGCGGGCTTCAGAAAGCAGCTGATCAATCAGATACTGAGCGCGCTCAACACCTTCTTCACGGATGACCGATTCGATCGCCTGTAGCCAGTCGCGAGTTTCGATCGGATCCACGTCATTTTGGAGACGTTCTGACATGGGGGTATTCCTTATCTATCTAATACGTTGATTTGTCTGGAACCTGTCCCATTGTGCTCTTGGGCAAGAACACAATAAGACAGGTTCTGCGTTTAGTTGCCGCGCTCTAAAAGTACCTGGCGCTTAATCCTTTCGTTGCTGTATGCGGCGTAATGAACGTTCGCGACGCGATTGTTCACGGCTGCGGTCCAGCAAGATTTCCTCAATGAAAGCCAGGTGACGGTGCGACGCTTCGCGCGCCTGCTCCGGCTCCCCGGCCATTATCGCCTCGAATACTCGGGTGCGATGGTTGCTTACCAGCGGGAGCATCTCCCGACGGGCATACAACAATTCAAAATTCTGACGAACGTTCTGGGCCAGCATCGGCTCCATGCAGCGTAGCAGATGGAGGAGCACCACGTTGTGTGCCGCTTCGGTGACGGCGATTTGATACTGGACAACGGCGCTGGACTCGGCGTCTAAATCGCCGGACTGCTGTGCCCGTTCAATGGCCTGATGCAGTTCGCGGATACGCACGCGATCTTCATCAGTGCTGCGAAGGGCGGCGTAATAGGCCGCAATACCTTCAAGCGCGTGACGGGTCTCAAGCAGGTCAAACTGGGATTCTGGGTGGTCAGAGAGAAGTTCTACCAGCGGATCGCTGAAGCTCTGCCACAGGCTGTTTTGCACAAAGGTTCCGCCGCCCTGGCGACGAAGCAGCAAGCCCTTTGCTTCGAGGCGTTGAATCGCCTCACGCAGAGAGGGACGTGAAACGTCGAACTGTTTTGCCAGCTCGCGTTCTGGCGGAAGTTTCTCACCCGGGCGCAGAGTCCCTTCGAGGATTAAAAACTCCAGCTGCTGCTCAATCACATCAGATAGTTTTGGTTGGCGAATTTTGCTGTAGGCCATATTCCCTGTCTTACGCCTTTTTGCCCGGAGTCAATTGGTCTTACCAATTTCTAGTTCGTATCGCTAAAGTAACAAAGTATTCACCTTCTGTCCATATTGGTTTTGATTGAAATCAGTAAACCCTGCACATTTTAACAACCTTACAGAAATAACGTTTCAGAAATGTAACTTTGCACAAATGAGTTGATTACTCCCAAAGAGGGAGTTTTAACCATAATGAAACGAGGGGTTTTGCAATCTGAAGCGATTCAACATGGCAAATAATGAAAATTCGCCCACTTAAGAAGCATTTCTATTCTATAGGTTGGGTTAGGAAGAATAAGCGGGCCGATTTACAAATGCTTTCTTTTTATTCAAGTCGTCAGCATCCCTTCATAAAGCAGGTGCATTCGCAGGCGCTTACCACTATTCTGGCGCGTACGGAAGTCATCTCCGCTTTTTTCGGTTTGTTTAACCGTAAAGAAATAAATACAGAATATGGACTTTCATAATTACACACGCACAGCGTGAACATAACAACCACACACGAGGTTTCAAATGGAAGCTCAACAGCACGGCGATCAGCTAAAGCGCGGACTTAAAAACCGCCATATACAGCTCATCGCACTGGGCGGTGCGATTGGTACCGGCCTGTTTCTGGGCAGCGCATCCGTTATCCAGTCAGCCGGTCCGGGTATTATTTTGGGTTACGCGATTGCGGGTTTCATCGCTTTTCTGATCATGCGCCAGCTTGGCGAAATGGTCGTTGAAGAGCCGGTCGCAGGCTCGTTCAGCCACTTTGCCTATAAATACTGGGGCAGCTTTGCGGGTTTCGCCTCCGGCTGGAACTACTGGGTGCTGTACGTTCTGGTTGCTATGGCCGAGCTGACCGCCGTCGGGAAGTACATTCAGTTCTGGTATCCGGAGATCCCCACATGGGCGTCTGCTGCAGCCTTCTTCGTGATTATCAACGCCATTAACCTGACCAACGTAAAAGTGTTCGGCGAGATGGAGTTCTGGTTTGCCATTATCAAAGTCATTGCCGTTGTGGCGATGATCATCTTCGGTGGCTGGCTGCTGTTCAGCGGCAACGGCGGCCCGCAGGCTACCGTGCGTAACCTCTGGGAACAGGGCGGCTTCCTGCCTCACGGCATGACCGGTCTGGTGATGATGATGGCAATCATTATGTTCTCCTTCGGCGGCCTGGAGCTGGTGGGTATTACCGCTGCCGAAGCCGATAACCCGGAGCAAAGCATCCCGAAAGCCACAAATCAGGTTATCTACCGTATTCTGATCTTCTATGTGGGCTCACTGGCCGTGCTGCTCTCCCTGCTGCCGTGGACGCGCGTGACCGCTGACACCAGCCCGTTTGTTCTCATCTTCCACGAGCTGGGCGATACCTTTGTCGCCAACGCCCTGAACATCGTGGTGCTGACCGCAGCGCTCTCCGTTTACAACAGCTGCGTATACTGCAACAGCCGTATGCTGTTCGGCCTGGCCCAGCAGGGCAACGCGCCGAAGATGCTGCTCAACGTGGATAAACGCGGCGTGCCGGTGAATACCATCATTGTTTCAGCCATCGTGACCGCGCTGTGCGTGCTGATTAACTACATGGCACCGGAATCGGCGTTTGGCCTGCTGATGGCGCTGGTAGTCTCCGCTCTGGTTATCAACTGGGCGATGATCAGCCTGGCGCACATGAAGTTCCGCCGCGCGAAACAGCAGCAGGGCGTCACCACGCGCTTCCCTGCCCTGCTCTATCCGCTGGGTAACTGGATTTGCCTGCTGTTTATGGCGGCCGTGCTGGTGATCATGCTGATCACGCCGGGCATGGCGATTTCCGTCTACCTGATCCCGGTCTGGATTGCGATCCTTGGTGTTGGCTATCTCTTCAGCCAGAAAAGCCGTAATGCCATGAAGGCGCACTAAACCTCTCGCCGCGGCACCTGTTTTTGCGGGTGCCGCGCGTTGTTACCTCCTTCACACTTTCACGCCAACAGCACATTTATCCATATCACCGCCCTGATACTGCAACGCATATATTCCTTTGCCAGCGAATAATTCTCCCCATACCGTAAACCGGAGAGCTGTCGATGGATAACAACAAACTGTCAGTAAAAGAAAAGATCGGCTATGGGATGGGCGACGCGGGATGCAACATCATCTTCGGCGCCATCATGCTGTTTGTTAACTATTTCTATACGGATATTTTTGGCCTGGCGCCTGCGCTGGTCGGCGTGCTGCTGCTGTCCGTCCGCGTAATTGATGCCGTAACGGACCCGATTATGGGGGCGATTGCCGACCGTACCCGCAGTAAATATGGCCGGTTTCGTCCATGGCTGCTGTGGATTGCGTTCCCCTACGCGCTGTTCAGCATTCTGATGTTCACCACCCCGGAGTGGAGCTATAACAGCAAAGTTATCTATGCGTTTGTCACCTACTTCCTGCTCTCGTTAACCTATACGGCCATCAACATCCCTTACTGCTCGTTAGGTGGGGTGATCACCAACGATCCAAAAGAGCGCGTGGCCTGCCAGTCGTATCGCTTCGTGCTGGTCGGCATCGCCACGCTGCTGCTCTCCTTAACGCTGCTGCCGATGGCCGACTGGTTTGGCGGGGATAACAAAGCCAAAGGCTACCAGATGGCGATGACTGTCCTGGCGCTGATTGGTACCTGTATGTTCCTGTTCTGCTTCGCCACCGTGCGCGAGCGCGTGCGTCCGGCAGTGCAAACCAACGACGAACTGAAAAACGACCTGAAAGACGTGTGGAAAAACGACCAGTGGGTGCGCATTTTGCTGCTCACGCTGTGCAACGTCTGCCCGGGCTTTATCCGCATGGCGGCGACCATGTATTACGTCACCTGGGTGATGGGCCAGAGCACCCACTTCGCCACGCTGTTTATCAGCCTGGGCGTTGTCGGCATGATGCTTGGCAGCGTGCTGGCGAAAGTGCTGACCGACCGCTGGTGTAAGCTGAAGGTCTTCTTCTGGACCAATATCGTGCTGGCGGCATTCTCCTGCGCCTTCTATTTCTTCGACCCGAAAGCCACCGTTACCATCGTGGTGCTCTATTTCCTGCTTAACATCCTGCACCAGATCCCGTCTCCGCTGCACTGGTCGCTGATGGCTGACGTGGACGACTACGGCGAGTGGAAAACCGGGAAGCGCATCACCGGGATCAGCTTCTCGGGTAACATCTTCTTCCTGAAACTGGGCCTGGCGATTGCCGGTGCGATGGTCGGCTTCCTGCTCTCCTGGTACGGTTATGACGCGGGCGCAAAAGCGCAAAGCGCGGACGCCATTAACGGGATCGTGCTGCTCTTTACCGTCATTCCGGGCATTGGATACTTAATTACCGCTGGGGTGGTACGTCTGCTGAAGGTGGACCGCGAAACCATGAAGCAGATCCAGGCCGATCTGGAAAAGCGCCGTACCAACTACCGCGAGCTGAATGACTATCAGGAACTCAAAGCCGCTGAGACTAAATAAGGAAAGCCGCATGCATAACTGGCCAAACCCGTTTATCGAACAACGCGCCGACCCGTACATTTTACGCCATGAGGGACAGTACTATTTTATTGCCTCCGTGCCGCAGTACGACAGGCTGGCGATCCGCCGCGCAGACTCTCTGGAAGGACTACGCGACGCTGAAGAGGTGGTGGTCTGGCGCAAACCCGAGACCGGCCCGATGAGCCAGCTAATCTGGGCGCCAGAACTGCACCACGTTGACGGCAAGTGGTACATCTATTTTGCCGCGACGCACACCCAGGCGCTCGACGCACTCGGGATGTTCCAGCACCGCATGTTTGCGATTGAGTGTGCGGACCGCGATCCGCTCAGCGGTACCTGGATCGAGAAAGGGCAAATCAACACCCCGTTCGACACCTTCGCCCTGGATGCCACCACCTTTGTTCATCAGGGCAAACGCTGGTACCTGTGGGCGCAAAAAGCCCCGGATATTTCCGGCAACTCTAACCTCTATCTGTGTGAAATGGAGAACCCGTGGACGCTGAAAGGCGAGCCGGTGATGCTCAGCAAGCCAGAATACGACTGGGAATGCCGTGGTTTCTGGGTCAACGAAGGTCCGGCGGTGCTGGTTCACAGCGATAAGCTGTTTATCAGCTACTCCGCCAGCGCCACCGATGAGAACTACTGCATGGGGTTACTGTGGATAGACCTGAACGCCGATCCGCAAAACCCGGCAAACTGGCACAAATCCCCTCGCCCGGTTTTCGTCACCAGCTATGAGAACAACCAGTACGGGCCAGGCCACAACAGCTTTACGCAAACGCCGGAAGGGGAAGATGTATTGGTGTACCACGCAAGAAATTACACCGAAATTGAAGGCGATCCGCTTTACGATCCGAACCGTCATACTCGCCTGAAGCTTGTCCGCTGGGACGAAAACGGGATGCCTGATTTCGGCATCCCGCCTGCGGATACGTTATAGCGTCTGCGGCGCGCTGGGTTACACCAGCGTGCCGTAAATCGTCAGCAGCGCCACAATCACCACCACCACAAACGAGGTTTTCTTCGCCATGGAGACGGCGGCTTTTGGCGTTTCGATCTTGTCGGTATGCGGTTCGCGCGCCAGCGAGAACTGCGCCAGGCGCGTCAACACCTGGTACTGGGACGTATGGCGGTCCCCAAGAGAAGCGAACCATGCGGGCAGCGCTTTTTCACCGTGGCCAATTAAGGCGTACACCACGCCCACCAGACGCACCGGGAGCCAGTCGAGCACGTGCAGGATGGCATCAATGCCGGACAGCAAACGCTCATGCGGCGTCAGATAACGGGCAAGCCAGGTCTGCCAGGCGCGCAGAAACGCATAGCCCATCAGCAGTACCGGCCCCCACGGGCCGCCCACCACAAACCAGAACAGCGGAGCCAGGTAGTAGCGGAAGTTAATCCACAGCAGCGCGTTTTGCAGCTCGCGCAGGAACTCGCGCTCGTCGCAGTCCGGCGGCACGCCGTGGATCATCGTCAGCTCGCTCGCCATCGCGCCGCGCGCGTGGGCATCGTCACGGGAGGCGGCTTTCAGGTAGGCGTGATAGTGCAAACGCACCTTGCCCGCACCAATGCACAGCACGCCGAGCAGGATCCACACCACCAGCAGCGGCACGTTGAAAAAGAGTCCGTACAGCGAGCGCAGCAGCAGGAAGGTAATCAGCATGACGCCCGCCATCATCAGCAGCGTGCGCAGCATGGAAAAGTGCTTGATGCGGCGGAACAACACCTCCAGCCGGTGATCCAGTTGCCAGTGCTCGCCGAGCTTGAACAGGCGTTCGGCGATGATAACCAGCAGCATGGTAAACAACGTCATGGTATCTCCTTATTCTGACGACGCGGCAAGCATGGCGCGAAACCGCGACCAGTCAAATGCCGGGCCGGGATCGGTTTTTCTCGCCGGAGCGATATCGCTGTGCCCGGTAATATTGTCGGCGATTGCCGGGTAGAGTCCGATAAGCGTGTGGGTAATAGCAACCAGCTGCTGATACTGGGCATCGGTGTAGGGGGTAGTATCCGTGCCTTCCAGCTCAATCCCAATCGAGAAATCGTTGCACCGTTCGCGCCCGTGATACATCGATACCCCGGCATGCCAGGCGCGCTTATCAAAAGGAACATACTGAACTACCTCACCATCACGGCGAATCAGGCAGTGAGCCGACACGCGCAGATGCGCAATCTCAGCGAAGAAGGGATGAGCATTGGGATCTATCGTTCCCGTGAATAACGCATCGATCCACGGGCCGCCAAACTCACCCGGCGGGAGGCTAATATTATGAACCACCAGCAGTGTGGGCTTTTCATCCTCCGGGCGGCAGTCGTGGTGCGGCGAGGGCACATGCCGCGCATCCACCAGCCATCCGTTTTCTAACAACATGCTGGAACTCCTTCTGTATGGTGCAATGACTCGGTTCAGAGTAGCATGTTTCAATATTATGATTCGTTACCAATTTGGAGTTTTATCATGCCGCCTCGCCGCTACAACCCCGACCACCGACGTGAAGCGCTTCTGGAACGTATTAATATGGATATTCCGGCAAGCGTCGCCCATGCGTTGAAAGAAGACCTGGGGGGTGACGTTAACGCCGATAAAGATATTACCGCACAATTGTTGCCAAAAGAGACACGCTCGCACGCGGTCATTATCACCCGTGAGGAGGGCGTTTTCTGCGGCAAGCGTTGGGTTGAAGAGGTCTTTACTCAGCTGGCGGGTGACGATGTACAGGTGACATGGCACGTTGATGATGGTGATGCAGTGACCGCCAATCAGCCGCTGTTCGAGCTGGACGGTCCTTCCCGCGTATTACTGACCGGCGAGCGTACCGCGCTCAATTTTGTCCAAACGCTCTCTGGCGTCGCCAGTGAAGTGCGCCGCTACGTTGACCTGCTGGCCGGCACCCGTACCCAGCTGCTTGATACCCGCAAAACGCTGCCGGGCCTGCGCACTGCGCTGAAGTACGCGGTGCTCTGCGGCGGCGGCGCAAACCATCGTCTGGGCTTATCCGATGCTTTCCTGATTAAAGAGAACCACATTATTGCTTCTGGCTCCGTGCGTCAGGCGGTGGAAAAGGCCTTCTGGCTGCATCCGGATGTGCCGGTTGAGGTGGAGGTCGAAAGCCTGGAAGAGCTGGAGCAGGCGATCAAGGCCGGGGCCGATATCATCATGCTCGATAATTTCGAGACGGAGCAGATGCGCGAGGCGGTGAAACTGACCAACGGCCGGGCCCAGCTTGAAGTGTCCGGAAACGTCACTTTCGAGACGATCCGTGAGTTCGCCGAAACCGGCGTGGATTACATCTCCGTTGGCGCGCTGACCAAGCACGTTCACGCCCTCGATCTCTCAATGCGCTTCAAATAACGCACGCTCCCCTCTCTGCCCGGAGAGGGGAATTTCAGCCTCGCTCGCAAATCCATTGTCCTTCTCTGCAACACGGAATGAATTCTCTGAAGCTCCTTTCTCGTTATCTTTTTTGCCCCTCGTTTCTGCCCTGTCCCGCTGACAAAGTAGCGCCACTTTGCATAAGGAGCAGATATGGACAGACAACAAGGATTCACACTCATTGAGCTGATGGTGGTCATTGGCATTATTGCGATTCTGAGCGCCATCGGCGTTCCCGCCTATCAGAACTACCTGCGTAAAGCAGCCCTCACCGATATGCTGCAAACTTTCGTTCCCTATCGCACTGCCATTGAGCTTTGCGCGCTCGATCGCGGCGGCGTGGAGAGCTGCGATGCCGGCAGTAACGGTATTCCCTCTCCTGCAACGACGCGTTACGTTTCAGGAATGAGCGTGGCAAAAGGGATCGTGACCTTAACAGGCCAGGAGAGCCTGAACGGGCTGACGGTAACCATGACGCCGCAGTGGAGCAACGGCAACGGTATTACGGGCTGGACGCGTGACTGTAATATCAGTGCTGACAGCGCGCTTAAGCAGGCCTGCGAAGACGTCTTCCGCTTCGACACTAACTAAGGAGCGGATAATGAACACCGATCAACTCGTGGCGCTTTGTCTTCGCCACCATGCGCTACTGCTCACCAGCGACAGCGACATGATTAGCATCGCCGTCGTGGGAACCCCCGCGCCTGAACTGATGGAGGCCCTGCGCTTCGCGACCCAGAAGCGGATTGATATCGAATGCTGGAGCGCTGAACGCATGGAAAAGCACCGGCAGTTAACCGCGCAATCGCATCTGCCCGTCGTTTCGCAACCCTACTCTGCGGTGGATATCCTCAACCAGACGCTGCAGCAGGCAGTAAACCAGCGCGCGTCTGACATCCATATCGAACCAATGGAGCACGCGTGCCAGATCCGCTTACGTATCGACGGGGTACTTTATCCGCAGCCTCCCCTTTCCGCCGCGCTGGCGACGATGCTCAGCGCCCGGTTAAAAGTGCTGGGTAACCTGGATATTGCGGAACGGCGCTTACCTCAGGACGGTCAGTTTACGATTGAGCTGACAAACGAGCCGGTCTCGTTTCGTATCGCCACGCTTCCCTGCAACGGCGGTGAGAAAATTGTGCTGCGTTTGCTACATCAGGTTAAGCAGGCGCTGGAGCCGAACGCGCTTGGCATGAGCGCTAAACAGCTGGCCTGTTTTAATGAGGTACTCCACCAGCCTCAGGGGCTAATTCTGGTCACCGGCCCGACGGGCAGCGGCAAAACCGTAACGCTCTACAGCGCACTTCAGGCGCGTAACACCCCTGACGTCAACATCTGCAGCGTGGAGGATCCCATCGAGATCCCGCTTGCGGGGTTAAATCAGACGCAGGTTAACCCCCGCGCGGGCTTAACATTCCAGAGCGTACTGAGAGCGCTGCTCCGTCAGGATCCGGACATCATTATGGTCGGGGAAATTCGCGATGGTGAAACGGCAGAAATTGCCATTAAAGCCGCGCAGACCGGGCATCTTGTATTGTCGACGCTACACACCAACTCGACGACGGAAACCCTCATTCGTCTGGAGCAGATGGGCGTGGCGCGCTGGATGATCTCTTCCGCGCTTTCGATGGTGATTGCCCAGCGGCTGGTTCGGCGCCTTTGCCCGCACTGCCGACAGAAAACAGGGGAGCATACGGACCTGCCGCGCTCGGTTTGGCCGCGGCAACTTCCTCGCTGGCAGCCTGCAGGCTGCGATCGTTGTTATCACGGTTTTTACGGGCGCGTGGCCATTTTTGAAGTACTTGAGATCGATAATCCCCTGCGCCAGGCTATTGCCAGCGGGGCAGGCACCGAGGTGATTGAAGCCAGCGCCCGACAGGCTGGACTCATCTCGCTGTTTGAACACGGCTGCATGGCCGTTGAACAAGGGATGACCACGCTTGAAGAGTTAGTGCGTGTTCTGGGTATGCCCGATGGCTGCTAATCAACTCTGGCGCTGGCGAGCAATCTCCGCTGAAGGAGAATCCCGAAACGGGGTACTCTGGGCCACCGACCGCAACGCAGCCTTCACCAGGCTGATGCGTAACGACCTCCATCCTCTGGCCCTGACCCGATGCGCTCAAAGGCACCGCTGGCGTCCACATCACTGCTACGAGATGTTTCGTCAGCTCGCAACGCTCCTGCAGGCCGGGCTGACGCTCGCGCATAGTCTGCAAATGCTGGCAGACCAACATCCAGTAGAACCGTGGCGGGGACTACTGCAAAACGTTGCCGATGAACTCAGTGAAGGCTGTCCTTTTTCTGAGGCGCTCAAACGGTGGCCAGCGGTCTTTAGCCCACTGCATATCTCAATGGTGAAAACCGGAGAGCTAACGGGGAAGCTTGAAGCGTGCTGCCGAGAGCTTGCAGAGCAGCAAAAAGCGCAGCAGCAGCTCAGCGCGAAGGTGAAAAAAGCGCTGCGCTACCCGGCGATCGTCCTGACGCTGGCCGTGCTCGTCGTGCTGGCAATGGTCACCCTGGTTTTGCCCGAATTTGCCGCGATCTACAAAACCTTTAATACCCCGCTTCCGGCGCTGACGCGAATTGTTATGGGGATAGCCGCGTTTATGCAGTCATATGCCTTTGCGCTGTTCGCGACGCTGCTTGTTCCCGTAACCGCAGCCTGGCCTCTGCGACACCATCCTCGCTGGCAGCGTATTCTGCTGAGTTTTCCCGTAATGGGCGCGCTGGCGAAAGGGCAAAAACTGGGGCAGATCTTCACCGTGCTGTCGCTCACGCAGCAGGCGGGCATTGCATTCTTACAGGGGCTTGAAAGTGCAGAAGAGACTGTTGAAAGCCGGTACTGGCAGGGAATACTCCGCAGCATACGCGAGAACATTGAAAAAGGTCTCCCCGTCTGGTCGTCCTTTCAGAAGGCGGCAATGTTTACCCCGCTCTGTATTCAGCTTTTACGAACCGGTGAGATGTCAGGTTCGCTGGACGTCATGCTGGCAAACCTTGCTCGCCATCACATGGAACAGACCTTTCAACGGGCAGACAACCTGGCGGCGCTTCTGGAGCCACTGCTCCTGGTTGTTACGGGGGTTATCATCGGCACGCTGGTGGTGGCAATGTATCTGCCGATTTTCCATCTGGGTGATGCGATGAGCGCGGGGTAGTGCAGCAGCGCTGGCGCACGAGCATGCGCCAGCGAAAGCCATTACAGGCTATTGAAAACGCGGTTTTCCTGCTCCTGAACGCGAATAAACGTTGTGCGTTTCGTCAGCTCTTTCAGGCGGGATGCACCCACGTAGGTACAGGCTGAGCGCAGACCGCCCAGGATGTCGCGCGCGGTGTTTTCAACCGGGCCGCGCAGAGGCAGCTTCACGGTTTTGCCTTCTGCCGCACGGTATTTTGCCACGCCACCGACGTGGCGGGTCATCGCGGATTCAGAGCTCATACCGTAGAACAGCATGAATTTTTCGCCGTTCTCTTCCACCACGGTGCCGCCGCTCTCTTCGTGGCCTGCCAGCATACCGCCGAGCATCACGAAGTCCGCGCCGCCGCCAAAGGCCTTTGCGACATCGCCCGGCATGGTGCAACCGCCGTCGCTGATGATCTGGCCGCCCAGGCCGTGCGCCGCGTCGGCACATTCAATGACCGCGGAAAGCTGCGGATAACCAACTCCGGTTTTCACGCGCGTGGTGCATACGGAGCCCGGGCCAATGCCCACTTTCACGATGTCGGCACCGGAAAGGATCAGCTCTTCACACATTTCACCGGTCACCACGTTGCCCGCAATGATAGTTTTGGTCGGCCAGGCTTCGCGCGCCTTGCTGACGAACTGCACGAAGTGCTCGGAGTAACCGTTCGCCACATCAATACAAACGAAGCTAAGCGCCGGGTTGGCATTCAGGATCTGTTTGGTTTTCTCGAAATCGGCGTCGGAAGTACCGGTGGAAACCATCACGTGCTTCACCACGTCAGCAGAGGCGGACGCAACAAACGCATTCCACTCTTCAGGAGTGTAGTGCTTGTGGACTGCAGTAAGAATATCGAACTGAGCCAGCGCCGTTGCCATCTCAAAGGTACCGACTGTATCCATGTTGGCAGCAATGATTGGCACGCCAGACCACGTCTGACCGGAATGCTTAAAGGTGAATTGACGTTCGAGTTCAACGTCTGAGCGACTTTTCAGTGTAGAGCGTTTAGGGCGGATAAGAACGTCTTTGAAACCTAACTTCAGATCTTCTTCGATACGCATGTGCGGATTCCTGGGGTTAGAGGCAAATATGTTAAAAGCACAACTCCAGTGACGCTATCATACGCACTAATACCTGCTCCGCAAGACTGCGAAATTCTCTTTTTTTACGCTACAATCCTATAAATTTACCTGGTAAAAAGCCGGTAAAGAGAATCAAACAATTACTGTCGCACGTTTGTTTTTTAAGCAACTGATTTCCATAATGAATAATTCCCAGGATTTGATTTAATGGGGTATATCGTCGCAGTAACCGGCGGCATCGGTAGTGGCAAAAGTACCGTTGCGGACGCGTTTTCTCGTCTCGGCATCGCGATTATTGATGCTGATATTATTGCCCGTCAGGTGGTAGAGCCCAATACACCCGCGCTAAAGGCCATCGCCGACCATTTCGGTCAGGCAATCATCAATGCCGATGGCACACTGAACCGCCGTCAGCTTCGCGAATATATTTTTTCCGATTCTGCGGAAAAAGCCTGGCTTAATGCCCTGCTCCACCCCATTATCCACCAGGAAACTCAGCGTCAGATAGCCGCAGCCCGCTCGCCCTATGTCCTGTGGGTGGTTCCGCTCCTGGTAGAAAATCAGCTGCATAAGAAAGCCAATCGGGTATTGGTGATTGATGTCACACCCGAGACGCAAATCCAGCGAACCATGACGCGCGACCACGTCTCGCGTGAACATGCTGAACAAATTCTTGCCGCTCAGGCCACTCGCGCTCAGCGCCTTGCCGTTGCGGATGATGTTATTGATAATAACGGCGCACCAGATGCCATTGCATCGGATGTTGCCCGCCTGCACGAGCAGTATCTAACCTTCGCCGCGCAGGCCGTTGCACAGGAAAAACCATAATGTCGACTCACATCCTTTTTGAGCACCCGCTTAATGAAAAAATGCGTACCTGGCTGCGCATTGAATTTCTCATCCAACAGCTTTCACAACATCTGCCTGTTAACGATCATGCCACGGCGTTGCACTTCTTTCGCAACGTAGGCGATCTGCTGGATGTGATTGAACGTGGCGATGTCCGCACGGAGCTGTTGAAAGAGCTGGAGCGCCAGCAGCGTAAATTACAGGCCTGGGCCGAAGTACCGGGCGTGGATCAAAGTCGAATTGACGCCTTACGCCAGCAGTTGAAAAACAGCAGCACGACGCTGATGGCCGCGCCGCGCGTTGGGCAATATTTACGAGAAGACCGTTTGATAGCGCTGGTGCGCCAGCGCCTGAGCATACCGGGCGGTTGCTGTAGCTTTGATCTGCCAACGCTGCATATGTGGCTGCATATGCCGCAGGAACAGCGCGATCACCAGGTAAACAGCTGGCTGGGTAGCCTGGAGCCGATGAATCAGACGCTATCGCTGATCCTCGATCTTGTGCGTAACTCTGCCCCGTTCCGCAAGCAAACCAGTCTCAACGGTTTTTATCAGGACAACGGCGACGACGCCGATCTTCTGCGTCTAAATTTGTCTCTTGGCGAGCAGCTTTATCCACAAATTTCCGGGCATAAAAGCCGTTTCGCGATCCGCTTTATGCCGCTGGACAGTGAAAATGGCACCGTGCCGGAACGCCTCGATTTTGAACTGGCCTGTTGTTAAGGAGTGCCAATGTCTGACGTCACCACCGTAAACTGCCCAACCTGTGGGAAAACTGTCGTCTGGGGAGAAGTGAGTCCGTTTCGCCCGTTCTGCTGCAAGCGCTGTCAGCTCATTGATCTGGGCGAATGGGCGGCGGAAGAGAAACGAATTCCGAGCGAAGGCGACCTCTCGGATAGCGATGACTGGAGCGAAAGCCAGCAGTAACGTTCAAAGCCTGCTGGCGATTCGTTCGGCAGGCCTACATGTTTGTCGCTAAGCGGCGGATCACAGGCTCATTGGCTGGCGGGAATTTGTCGGCATCACTGACCTGAAGTTCAACCCAGTTACCCGGCTGTCCCTCTTTTCCCCAGGGTTCACCTTCCCAGCTTTCCACCAGCCAGAACCACAGCGTGATGTGCCTGTCGGGAAACTGATACTCCAGCTTATCGAACAGCGTGGCGCCAAGCGGGGTAATCCCCACCTCTTCCTGCAGCTCACGCACCAGCGCCTCTTCCGGCGTTTCTCCTGATTCGATTTTCCCGCCAGGAAACTCCCACTTGTTCGCCATATGGGCGTCAGCAGCGCGCTGGGTGATGAAGATTTGGTTTTGCGGGTTGCGAATAATCCCGACGGCAATTTGCAGTATTTTCATAGCGTCACTTCCATAAAAAAGGCGCAGATATCTGCGCCTTTTCAGTTAGTTATGTTCTTAGCTCAGGCGGCCGTGGCACGCCTTGTATTTTTTACCGGAACCACACGGGCACGGATCGTTACGACCGACTTTACGATCGCCGGTCTGCGCGGCGATCGCTGCTGCGGCTTCGCTTTCGTCAGTCTGGTGGCTCAGCTGCTGCATCTGCGCCAGACGCTCAGCTTCTTCACGACGCTGCTGCTCCATCGCTTCCACTTCTTCCGGCATGCGCACCTGAACCTTGCTCAGGGTGCTGATCACTTCGTACTTCAGTGACTCCAGCATAGAGGCAAACATGGAGAAGGATTCACGCTTGTACTCCTGCTTCGGATCTTTCTGCGCATAGCCGCGCAGGTGGATACCCTGACGCAGGTAGTCCATCGCCGCCAGGTGCTCTTTCCACAGGGAGTCCAGCGTCTGCAGCATCACGCCTTTTTCGAAGTGACGCATCATCTCAGCGCCAACCACTTCTTCCTTACGCTTATAAACCTCCAGCGCGGTTTCAAAGATACGTTCGCGCAGGGTCTCTTCATGCAGCTCAGGCTCTTTATCCAGCCACTCTTTGATTGGCAGATCGAGATCGAAGTCGTTTTTCAGACGTTCCTGCAGGCCTTCAACGTCCCACATCTCTTCCAGAGACTGCGGTGGAATATGCGCGTCGATGGTGGCTTTGAACACATCTTCGCGGATGCTGTTGATGGTTTCGCTCACGTCGGACACGTCCAGCAGTTCGTTACGCTGGGTGTAGATCGCGCGACGCTGATCGTTGGCCACGTCATCATATTCCAGCAGCTGCTTACGAATATCGAAGTTGCGGCTTTCCACTTTACGCTGGGCGTTAGCGATCGCTTTAGTCACCCATGGGTGCTCAATGGCTTCACCAGGCTTCATGCCCAGCTTACGCATCATGCCGGACACGCGGTCGGAGGCGAAAATACGCATCAGCGCATCTTCCATAGACAGGTAGAAGCGGGAAGAACCGGCATCACCCTGACGGCCCGCACGGCCGCGCAGCTGGTTGTCGATACGACGAGATTCGTGACGCTCGGTACCGATGATGTGCAGACCACCGGATGCCAGCACCGCGTCGTGACGCACCTGCCAGTCGGCTTTGATCTGCTCGATCTGCTCTGGCGTTGGGTTTTCCAGCTCAGCGACTTCAGCCTGCCAGCTACCGCCGAGCATAATATCGGTACCACGACCCGCCATGTTGGTGGCGATGGTCACGGCTCCCGGATAGCCCGCCTGAGCAACAATGTCCGCTTCTTTAGCGTGGAACTTGGCGTTCAGAACGTTGTGCTTGATGCCTGCTTTGGTCAGCTCATTGGAAACCACCTCGGATTTCTCGATGGAGATGGTCCCCACCAGAACCGGCTGACCATTGGCAGTACGGTCGCGAATATCTTCGATGATCGCCTGAATTTTTTCCGCTTCGGTCATGTACACCAGGTCCGGCATATCCTTACGGATCATCGGACGGTTGGTTGGCACCACCACGGTATCCAGCTTGTAGATGGAGCTGAATTCAAACGCTTCGGTATCTGCGGTACCGGTCATCCCCGCCAGCTTCTCATACAGACGGAAGTAGTTCTGGAAGGTGATTGAGGCCAGCGTCTGGTTTTCGTTTTGAATGTCCACGCCTTCTTTCGCTTCCACCGCCTGGTGCAGGCCATCGGACCAGCGACGACCCTGCATGGTACGGCCGGTGTGTTCATCGACAATGATGACTTCACCGTCTTTCACGATGTAGTCAACGTCGCGGGTGAACAGCGCGTGGGCGCGCAGCGCGGCGGTCACGTGGTGCATCAGCATGATGTTGCTCGGAGAGTACAGAGACTCACCTTCTTCCATAATGCCTTCAGCCACCAGCAGCTCTTCGATTTTCACCAGACCGCGTTCGGTCAGGTTCACCTGGCGCGCTTTTTCATCCACGGAGAAGTGGCCTTCACCCTGGAAGGTATCGGAGTCTTCTTTCTCCTGACGCAGCAGGTGTGGAATGATTTTGTCGACTTTACGGTACATGTCAGAGCTGTCTTCGGCCGGGCCGGAGATGATCAGCGGGGTACGCGCTTCATCGATCAGAATGGAGTCAACCTCATCCACCAGCGCATAGTGCAGCTTACGCTGGACGCGCTCTTCCGGGCTGAACGCCATGTTGTCGCGCAGGTAGTCGAAGCCGTATTCGTTGTTGGTGCCGTAGGTGATGTCCGCGTTGTAGGCTTCGCGCTTGGCGGGTGCCGGTAGTCCGGACATGTTGATGCCGACGGTCATGCCGAGGAATTCGAACAGCGGACGGTTGTTTTCGGCATCACGCTGGGCCAGATAGTCGTTGACGGTAACGACGTGAACGCCCTTACCGGTCAGTGCATTCAGGTAAGCCGGCAGCGTTGCGGTCAGGGTTTTACCTTCACCGGTACGCATTTCCGCGATGCAGCGTTCGTTAAGCACCATACCGCCCAGCAATTGAACGTCGAAGTGACGCATGCCGAACACACGTTTACTCGCTTCACGCACAACGGCGAAAGCTTCCGGGATCAGGCTCTCTAAGGTTTCGCCTTTTTCCAGGCGTGCGCGGAACTCCGCGGTTTTCGCCTTCAGCTCATCATCAGAGAGCTTCTCCATCGCCGGTTCCATACCGTTGATGATGTTTACAGCTTTGCGCATACGGCGCAGGGTACGATCGTTACGACTACCAAAAACTTTGGTTAATAATTTGATTAGCATAATAAATTCTCAAACGCCCCAGACGGGCAGATAAATTAAGGTATTGAAAAAGGTTAATTTAGCTGAGGCGTTGAGGCCCGGCACGGATGCCGTGAACCTGGCTAATCCATGTCGAAACGGAGAATGATACAGGAGGAACAAACCAGGTTTGCGCCGTCTGACTCACGGTCACGGGCGGCTGGTTATCCTGCGTCAGAAGCGCATTAAGCGTATCGAGCAGGGCAAGGTGCTGAGCCTGAACCGGCAGCGACTCTTCAGCAACAGGCATCGTCTGCGGCGCCATCGCGAACGACAGATGACGAATAACCGTGCGGATGGCGTGCTGCTGCCAGTAATCAACGGAGAAATTAGGACGACGGCTGGCTTCAAGCCACGCGAGATTAGTAAAGTTAACCCGCGTCGAGAGATCGTGTTTAGTTGTCGTGGAACGTGCTGGCGTCGCCGCTTCCGCACTGTTACTGAGCGCAGGCAAGCCGAAACTCGCCGCGACCATCCCTAATAAGAGATGCGGCCAGAAGTAACGTCTGCCAAATTGTCGCCAGCGCGTCAGTATTCCGCTCACTTGCTCCACCACAATCGCCCGCCAGTGCAGGCTGAGTTCAATTATTCTTTTTTAGCGCCCAGATATTACCACTAAAGCCAATACGCAGCAGCAGGAATGACACCTTGCAGCAGGTAAAAACGGTCAATAATGCAGCGAACACACCGTTATTCGGCACCCGACAATGGCCAGGGAGTAGAGGGGCAAATCAAAGAAGGGCAGAAATAAAAACGACTGGCTTCCCTGGTCGGAGAGAGTACCAGGTGAACCAGTCGCTTTTCTTACGAAACGGCGTTAACCGTTACGCCAGGACCATAGTCGGTGCTTTGAACGCCAGCGGCAGTTCCGCTTCGTCTTCAAAGGTCACATATTCCCAGGCTTCCTGTTTTGCCAGGACGGCCTGCAACAATTTGTTGTTCAGTGCATGACCGGATTTGAACGCGGTAAATGCACCAATGATGTTGTGACCACACATGAACAGGTCGCCGATCGCATCCAGCATTTTGTGACGAACGAATTCATCTTCAAAACGCAGGCCGTCTTCGTTCAGTACGCGATAATCGTCAACAACGATGGCACAATCGAAGCTGCCGCCCAGGCACAGGCCGCGGGACTGCAGATATTCGATATCACGCATGAAGCCAAACGTACGTGCGCGGCTGATCTGGCGCATAAACGCATCAGCAGAGAAGTTCATCGCGTAGCGCTGAGTGCTGGAGTCAATCGCCGGATGGTTAAAGTCGATGGTAAAGTCCAACGAGAAACCATTGTACGGTTTGAATTCAGCCCACTTGTCACCATCTTCGACGCGAACGGTCTCTTTGATGCGAACAAATTTCTTCGCACAGTTCAGTTCTTCGATGCCGGCATCCAGCAACAGATAAACGAACGGCGCAGCACTACCATCCATAATCGGGATTTCTGGCGCATCGACTTCAACAATAATGTTGTCGATACCCAGACCCGCCAGGGCGGCGTTCAGGTGCTCTACGGTAGAAATCCGCACGTCATGCTCGTTCACCAGACAAGTACAGAGCATTGTATCACGCACAGATTTGGCATCGGCCGGAAAATCTACCGGTGGATTCAAGTCGGTGCGACGATAGATGACCCCGGTATTGGCCGGCGCAGGGCGTAACGTCAGTGTGACTTTCTTGCCGGTATGTAAACCGACACCCGTCGCCTGAACGATACGTTTAAGTGTCCTTTGTTTGATCATCGTATAATCTCGCCAAATTAACTATCCAACCGAGAGTGTATATCACTAACGGTGGGCCAGTTTAGCACAAAGAGCGCAAATCCCCAAATTCCAGCCAATTCTTAGTCAGCTTGCTTACGCAGGAACGCCGGGATATCCAGATAATCTGGCTCTTTTGCCGTTTGCGGCGTTGGGTCGTTCACCACTTTCGCGGCCGGTTTTTGCTCCTGAGTCAGAGGAGACATACCGTGCTGCTGGTAACGATCCATTACCGGTTGCTGAGTCTGCTTGTTGGTCACGAGGGTGATCTCAGGACGCTTGTCCATACCGATACCGGTCGCAACAACGGTAACACGCAGCTCGTCGTTCATTTCCGGGTCAAGGGAAGTACCGATTACCACGGTCGCGTTGTCAGAAGCGAACGCGCGGATGGTATTACCCACGGTTTCGAACTCATCCAGACGCAGGTCAAAGCCAGCGGTAATGTTGACCAGCACGCCGCGCGCACCGGACAGATCGATATCTTCCAGCAGTGGAGAAGAGATAGCCATTTCAGCCGCTTCTTCCGCACGGTCTTCGCCGCTCGCCACGCCAGAGCCCATCATCGCGTAGCCCATTTCGGACATGACGGTGCGAACGTCTGCAAAGTCAACGTTCATCAGGCCAGGACGGGTAATCAGTTCTGCGATACCCTGGACCGCACCTTTCAGCACGTCGTTTGCTGCGCCGAAGGCGTCCAGCAGGGAAATACCGCGACCCAGAACTTTCAGCAGTTTGTCGTTCGGGATGGTGATCAGCGAGTCCACATGCTTGGACAGCTCGGTGATACCCTGCTCCGCGAAGGCCATACGCTTCTTGCCTTCAAAATTGAAAGGCTTGGTCACGACAGCAACGGTCAGGATACCTAAATCTTTAGCTACTTCAGCGACAACAGGTGCTGCACCGGTACCGGTACCGCCGCCCATGCCTGCTGCGATGAAGACCATGTCCGCACCTTCCAGTGCAGCACGCAGGGCTTCACGATCTTCTTCAGCCGCGTTGCGACCGACTTCCGGGTTAGCCCCAGCGCCCAGCCCTTTGGTGATGCCACCGCCGATCTGGATAGTCTGGCCTACTGCCGTTTTACGCAGTGCCTGCGCATCGGTGTTAACTGCGAAGAATTCAACACCTTCAATGCGTTCACGCACCATATGCTCTACGGCGTTACCGCCGCCGCCACCGACGCCGATGACTTTAATCACCGCGTCGTTGGTCAGTTCCATAGGTTCAAACATAATTTCTCTCTCCGTTGTGCCTGTCGCCCGAGACCGCTAATTCTCTCCGGTCTCTTTAAAAAATTAAAACTCTTTTCGCAGCCAGTTGTTCAGTCGTTTGACCCACGACCCCACTGAGACGCGTTTTTCCACTTCCGCTTCACCACTGAGATGAGATTCCTTCCCGTAGTGAAGCAGGCCCACAGCCGTTGAATAGTACGGCTCCTGAGCATAATCCGTTAAACCGGTAATATTCAGCGGCGCACCAATACGCACCTGCGTATGGAACACGCGCTGAGCGCAGGCCGCAAGACCTTCAATTTGCGCTGCACCGCCGGTTAATACAATCCCCGCCGCAAGATGATGCTTAACACCCTGCTGACGAAGCTGTTCCTGAAGCTGTAAAATCTCTTCGTTGACCAGGTTGAGCAGCTCGGTATAGCGCGGCTCAATTACCTCTGCCAACGTCTGGCGCTGCAGGCTACGCGGCGGACGGCCACCCACGCTCGGCACCTCAACGCTCTCATCTTTACCAACGATAGACCCCAGCGCACAGCCGTGGCGTACTTTAATCGCTTCTGCATCGCTCGGTGGCGTACCAAAAGCGTAAGCAATATCGCTGGTCACAACGTTCCCTGCGTAAGGGATCACTTTGGTGTGGCGCAGCGCACCGCCGGTATACACGGCCATGTCCATTGTACCACCACCGATATCGACCACACAGACACCCAGTTCACGTTCGTCTTCGGTCAGCACGGAATAACTTGCCGCCAGACCGGCGAAAATAAGTTGGTCAACTTTCAGGCCACAACGTTCAACGGCTTTTACGATGTTCTTCGCCATATCGTTGTGACATGTGATCAGGTGCACTTTTGCCTGCATACGCACGCCAGACAGACCAACCGGGTTCTTGATCCCTTCCTGGTAGTCAATCGCATATTCCTGCGGGATCACGTGCAGCACGCGATGCTCATCGCGAACGCGCACGGACTTCGCCGTATGCACAACGTTTTCAACATCTTCCTGCGTCACTTCTTCTTCAGAAATCGGCACCATACCGATTTCGTTCTGGCAGCTAATGTGCTTGCCAGAAAGGGCCAGATAGACAGAAGAAATCTGGCAATCTGCCATTAATTCAGCCTGGTCGATGGCGCGCTGTACGCATTTCACCACCGACTCAAGGTCGTTTACCCCACCTTTATCCATACCACGGGACGGGCAACTGCCCACGCCAATGATATTGACCATACCGTCGGGCAGAACTTCCCCTACTAAAGCGGCAACCTTCGCGGTGCCAATCTCCAGTCCAACTACCAGTTTTCTGTCCGTCGCCTTGATCATTGTTGTTCTGCCTGTACCTGTGCCTGATTCTGTTGCTGATTAGGTTCCTCGACCGGAGCCGGCTCCCAACCGACTGCTGCGCCTGAGTCATAGCGCAAATCAACGTAGCTTATCCGTTTGCCGTCCGCCTGCGCCTGCTGTTGTAAAACCGGGTAAAGTTCTACAAAACGCGCAAGACGTTTCATTGTGTCGCCGCGTCCCAGGTTGAGCTTAATGCCGTTCGTCAACGTCAGCTGCCAGGAGCGGCGCGCCGTCATCGCAGCATCTTTTAACGTAAACCTGTCCTTCGCCAGCACCTGCCCCATTTCACGAAAACCCTGCAATACTTCGTTTTCGCTGCCTTCAGGGCCATACAACATCGGTAAATTTTGCTTGTTGACACGATCGCTCGGGACGCTGAAGGAATTTCCATCTACGTCAACCATGTGCTGATCATTCCAACGCGCAATGGGCACATATTCAACCAGATGAATCTTCAATTCATCAGGCCATTGTTTTCTGACACTCGCCTGTTTTATCCATGGCAGACGTTCAATCTGGCTCTGGATAATATTGACGTCCTGCGTCATAAAGGTGCCAGGCGATCCCAGCGCCAGAATAGACTGGCGAATATCATCGTTACGCGTGTAGTGACGCTCGCCGGTCACCACCAGCTTTGACAGCGGCAACCGCTGTGCGTCTTCCATCCAGCCCAGCACCATCCAGCCGCTGATAAACACGGTGCACAGCACCCCGAGCAGGAAAATTATTCCTGCAAGACGCGTTCCATTACTCCGGCGTGAAGAAGTGTATTCTTCTTCGTCATCGCGGTTGCGCGTGTTCAATGCAGCCTGAGACATATCAGCCCGCCTGGTCCAGAATACGTACGACTAACTGCGAGAAGCTCATTCCCGCCTGACGCGCCGCCATCGGCACAAGGCTGTGGCTGGTCATTCCCGGTGACGTATTGGCTTCCAGCAGATAAAACTGCCCGTCATTGTCCTGCATCACATCAATGCGTCCCCAGCCGCTGCAGCCCAAAACATTCCAGGCTTTAAGCACCAGGGACTGTAATTCGGCTTCGCGCTCTGCTTCAAGACCACAAGGGCAGAAATATTGCGTCTCATCAGAGAGATACTTCGCCTCATAATCATAGAAGACTCCGGCGGGTTGGATGCGAATTGACGGTAAAATTTCTTCGCCAAGCATCGCGACGGTAAATTCCGGCCCGCTGAGCCATTTTTCAATCAGAACTTCTTCATCGTGTTGAAATGCCAGCGCTAAAGCAGATGTTAAATCTTCAGCTTTATCGACCTTTGACATTCCGACGCTCGACCCTTCCCTGCTCGGCTTTACAATAACCGGTAAGCCCAGTGCCGCAATGCGTGTATTAACGCTGTCCGACAGGCCCAATTCAAATTCGCCGCGCGTCAGCGCCACCCACGGCGCAACGGGTAAACCCGCTCCCTGCCAGAGTAACTTACTGCGCAGTTTATCCATAGATATGGCGGATGCCATCACGCCGCTGCCGGTGTAAGGCAGGCCGATCAGCTCCAGAAGCCCTTGCAGGGTTCCGTCTTCACCGCCACGACCATGTAACGCGATAAAGACCTTATCGAAGCCCATCGCTTTTAATTGCGTCACGTCGACCTCTTTTGGATCGACAATATGTGCGTTTACGCCGCCTTCACGCAGGCCCGCCAGCACGGCAGCGCCGGAATTCAGAGAAACCTCGCGCTCGGCGGAGTTGCCGCCAGAGAGGACTGCAATCTTATCAGCCATGATGCTCATCCTCCTGGGTTTGCGGCTTCAGTTTGATTTCAGCTAAGGTACGGGCGATCTTGCCGATATTTCCCGCACCCTGAATCAGGATGAGATCGTTACCGGTCAGGACCGGTGCCAGAATTTCCGCCACCTGTGCCGGGTCAGAAACCAGAATAGGGTCAACTTTACCGCGCCCGCGGATGGTACGACACAGGGAACGGCTGTCTGCGCCTGGAATTGGCGTTTCGCCGGCGGCGTAAACATCCAGCATCAGCAGGGTATCCACCTGTGACAGCACGCTGGCGAAATCGTCATACAGATCGCGGGTACGCGTGAAGCGGTGCGGCTGGAAGATCATCACCAGATTCTTCTCCGGCCAGCCCGCGCGTGCGGCTTTAATGGTCGCGTCCACTTCCGTCGGATGGTGACCGTAGTCGTCCACCAGCATCGCGGTACCTGGCTTACCATTCACCGCATCCAGCGGGAACTCGCCGAGGAAGTCGAAGCGACGCCCCGTCCCCTGGAAGCTTTCCAGCGCGCGCAGGATCGCCTCATCATCAATGCCTTCTTCCGTCGCAACAGCCACTGCCGCTGCGGCGTTAAGTGCGTTATGGCGCCCTGGCGCATTCAGCGTGACGTGCAGTAGCTCTTTGTCCTGACGCGCCAGAGTGAAATGCCCCTGCGCACCAATCTGTTTGTACTCTTCCACGCGGACGTCAGCGTCTTCGCTGAAGCCGTAGGTGGTGATTTGACGACCGACGCGCGGCAGCAGCTCGCGGATCACCGGGTCGTCCACGCACATCACCGCGCGACCATAAAACGGCAGGTTGTGCAGGAAGTTGATGAAGGTCTGCTTTAAGTTTTCGAAGTCGCCCTGGTAGGTATCCATATGGTCAGCTTCGATATTGGTGACAATCGCCACCATCGGCTGCAGGTGCAGGAACGACGCGTCGCTCTCATCCGCTTCCGCAATCAGATAACGGCTGTGGCCCAGACGCGCATGGACGCCTGCGGCTTTCACCAGACCGCCATTGACAAACGTCGGATCGAGACCCGCTTCCGCATAAATGCTGGAAACCATCGCCGTGGTCGTGGTTTTACCGTGGGTACCGGCAATCGCAATGCCGTGACGGAACCGCATCAGTTCCGCCAGCATTTCTGCGCGGCGGATCACTGGAATGCGCGCTTCGTGCGCGGCAACGATTTCCGGATTGTCAGAGGAGATGGCGCTCGATACCACCACCACGCTTGCATCGCGCACGTTTTCCGGGCGATGGTTGAAATAGATAGTCGCCCCAAGCGACGCCAGCTGCTGCGTAACAGGGTTTGGCGCCAGGTCAGACCCGCTGATCTGATAACCTTCGTTAGCTAACACTTCGGCAATACCGCCCATGCCGGCACCACCGATGCCAACAAAGTGAATGTGCCGGACGCGACGCATCTCGGGCACGATTGAACGCAGTTTTGCCAGTTGTTGTGTATTCATTCTCTAAACGCCATCGACTACTTAAAATTCGTGCAGCGCAACACGCGCTGCGAGGGTTAAGCCTGGGCTGCCAGGCTCACTTCTTTTGCCACCCGTTCTGTCGCATCCGGGATAGCGGCAGCGCGCGCGCGCTGTGCCATATCCAGCAGTGCGTCTCTGTTCCAGCCCGCGAGGGTGGTGGCGACCGCATCGGCGGTAAAGTGTGGCTGCTCAAAAATTTTCGCCGCACCGGCTTTCTCAAGCGGCAGCGCGTTCCAGTACTGCTGTCGGTCTTTGTGCTGGAACGGCACGAACAGCGCTGGCAAGCCGGCGGCGGCGATTTCGCTCACCGTCAGCGCGCCAGAGCGGCAGACCACGACATCGGCCCAGGCATAGGCTGCGGCCATATCGTCAATAAATTCCGTCACTTTATGCTGCGGCTGGCCTTCATCAGCGTACGCCTGCTCAACGGTCTGCTGAGCGCCTTTACCGCTTTGGTGCCAGATAGTCACGGCATCACCCAGCTTTGCCGCCACCTGCGGCATTGTCTGATTCAGAATGCGCGCACCCTGAGAACCACCAACGACCAAAACACGAACCGGGCCTTCACGTCCCGCCAGGCGGGCATCCGGCAGCGGCAGAGCCAACACGTCGACGCGCACCGGGTTACCCACCACGTCCGCTTTCGGAAACGCGCCGGGAAACGCCTGCATCACTTTGGTGGCGATTTTCGCCAGCCACTTGTTGGTCAGACCGGCAATACCGTTCTGCTCGTGCAGAACAACGGGAATGCCTAACGACCACGCGGCCAGCCCGCCGGGACCAGAAACATAGCCGCCCATACCCAGCACCACATCGGGCTTAAAGCGCTTCATGATGGTGCGCGCCTGACGCCAGGCGTTAAAAATACGCACCGGCGCCAGCAGCATGGCCTTGAGGCCTTTGCCTCGCAGGCCGGAAATACGAATAAAGTCGATCTCAATACCGTGCTTCGGTACCAGGTCGGCTTCCATGCGGTCTGCGGTTCCCAGCCAGCGTACCTGCCAGCCCTGCTCCATTAAATGGTGCGCAACCGCCAGCCCCGGGAACACGTGTCCACCGGTACCGCCTGCCATCACCATTAACCGCTTCGGTTGATTCATCGTGAACCTCGTGTAAACGCCTGGGCTTTCTCCAGACGCGTCTCATAATCTATGCGTAACAAAAACATAATGGCCGTCGACATGATCAACAGGCTCGAACCACCATAGCTGATCAGCGGCAACGTCAGACCTTTGGTCGGCAGCATACCCGCTGCGGCCCCGACGTTAACCAGCGCCTGGAAGCTAAACCAGATACCAATTGAGCAGGCTAAGAAGCCTGAGAAGCGGTGATCGATCTCCAGCGCTTTTCGGCCAATCGACATGGCGCGGAAAGCGACGAAGAATACCATTAAAAGCGCTAATACCACACCGATATAACCCAGTTCTTCCCCAATAATGGAGAAGATAAAGTCGGTGTGCGCCTCCGGTAAATACTCCAGTTTCTGCACCGAGTTGCCCAGGCCTTGTCCCCAGACTTCACCGCGGCCAAACGCCATCAGCGACTGCGTCAGCTGGTAACCGCTACCGAACGGATCTTCCCACGGGTTCCAGAACGAGGTCACGCGGCGGATACGGTAAGGCTCGGCGAGGATCAGCAGCACCACTGCTGAAATCCCCATCCCGATGATGGCGATGAACTGCCACAGCTTGGCCCCTGCCAGGAACAGCATCGCCAGCGTGGTGACAAACAGTACGACAACGGTCCCGAGGTCAGGCTGCGCCAGCAGCAGGATCGCCAGCACCAGAATGACGCCCATCGGCTTTAAGAAGCCGCGAAGGTTGTTACGCACCTCATCGACTTTTCGCACCAGGTAGTTTGCCAGGTAGCAGAATAACGAAAGCTTGGTGAACTCCGCAGGCTGAATACGCAGCGGTCCGAAGGCGATCCAGCGTGAAGCCCCGTTAACGGAGCTCCCGACAACCAGCACGATCAGCAGCATGATAATGGAGGCGATCAGCATCGCGGTACTGTGGCGCTGCCAGAACGCCATCGGCAGACGAAGCGTTACCAGCGCCAGGCAGAACGCCAGAATGATGTACAGCCCGTCACGCTTGGCGAACAGGAAGGGATCGTTTGCCAGGCGTTGTCCGACAGGCATGGAGGCTGAGGTCACCATGATAAAGCCGATCGCCGCCAGCCCCAGCGTCAGCCAGAACAGGGTGCGGTCGTACATAATCAGGCTATCGGAATCTTTATCCCGGGAAGCCATCACCCAGCCTTTCAGCGCCGCAAACAACCACACCAGAATTCCAAATCCTGGCAGGCGCGGCATTTTCAGGCGAGGGAGAGATAAACGCATCAGCCTAACTCCTTCGCAAGGCGGGTAAAGACATCGCCACGCTGTTCGAAATTCTTAAACTGATCGAGGCTGGCGCACGCCGGGGAGAGCAGAACCATGTCGCCAGGCTGCACGCGCGGGGCAATCAGGCGCATCGCCTGTTCCATCGTTTCAGTTTGCTCAGCAACTTCCGGGCGTAGTTCAGCCAGCTCGCTGCCGTCACGGCCAAAGCAGTACAGGCGGATGTTATCGCCGGTGAGGTACTGTTTCAGGGAGGAGAAATCAGCAGATTTGCCGTCGCCACCCAACAGAAGATGCAGGGTGCCGTCAACGTGCAGACCGTTCAGCGCGGCCTCCGTGCTTCCCACGTTGGTCGCTTTAGAGTCGTTAATCCAGCGAACGCCGTTATGCTCCAGCGCCAGCTGGAAACGGTGTGCCAGGCCGGAAAACGTGGTCAACGCTTTCAGGCTGGAAGAGCGCGGCAGCCCTACGGCATCTGCCAGCGCCAGCGCCGCCAGGGCATTGGTATAGTTGTGCTGGCCGGAAAGCTTCATCTCCTTCACGTTCAGCACTTTTTCACCTTTCACGCGCAGCCAGGTTTCGCCCAGCTGACGGTTCAGATGATAATCACCCATGGTGATACCAAAGCTGATGCAGCGCTCGTCCGCGCCGCGCACCGGCATGGTCAGCGCGTCGTCGGCGTTAACCACGCAAACTTTGGCATTTTCGTAAACACGCAGCTTGGCTGCGCGATACTGCTGCAGACCAAATGGATATCGATCCATATGATCTTCCGTCACGTTGAGGATCGTTGCCGCCGCCGCATGCAGGCTGGAGGTGGTTTCAAGCTGGAAGCTGGAAAGTTCCAGAACGTACAGCTCGCAGCCTTTGTCCAGCAGCATCAGCGCGGGCAGACCGATATTGCCGCCTACCCCTACGTTCATGCCTGCGGCTTTCGCCATTTCACCCACCAGGGTAGTGACGGTGCTTTTGCCGTTAGAACCGGTGATCGCGATAACCGGCGCCTGCGCTTCGCGGCAGAACAGCTCGATATCGCCGACAATCTCAACGCCCGCATCCGCAGCAGCGCTCAGTGAAGGGTGCGCCAGCGCCATACCCGGGCTGGCGACAATCAGATCGGCTGCCAGCAGCCAGTCATCATTCAGACCACCAAGGTGGCGTTCAACCTGTTCCGGCAGTTTGTCCAGACCCGGCGGAGAGACACGCGTATCCATCACGCGCGGCGTCACACCGCGCGCAAGGAAAAAGTCCACGCAGGAGAGGCCAGTGAGGCCTAACCCGATGATAACGACTTTTTTACCCTGGTAATCTGCCATGATTAACGTACCTTCAGCGTTGCCAGGCCAATCAGCACCAGCATCAGCGAAATAATCCAGAAGCGCACAATCACGCGCGGCTCCGGCCAGCCTTTCAGTTCATAGTGGTGGTGGATCGGCGCCATACGGAAGATGCGCTGACCGCGCAGCTTGAAGGAGCCGACCTGCAAAATCACCGACAGGGTTTCAACCACAAACACGCCGCCCATGATCACCAGCAGGAACTCCTGACGCAGCAGCACGGCGATAATGCCGAGCGCGCCGCCCAGCGCCAGAGAACCGACGTCACCCATAAAGACCTGCGCCGGATAAGTGTTGAACCAGAGGAAGCCCAGCCCCGCGCCGACTATCGCCGTACAGACGATCACCAGCTCACCCGCGTGACGCAGATAAGGAATGTGCAGGTAGTTCGCAAAGTTCATGTTACCGGTCGCCCACGCCACCAGCGCAAAACCAGCCGCCACGAAGACGGTTGGCATAATCGCCAGACCATCCAGGCCATCGGTCAGGTTAACGGCGTTACCGGTACCAACAATTACAAAGTAGGCCAGCAGGATGTAGAACAGCCCCAGCTGCGGCATCACGTCTTTAAAGAACGGCACCACCAGTTCGGTGGCGGGCGTATCTTTTCCTGCCAGATACAGCGCGAAGGCGACGCCCAGCGCAATCACTGACATCCAGAAATACTTCCAGCGGGCAATCAGGCCCTTCGTGTCTTTGCGGACGACTTTACGGTAATCATCCACAAACCCGATAATGCCGTAGCCCACCAGTACGGTTAGCACGCACCAGACGTACGGGTTAGACGGATAGGCCCACAGCAGTACGGAAACGACGATCGCGGTCAGGATCATGATCCCGCCCATCGTCGGCGTACCGCGCTTGCTGAAGTGCGACTCCGGACCGTCGTTACGTACGACCTGGCCGAAAGAGAGTTTTTGCAGACGGGCAATCATGCGCGGGCCCATCCACAACGAGATGAACAGCGCAGTCAGCAGGCTGACGATGGCGCGAAACGTCAGATACGAAAAGACGTTAAAGCCTGAATAATATTTGACCAAATGTTCGGCCAGCCAAACTAACATGTCCCGTTCTCCTGTAATGCGTGCACAACCTCTTCCATGGCGGCACTACGTGAACCTTTCACTAACACTGTCACAATTTGTTTTTCTGTAATTAATGCCTTAAGGCGCTCAATCAACGCGGCTTTGTCGGCAAAATGTTCGCCAACGCCGCTGGCATGGCTAATCGCCTGGCTCAGTTTTCCTGCGCTCAGCACGCAGTCCAGTCCCGCCGCTTTCGCCGCTTCACCCACCTGGGTATGACAGGCTTCGCTTTCATCGCCCAGCTCCGCCATGTCGCCAACCACCATGACGCGGTAGCCCGGCATTTCAGATAGCACCTGCACCGCCGCCGTCATTGAGCCGACGTTCGCGTTGTAGGAGTCATCAAGCAGCAATTTGTTTTCTGCAAGCGGGATCGGGTACAGGCGTCCCGGCACGGCTTTCAAATTCGCCAGCCCGGTTTTAATCGCCTCGTGTGACGCTCCCACCGCCGTCGACAAGGCCGCTGCTGCCAGCGCATTGGCGATGTTATGGCGTCCCGGCAGCGGTAACAGCACGTCTACGTCACCCGTTGGGGTAGCAAGCGTGAATTCCGTACCGTGCGACGTCACATGGATATTGGTCGCGGTAAAGTCACTGTTGGCCGCGTTCGGCGAGAAGCGCCAGGTTTTACGCGAGCCAATGATGCTCTGCCAGTTCAGCCAGTCGTTGTTGTCGGCATTGAGAATGGCAATGCCGTCAGCAGGCAGACCGGTGTAAATTTCGCCTTTCGCTTTCGCCACGCCTTCCAGCGAGCCAAAACCTTCCAGATGCGCTGCTGCAAGGTTATTCACCAGCGCCGCTTCCGGGCGAGTCAGGCTCACGGTCCAGGCGATTTCGCCCTGGTGGTTTGCCCCTAACTCGATCACCGCAAACTCATGCTCTTTGGTCAGGCGAAGTAATGTCATCGGCACGCCGATGTCATTATTGAGGTTGCCTGCGGTATAAAGCGTATTACCGCACTGGCTGAGGATGGCCGCCGTCATCTCTTTCACTGACGTTTTGCCCGATGACCCGGTCAGCGCGACAACGCGAGCAGGCACCTGCTGACGAACCCAGGCGGCCAGTTCACCGAACGCGAGACGCGTATCGCTCACCACAATCTGCGGCAAATCGATATCCAGCCTGCGGCTGACCAGCAGCGCGCCAGCGCCGTTTTCTTTGGCCTGTCCGGCAAAATCATGCGCGTCAAAACGTTCGCCTTTCAGCGCCACAAACAGACAGCCCGCGGTCACTTTACGGGTGTCGGTGGTGACCGCGTCAATGGTCAGATCCTGGCCCAGCAGCTCGCCGTGCAGTACCGCAGCGGCCTGGCTTAAGGTGATGCTAATCATGCGACGACTCCCAGCAGACGCGCTGCCGTTACGCGGTCGGAGTAGTCCAGACGACGATTGCCAACAATCTGATAGTCTTCATGGCCTTTACCGGCCAGCAGAACGACATCATTTTCTTTTGCCTGCATGATGGTGTTTGTCACGGCTTCCGCGCGGCCTTCCACCACACGGGCGCGACCGGCGTCCAGCATACCCGCCAGAATGTCGTTGATGATGGCGCGCGGCTCTTCGGTACGCGGATTGTCATCGGTGACCACAGGAATGTCCGCGAACTGCTCCGCAATGGCGCCCATCAGGGGACGTTTACCTTTGTCGCGATCGCCACCGCAGCCGAAGACGCACCAGAGTTTACCGGTGCAGTGCAGGCGTGCCGCTTCCAGCGCTTTTTCCAGCGCATCCGGCGTGTGGGCATAATCGACAACCACGGTCGGTTTGCCCGGCGCGCTAAACACTTCCATACGGCCGCAAACCGGCTGGAGACGCGCTGACGTTTTCAGCAGTTCCGCCATCGGATAACCCAGCGCCAGCAGCGTTGCCAGCGCCAGCAGCAGGTTGCTGACGTTGAACGCCCCCATCAGGCGGCTTTCAATTTCACCTTCACCCCAGGAAGAGGCAAAGCGGATCGTCGCGCCACTGTCGTGATAGTTAACGTCAACGGCCTTCAGCCAGCGGCCGTGGCAGTTCGGATTGATATGGTCTTCCATCGACACCGCTACCGCGTCTGGCAGCTTCGCAAGCCAGCGGCGGCCCACTTCGTCGTCGGCGTTGATGATGGCCTGGCCGTAATGGTGAGTAGAGAACAACAGCCATTTGGCGGCTTCGTAGTGTTCCATATCACCATGATAATCAAGGTGATCGCGGCTCAGGTTGGTGAACACTGAAGCAGCAAACTTCAGTGCCGCGACGCGGTGCTGTACCAGGCCGTGCGAAGAAACTTCCATCGCGGCAAAGGTTGCCCCCTGCCCTGTCAGACCGGCAAGCACGTGCTGTACGTCAACCGCAGAACCGGTGGTGTTTTCCGTCGGGCTCACTTTGCCCAGCAGGCCGTTACCCACGGTACCCATCACCGCACCGGTTTCACCCAGCAGCTGAGCCCACTGCGCCATCAGCTGCGTGGTGGTGGTTTTTCCGTTCGTACCCGTCACGCCAACCAGACGCAGCTGGTCGGAAGGTTCGTGATAAAAACGTCCCGCCAGTGCAGAGAGACGCTCATTCAACTGGCTGAGATAGATAACCGGCACCCCGTGCATTTCACGGATCTCACCGTCGGTTGCCTCGTCTTTAGCCTCAGCAATAATGGCAGCCACACCTTGCGCAATCGCCTGCGGGATATAACGACGCCCGTCCGCCTGATGACCAACCACCGCCACAAAAAGATCGCCAGAAGCAGCCACGCGGCTGTCCAGTACCATCTCTCGCAGTGCTCGCTCCGGTGCATTTGGCACCCACGGAGCGAGAAGGTCGCGCAAATTACGATCTGCCACCTGTACCCTCGCCTTGATTAATTACAAATTCACTTTTTTCGCCCGTCGCCAGCGCATCTGGTTCAACGTTCATGGTGCGTAACACGCCGCCCATGATGGCGCCAAACACAGGCGCGGAAACGGCGCCGCCGTAGTATTTACCCGCCTGTGGATCGTTAATCACGACCACCAGCGCAAAACGCGGATTGCTTGCAGGCGCAACGCCTGCGGTATAGGCAATGTATTTGTTGATGTAGCGGCCGTCTGGCCCCACCTTTTTCGCCGTACCGGTTTTAATGGCGATGCGATAGCCTTTGATGGCCGCCTTCACGCCGCCACCGCCCGGCAGCGCCACGCTTTCCATCATGTGCACAACGGTACGAACGATGGATTCCGGGAAGATACGCTCGCCCGGAACCGGTGGATCAACTTTGGTGATGGACAGCGGGCGATAGACGCCGTAGCTGCCAATCGTTGCGTAGACTCGCGCTAACTGTAACGGGGTTACCATTAGCCCGTAGCCGAAAGAGAAGGTGGCCCTCTCTATGTCAGACCACCGTTGTTTTTGAGGATATAAGCCACTGCGTTCTCCGACCAACCCCAAATTGGTCGCCTTTCCAAGTCCAAAACGTGAGTAAGTCTCTACTAACGCTGAGGACGGCATCGCTAACGCCAGCTTTGAAACACCGACGTTACTCGACTTCTGTAACACCCCGGTCAGGGTCAATTCGCTGTAGCGCGCCACGTCTTTAATCTCGTGGCCGTTAATACGGTAAGGGATCGTGTTCAGGACCGTGTTTTCATTGACGATACCGCGCTGAAGCGCCGTCATCACCACCATCGGCTTCACCGTGGAGCCGGGTTCGAACACGTCGGTAATCGCCCGGTTACGCATCGCATCTTTTGCGGTGCCGGTAAAGTTGTTCGGGTTGTAGGAAGGACTGTTGGCCATGGCCAGCACTTCTCCGGTACTGACATCCACCAGCACGGCGCTGCCGGATTCTGCCTTGTTAAACGCCACGGCGTTGTTCAGCTCGCGGTAGACCAGCGCCTGCAGGCGCTCGTCGATACTCAGAGCCAGGTTGTGCGCCGCCTGGCTGTCCGTAGAGGAGATATCTTCAATGACGCGCCCGTAGCGGTCCTTACGCACAATTCGCTCGCCAGGCTGGCCGGTGAGCCACTTATCGAAGCTTTTTTCAACGCCTTCAATCCCCTGGCTGTCGACGTTGGTGAAGCCGATGAGGTGAGCGGTTACTTCGCCGGACGGATAGTAACGACGGGATTCTTCGCGCAGATGAATGCCCGGCAGCTTCAGTTTTCGAATGTAGTCCGCCATGTCAGGGTTAACCTGGCGCGCCAGATAGATAAAACGCCCTTTCGGGTTCGCGTTGACGCGGGAGGCTAGCTGATCCAGCGGCATTTTGAGCGCATCTGAAAGCGCTTTCCAGCGGTTATCAAGCGTGATGCCACCGGCGTCGTGCAGCTCTTTCGGGTCGGCCCAAATCGCTTTCACCGGCACGCTCACCGCCAGCGGGCGACCTGAACGATCAGTGATCATTCCGCGAGAAGTCGACACTTCCTGAACGCGAAGGGAGCGCATATCTCCCTGGCGTACCAGCATGTCAGGGGCGATGATTTGCAACCACGCCACACGTCCCAGCAGGAAACCCAGCGCCAGTAAAATGCAGCCGCAAAGCAACGCAAAACGCCAACTGATGAAGTTGGCCTGTTCTTCCTGACGTTTTGGTTTAAGCGTTTTTGCCGCTGCTTTCATGCGTCGCGTGTTCCCTTATTTTTGTACTACGATATTTTCCTGGGAAGGATCAACATGCTGCAGTTGCAGCTTTTCCGTTGCGATCCGTTCAACCCGGCTGTGATCGCCGAGCGCGTTTTCTTCAAGGATCAGATTTCGCCATTCAATATCCAGCGCATCGCGTTCCAGCACCAGCTGCTCGCGTTGCGCAGTCAATAAACGTGTATGGTGAGCTGTGGTCACCACCGTAACTGCCGTAACAATGATGCAAATGAACAGGCAGAGTGGCAGTTTCCCGAATCGCAAAAGATCGTCGCCGATCACGCCAGGCAAGGCATGGCGCTCGTTGCTTCCTAACGATCCCTTAACTTTGCTTAGGGTTTCTGTCACTCTGCCGATCATGCGTTCGTCCTCTCTGCAACTCGCAGCACTGAACTACGGGCACGTGGATTCTCTGCCACCTCTTCTTCGCCCGGCATCAACTTGCCTAATGCTCGCAACTGACGGCCCCCCAGCTTCCTGAGTTGTTCTTCCGTCATCGGCAGCCCCGCTGGAACCTGAGGACCGCGGCTCTGTTCACGCATGAAGCGTTTTACAATGCGGTCTTCCAGCGAATGGAAGCTGATGATGGATAACCGCCCACCCGGGGCCAGCACGTCGAGCGAGCTTTTTAGCGCCAGCTCTATTTCCTCCAGTTCACTGTTTACCCAGATGCGAACCGCCTGGAAGGTACGGGTCGCGGGATGTTTGTGCTTATCCTTCACCGGCGTCGCCGCCGCAATCACTTCGGCCAGCTCTTTGGTGCGGGTCATTGGCTCAACGCGGTTGCGCTCAACGATGGCGCGCGCAATGCGCTTGCCAAAACGTTCTTCGCCGAAGGTTTTGATCACCCAGGCAATATCTGCTTCGTCAGCGGTCTGCAGCCATTCGGCGGCAGACTGGCCGCGCGTCGGGTCCATACGCATGTCCAGCGGACCGTCGCGCATAAAGGAGAAGCCGCGTTCTGCATCATCAAGCTGGGGTGAAGATACGCCAAGATCGAGAAGAATCCCGTCGATCTTGCCCGTGAGATCGCGCTCAGCCACGTAATCAGCGAGCGCAGAAAAAGGTCCATGCACGATGGAAAAGCGTGGGTCATTGATGGTCTGTGCCACGGCAATCGCCTGCGGATCGCGATCGATTGCCAGCAGTCGCCCTTCCTCTCCAAGCTGGGAAAGGATCAAACGCGAGTGACCACCGCGACCAAACGTGCCATCAATGTAGATGCCATCCGGACGAATATTCAGGCCGTTCACGGCCTCGTCCAGTAACACCGTTTTATGTTTATAATTTTCCATCATATTTATAGAGACAAGTCCTGCAGCCGTTCCGATAAAGTTGCGGAATCAGACTGCTCAGCGTCGATATCTTCCTTGACCTGTTGATACCAGGTCGTTTCGTCCCACAGTTCAAACTTGTTGAACTGCCCGACCAGCATCACTTCTTTGGTCAGACCGGCATGTTGCCGCAGCACGGGCGCAATCAGTAATCGCCCGGCGCTATCCATCTGACACTCACTGGCATGTCCCAATAACAGCCGCTGCACGCGGCGCTCTTGCGGGTTCATGCTCGACAGTCGCGACAGCTTTTGCTCAATGATTTCCCATTCAGGTAAGGGGTAAAGCAGCAGGCAGGGGGAGTTGATGTCAATGGTGCAAACCATTTGACCCGAAGCATTCTCAATCAGCTGGTCGCGGTATCGGGTTGGGACCGATAAACGCCCTTTGCTGTCGAGATTGACTAACGTAGCTCCACGGAACATGCCAGTCTCACCCCTCCTCACCACTTTAACCCACAAATTCCCACCTAAAGGAGTTTACGGAGCGAGGGAAAAGCTTGTCAAGCCAGGACTCTCCCCGTAGAGACCCGAAAGCCCTCTATTTACAGAGATAAACAGTCCTGGTTAATAACTGCACAACTGGCGAGGCAAATTAACGTTATGAATATTTGTAAGAAAAAAACCGAATATGCACACTAGCGTTAAGGCTCACTCAATATCATCGCAGATAAATATAAAGTGTCAGTTTGCGACGCGGGCAGCATTTTATGACAGATTGTCAGGGGATAACAGCGCCAGATTCACTCAATCGGTCGGTGGAAGCGGCGGTTGCGTTGCTGGCCGGTCGAGGGGAAGGAAAAACGTCTGAATATTCATCGACCGAAGAGGGTTTGTAACAAAGTAATACAAAGAGAGGCTTTTAAAAATCGCTTCATGATTCTTTAAGGACCCTTTTAAACGGCAAAACGAATTAAGAAAAATAGTAGATTAGGATCTCTCAAGAATTATCCTAATTTCACTGCGGGAATTAACTCGGCGAATTATTCCTGTAAAAAGGGGCGGTTTTTCGCCGCCCCGTCATTTCATTTATGGCGGCTCAAAATTCCGCGATGATAGAGATTACGTTTGATACGCGTCAGACCCGGCTTCGGTTTGCGCGGCTCATCCAGGCTCGCCAGAACAATCTCCAGGACGCGTTCCGCTACATCTCGGTGACGCTGGGCCACCGCCAGCACTGGGCACTGAAGGAAATCGAGAAGCTCGTTATCCCCAAACGTGGCGATCGCCAGGTCAGAGGGAAGCTTGCCTTCACGACGCAAGGTGACATCCATTACCCCCTGCAGAAGGGCAAATGACGTGGTGAACAGCGCCTGGGGCATCGGGTGCGTCTCCAGCCATTTTTCGAACAGCTGCGCAGCGGCTTCGCGTTCATAGCTGTTGGCATAGAGATAGTGGACTTCACGCGGATCGTCTTTCCAGGCGGTTCTGAACCCTTGCTCACGCAGGAAGCTTACGGAAAGCTCGGGCAGCGCGCCAAGATATAGCACCGTTTCAGCGGGGAAGGTTCTCAGCTCAGCGGCCAGCATTTCCGCGTCATCCTGATCGGCACCCACTACGCTTGTGAAATGCTCACGATCGAGCGCGCGGTCCAGCGCCACGATGGGGAACGGATCGTTCGCCCAGCGCTGGTAAAACGGATGCTCCGGCGGTAAGGAGGTCGAGACGATGATGGCATCGACCTGACGCTGGAGCAGATGTTCAATGCAGCGCATCTCGTTATCGGGCTGGTCTTCAGAACAGGCTATCAGCAGCTGGTAACCGCGCTGGCGGGCCTGACGTTCGAGATAGTTGGCGATACGGGTATAGCTGGTGTTTTCCAGATCCGGGATCACCAGACCAATAGAGCGGGTGCGCCCGGCACGCAGGCCGGCAGCGACAGCATTCGGATGGTAGTTATGCTCACGAACCACCGCCATAACTTTTTCAACGGTCTTATCGCTGACGCGGTACTGCTTTGCTTTGCCGTTAATCACATAGCTGGCCGTTGTTCGTGACACGCCGGCTAGCCGGGCGATTTCATCCAGTTTCACAATTGCCCCTTAAAAAAAGAAAAGAGTCCATGGCCCTGTCAAGGTTATGGTTAAATCTTTTAACATCTAAACGCAGAAAAGCCTTCGCGGCAACCGCTTTTATCTGCGTTGTCGGCTGATTACGCAAAAAAAAGCCCGGCTTTGGTGACCGGGCTGAAAGAGGCGAACCTTTTTAACAACTACCGCATGATTTTCTCGCCGCGTGACAGACCAACGATCCCCGATCTCGCCACCTCAACAATTTTTGCTACATCCCGCACGGATGCCAGGAAAGCGTCCAGCTTGTCACTGGTTCCGACCAGTTGAACCGTATAAAGAGAAGGCGTGACGTCGATGATCTGTCCGCGGAAAATATCCGCATTGCGTTTGACCTCTTCGCGCCCGTAACCGCTGGCCTGTATTTTTACCAGCATGACCTCACGCTCAACGTAAGCGCCCTGCCCCAGCTCGCTTACGCGCAGCACATCGACCAGCTTATGCAGCTGTTTCTCGATCTGCTCAATTACCTTGGCATCGCCAACGGTCTGAATCGTCATACGCGACAGCGTCGGATCGTCCGTTGGCGCCACGGTCAGGCTTTCAATGTTATAGCCACGCTGCGCAAAAAGCCCAATGACGCGCGACAGTGCGCCAGACTCGTTTTCCAGTAATACCGATAATATCCGGCGCATATCAGGTTCTCTCCGTTTTGCTTAACCACATCTCGTCCATACCGCCGCCGCGAATATGCATCGGATAAACGTGCTCGGTTCCATCAACGATGACATCCATAAAGACGAGGCGGTTGTTTTTAACGTGCTCAAGCGCTTCGGCGAGCTTCGTTTCCAGCTCAGCCGGATCGGTCACCCGCATCCCTATATGACCGTAAGCTTCAGCAAGACGAACAAAATCCGGCAGCGATTTCATATATGACTGAGAGTGGCGGCCCGAGTAGATCATATCCTGCCACTGCTTCACCATACCGAGATAGCCGTTATTGAGGTTGAGCACCAGTACCGGCAGCTCATATTGCAGCGCGGTGGAAAGTTCCTGAATGTTCATCTGAATACTGCCGTCTCCGGTCACGCAGACGACGGTTTCATTTGGCAGCGCCAGCTTCACGCCCAGCGCGGCAGGCAGGCCAAAGCCCATCGTGCCTAAACCTCCCGAGTTGATCCAGTGACGCGGTTTATCAAACGGATAATAGAGGGCGGCAAACATTTGATGCTGGCCCACGTCAGAGGTCACATACGCGTCGCCTTTCGTCAGTCGCCATACCGTTTCGATGACCGCCTGCGGCTTAATATGCTCGCTTTGGGTGTCATATTTCAGACACTGCCGCGCGCGCCATTGCTCAATTTGCTGCCACCAGTCACGGATTTCATCCAGCGGTTGCGCTGTGTTTTCCAGCGCCAGCAGATCCAGCATTTGTTCAAGGACCTGTCGCGCGTCGCCGACGATAGGTACATCAGCCGACACCGTTTTTGAAATTGACGTCGGATCGATATCAATGTGCAGCACGGTGGCATTCGGGCAATACTTCGCCAGGTTGTTGGTCGTACGATCGTCAAAACGCACGCCGACGGCAAAGATGACGTCAGAATGATGCATCGTCATGTTGGCTTCATAGGTACCGTGCATACCCAACATGCCGAGCGCCTGTCGGTGGGTAGCGGGAAACGCTCCGAGTCCCATCAGCGATGACGCAACAGGAAGATTGAGCTTTTCAACCAGTTCACGAAGCTGTGCCTCACACGCTGAATTGACGGCCCCGCCACCGACATAGACCACCGGTTTTTTAGCGGCCAGCAGCGTTTGCAGCGCGCGTTTGATCTGACCTTTGTGGCCCTGCGTTGTTGGGTTGTAAGAGCGCATGCTCACCGATTCCGGCCAGACATAAGGCAGCTTGTTTGCAGGGTTCAGGATATCTTTAGGGAGATCGACCACCACCGGCCCCGGGCGCCCGCTTGCCGCCAGCCAGAACGCCTTCTTCAGAATGCCAGGAATGTCTTCGGTTTGCTTGACCAGGAAGCTGTGCTTCACGACGGGACGCGAAATCCCGACCATGTCGCACTCCTGAAACGCATCATAGCCAATCAGTGATGTCGCGACCTGTCCGGAAAGGATCACCAGCGGAATAGAGTCCATGTACGCGGTCGCAATGCCGGTAATGGCGTTTGTTGCACCGGGCCCCGACGTGACCAGGACCACGCCCACTTCACCCGTCGCACGCGCCAGGCCATCGGCCATATGTACCGCCGCCTGCTCATGGCGTACCAGCACATGGTCAATACCCCCTACCGTATGCAGTGCGTCATAAATATCGAGGACCGCGCCGCCAGGATAGCCGAACACTTGCTTTACGCCCTGATCGATCAGCGACCGGACGACCATTTCCGCGCCAGACAACATCTCCATGCTTTGCCTCCAGGCATTTTGTTATAGACGGACCGCCGAATTCATTTCCGCACCGTCTTGCGATCGGGATGAACCCGTCTTCTATTTTGCAGAGTGATACTTACCTTAACCGCTCGTTATGAGGCAGGCAATTCGCAAACCAGGAGAGATAAGAGGCCGTGAAAGCAGAAAAAACAGACATTGTCAGAGGATATGGTTAATTCATCTGAAATTAGGGGATGAGATGATAAATCATCGCTGAAAAGCGCGGCGATGTAGAAAATCATCTATTTTTACGGGCCTGGCAGCCACCAGATAAAATACGCAACAGAACAAAATATTAATAAAAGAAACAAAACCAGGATAAATCACATGCAAAGATGCAATTTATCCTGACTCGATTACCGACGGCAGATGCTAATAAGTAGCTCTTCCATCCACTGATGTCCTTTATCCCGTCCAGCAGCTTCATGCCAGGAGAGATAGCAGGTGCGGCTATTTAGCTTGAGCGGCAGAGGCAAAATTTGCAGATTTAACGCGCCAGAGAACTCTTCTGCCAGCCAGCGTGGGGCAATTGCCACCAGCTGCGTCTGGGAAACGACGTTTAATACGCTGACCATGGCCATCCCCTGATAAGCCACGCTCGCCTGTTTCTCCGCAGTGTCGTACCAGGGCAGGCTAAAGGAGGCATATCTGTCGAGCGCAACAACGGCATGCTGTTCGCTATAAACGTCACTTTCACGTAACGGCGCATTCAGTCGTGGATGTTTTTTGCTGGCAACCAGCACCATTTCATCTTTAAACAGCGGTACACAGGAAAATTCAGGACGGCGGAATTCTTCATAACCCAGGACGAATTCGATTTCCTGGTAACGTAACTGGTGTTCGGTGTTTTGATTTAAGGACGATTTAAAGACGAGATTAATATTAGGTGCGATCTCTTCAACTTTATTATAAATAATTGATGTCAGATAATTATCTAATGGACTGCAGACGCAGAGATGGAATACTCGCTCACTGCTTAAGGGTTCAAAGCCCGAGCCCGGCAGCTCATTTTGCACCAGCTGCAGCGCCTGGCGGATGGAGCCGAAAAGCTGGAAAGCCCGCGCTGTAGGCTGGATCCCTCTTCCATAACGAACAAACAATTCGTCGTTGAACATAACCTTAAGCCTGGCAACGGCATTACTTACGGCAGGCTGTGACATCCCCAGGGCTTGTGCCGCACGCGTGATATTCTGCTCCTGCATGACAGCATCAAACACCGTCAGTAGATTAAGATCCACCGTGCGTAACTGTGGTTTAATTCCATCAGTAATCTGTGGTTGTTTAATATTATTTTCTGGCACTTCTGACTCCACTGTCACGCTACACTCCCTTCGCCAACGCACTGTAATAATTTCGAAAAATATGATTTACCATGCAGATACGACCAGCGAAAGAAAATTGTTTAAAAATCGGAATATATAAAGATTATCTAATAATGCTATAATACAAAACGGCACAAAGGATATGCTTAACTTTAGTGTTTGAATGAAACCATAAACCAAATCAATATACAATAACCATCCAGTTAAGGATGACTTAAGTATAATTAAACTGTTATCGACATTGAGCAGAATTAAGTTAACAATCTGTTATCAATGATTCTATTTGAAGGGAGAAAAAGTTCTCTCAAAAAAGATAACTCGATGATAGTAAAACGGTTTAAAGAGAAAGCATTTGTGAGGACTGCGTCACCTGAAAAATACCAGTTATGTTTATTCGTTTCTGCAAATGTTTTTTAAGTCCAAAAATAGACAATTAGTTAAGTTAAAAATCGAAAACCCAGCACAATAAGCTAAACAACACACCCTCTCTGTTTAGCCTTCTGGGGCCGTTTTTACCATCAGGGGTTGACATGCCCAGCTGTATCCAGTACCACTAAAAGCATATTGAATTTAACGGAGCACGATTCATGACACGCACCATTCGTTTCATCGGTCTACTACTAAACGCATCCACTGTGCGCGGTAGACTGGCGGGCGAAATTCAGCGTTGAATCGTCACCAGTAAGACTAAAAACCCGCGCCACTGCGCGGGTTTTTTTATGCTCGTAGCAAGGCGCCCTAAGACTGACAAGGACCTAACCCATGAGCCAGCAAGTCATTATTTTCGATACTACTTTACGTGACGGTGAACAGGCATTACAGGCAAGCCTGAGTGTAAAAGAAAAACTGCAGATTGCGCTGGCTCTCGAGCGTATGGGCGTCGACGTGATGGAGGTCGGTTTCCCCGTCTCCTCTCCGGGTGATTTTGAATCCGTACAGACTATCGCCCGCACCATTAAAAACAGCCGCGTGTGCGGTCTGGCGCGCTGCGTAGAGAAAGACATCGACGTTGCGGCTGAGTCGCTGAAGGTGGCCGAAGCCTTCCGTATTCATACCTTTATTGCAACCTCACCAATGCACATCGCAACCAAGTTGCGCAGCACGCTGGATGAGGTCATTGAACGCGCGGTATACATGGTTAAGCGCGCACGCAACTACACCGATGACGTTGAATTCTCCTGTGAAGATGCGGGCCGTACGCCGATTGAAGACCTGGCGCGCGTAGTCGAAGCCGCCATCAACGCGGGCGCTAAAACCATCAACATCCCGGACACCGTCGGCTATACCATGCCGTTTGAGTTCTCCAACATCATTACCGGCCTGTATGAGCGCGTACCTAACATTGATAAAGCAATCATCTCAGTACATACCCATGATGATTTGGGCCTGGCCGTAGGCAATGCCATCGCTGCGGTGCACGCCGGTGCACGTCAGGTAGAAGGTGCAATGAACGGTATCGGTGAACGCGCGGGCAACTGTTCACTGGAAGAAGTGATCATGGCCATCAAGGTCCGCAAAGACATCATGAACGTGCACACCCGCATCAATCACAATGAAATCTGGCGCACCAGCCAGACCGTCAGCCAGATTTGCAACATGCCGATCCCGGCTAACAAGGCGATTGTTGGAACCGGCGCGTTCGCCCACTCCTCCGGTATTCACCAGGACGGCGTGCTGAAAAACCGTGAAAACTACGAAATCATGACTCCGGAATCCATCGGCCTGAACCAGGTTCAGCTGAACCTGACCTCCCGTTCCGGTCGTGCGGCAGTGAAACACCGGATGGAAGAGATGGGCTATCAGGACAGCGATTACAACATGGATCAGCTGTACGACGCGTTCCTGAAGCTGGCCGACAAGAAAGGCCAGGTATTCGATTACGACCTGGAAGCGCTGGCCTTCATCAACAAGCAGCAGGAAGAGCCAGAGCACTTCCGTCTGGACTACTTCAACGTGCAGTCCGGCTCCAGCGACATCGCTACCGCCTCGGTCAAGTTGGCCTGCGGTGATGAAATCAAAGCGGAAGCCGCCAACGGTAACGGCCCTGTGGATGCCATCTATCAGGCGATCAACCGCGTTACCGAGTACGACGTAGAGCTGGTGAAATACGACCTGACGGCGAAAGGGCACGGTAAAGACGCGCTGGGTCAGGTGGATATCGTCGTCAACTATAATGGCCGCCGTTTCCACGGTGTGGGCCTGGCGACGGATATTGTCGAATCCTCCGCGAAAGCGATGGTGCACGTCCTGAACAACATCTGGCGCGCCGCTGAAGTCGAAAAAGAGTTGCAACGCAAAGCTCAGAATAAAGAGAACAACAAGGAAACCGTGTAATGTCGAAGAACTACCATATTGCTGTGTTGCCGGGTGACGGTATTGGTCCGGAAGTGATGGCACAGGCGCTGAAAGTACTGGAAGCCGTTCGCTCGCGTTTTGCGATGAAAATTACCACCAGCCACTACGACGTGGGCGGTATTGCGATTGATAACCACGGAACGCCATTGCCGAAAACCACCGTTGAAGGCTGCGAAAATGCCGATGCCGTGCTGTTTGGCTCCGTCGGTGGCCCAAAATGGGAACACCTGCCGCCGGCAGAGCAGCCAGAGCGCGGCGCGCTCCTGCCGCTGCGTAAACATTTTAAGCTGTTCAGTAACCTGCGTCCGGCTAAGCTGTATCAGGGGCTGGAAGAGTTTTGTCCGCTGCGCGCGGATATCGCGGCCAACGGTTTCGACATCCTGTGCGTGCGTGAGCTGACGGGCGGGATCTACTTCGGTCAGCCAAAAGGTCGCGAAGGCAGCGGGCAGCACGAGAAAGCGTTTGATACCGAGGTGTACCACCGTTTCGAAATTGAACGTATCGCCCATATCGCCTTTGAATCTGCACGCAAGCGCCGCCATAAGGTGACCTCCATTGATAAGGCGAACGTGCTGCAGTCGTCCATTTTGTGGCGCGAGATCGTCAGTGAAGTCGCTAAGCAGTACCCGGACGTTGAGCTGTCGCATATGTACATCGACAACGCGACCATGCAGCTGATTAAGGATCCGTCCCAGTTTGACGTGCTGCTCTGCTCCAACCTGTTCGGCGATATTTTGTCTGACGAGTGCGCGATGATCACCGGCTCTATGGGCATGCTGCCATCGGCCAGCCTGAATGAAGAAGGCTTTGGCCTGTACGAACCGGCGGGCGGTTCCGCGCCGGATATCGCAGGCAAGAACATTGCGAACCCGATTGCGCAGATCCTCTCCCTGGCCCTGCTGCTGCGCTACAGCCTCGATGCAGGCGACGCAGCAACCGCAATTGAAAACGCCATTAACCGGGCGTTAGAAGAAGGCGTCCGTACCGGTGACTTAGCGCGCGGCACGGCAGCAGTCAGTACTGATGAAATGGGCGACATCATTGCCCGCTATGTCGCTGAAGGGGTGTAATCATGGCCAAGACGTTATATGAAAAATTGTTTGATGCGCACGTTGTCTACGAGGCGCCAAACGAAACCCCGCTGCTGTACATTGACCGCCACCTGGTGCACGAAGTGACCTCTCCACAGGCCTTCGACGGCCTGCGCGCGCACAAGCGTCCGGTGCGCCAGCCGGGTAAAACCTTTGCCACGATGGATCACAACGTCTCCACCCAGACCAAAGACATCAATGCTTCCGGGGAGATGGCGCGCATCCAGATGCAGGAGCTGATCAAGAACTGCAACGAATTTGGCGTGGAGCTGTACGATCTGAACCACCCGTATCAGGGCATCGTCCACGTGATGGGACCTGAGCAGGGTATTACGCTGCCGGGCATGACCATCGTCTGCGGCGACTCCCATACCGCGACCCACGGCGCGTTTGGCGCGCTGGCGTTCGGCATCGGCACATCGGAAGTTGAGCACGTTCTGGCGACGCAGACTCTGAAACAGGGCCGCGCCAAAACCATGAAGATTGAGGTGAAGGGCAAAGCCGCGCCGGGTATCACTGCGAAAGATATCGTGCTGGCGATTATCGGCAAAACCGGCAGCGCAGGCGGTACCGGTCACGTGGTGGAATTCTGCGGTGAAGCCATTCAGGCGCTGAGCATGGAAGGTCGCATGACCCTGTGCAATATGGCTATTGAGATGGGCGCTAAAGCAGGCCTGGTCGCACCGGACGAAACCACCTTCAACTATGTGAAAGGCCGTCTGCACGCGCCGAAAGGTCAGGATTTTGACGACGCGGTCGCGTACTGGAAAACCCTGAAAACTGACGACGGTGCCACCTTTGATACCGTTGTCACGCTGCAGGCGGAAGAGATTGCGCCGCAAGTCACATGGGGTACCAATCCTGGCCAGGTCATCTCCGTCAACGACAGCATTCCTGACCCGGCTTCCTTCGCCGATCCGGTCGAACGCGCCAGCGCGGAAAAAGCGCTGGCCTATATGGGGCTGACACCCGGCGTACCGCTGACCGACGTGAACATTGATAAGGTGTTCATCGGCTCCTGCACCAACTCCCGTATCGAGGATTTACGCGCGGCGGCAGAGATTGCCAAAGGCCGCAAAGTGGCGCCGGGCGTGCAGGCGCTGGTGGTTCCTGGCTCCGGTCCGGTGAAAGCCCAGGCGGAAGCGGAAGGACTGGATAAGATCTTTATCGAAGCAGGCTTCGAATGGCGTCTGCCGGGCTGCTCCATGTGTCTGGCGATGAACAACGACCGCCTGAATCCGGGCGAACGCTGCGCCTCCACCAGCAACCGTAATTTTGAAGGCCGTCAGGGCCGGGGTGGACGCACCCACCTGGTCAGCCCGGCAATGGCCGCCGCTGCGGCAGTCACCGGCCATTTCGCCGATATTCGCAGCCTGAAATAAGGAGACAATCATGGCAGAGAAATTTACCCAACATACGGGCCGTGTTGTCCCGCTGGACGCCGCTAACGTCGATACGGACGCGATCATTCCGAAGCAGTTTTTGCAGAAAGTGACCCGCACCGGTTTTGGCGCACACTTGTTCAACGACTGGCGTTTTCTGGACGACAAAGGCGAAGTGCCAAACCCGGAGTTCGTCCTGAACTTCCCGGAATACAAAGGTGCATCCATTCTTCTGGCGCGGGAAAACTTCGGCTGCGGCTCCTCGCGTGAGCATGCGCCCTGGGCGCTGACCGACTACGGCTTTAAGGTGGTTATCGCCCCGAGCTTCGCGGATATCTTCTATGGCAACAGCTTCAACAACCAGTTGCTGCCTGTGACGCTGAGCGACGAGCAGGTCGATGAACTGTTCGCGCTGGTTAAGGCAAATCCGGGGATGGCGTTTGAGGTGGATCTGGAAGCGGAAGTGGTGAAAGCCGGGGATAAGACCTACAGCTTCAGCATTGATGCCTTCCGTCGCCACTGCATGTTGAACGGTCTGGACAGCATTGGCCTGACGCTCCAGCACGAGGACGCCATCTCAGCGTACGAGAAAAAACAGCCTGCGTTTATGGGCTAAAGGCAATGGCCCGCAGGGCGCGGGCCATTGATAAGGGTGCGTTGAGGCTCAACCACTCTGGAGAGGCGGGGACACTTCCCCCGCCAATACCGCTAACGTTTCGCTTCGTAAGCCAACACTGCCGCCAGCTCTGTTTTCTCCTGTCTGAAGTGCAACTCACACAGCGAATCACGCACCATCCAGGTGAAGATCAATAGCGTCGTACAGATCAGAAACAAACCTAACAGCAGAGTACGTTTTGGCATTCCAGCCTCCTTATTGCTTTTCGGCAATGAAGAGACTAACCTCGCAATGTTGGTTGTGAAGTTTGTCTCCCCATCAGTTTTTTGATGTGGGACTCTCCACTGTTTGCCTCTTGCGAAAGCCTGAGGCAAACAGCCTCAAGCACCCGTCACGCACTCTATGCGCCTTCTCTGTATCTGTCAGAAAATCGTTTCATTTCGTGAAGCCACCTTCCAGAATCAAACATCCTTGACCCGGCAGGTCAGCCCAAGCGTTACCACTGAAATCGCCGCAATCATCCAGTAAACCGAGGCATGACCATAACTTTGCGCCAGCGCGCCCTGAATCACCCCCGCCAGAATAACGCCCGTCGAAATGCTGTTGGTAAAAAGCGTAGTCGCAGAGCCGGCGCGGCCGGGCATGAGATCCTGGAACCAGAGCATGCCGATCCCGGCAACGATGCCAATAAACACGGCATTAAACAGCTGTAGCGCCAGCAACGCTTCACGCGAATGGAAAAGTAGCAGTCCCGCGTAGAACAGCACCCCGGCCGCCACGGCAACAATCATCATCCGACGCTTTCCGAAGCGCTTAACGTAATACCCCGCCAGAATCATCGCCGGAATTTCCAGCCCGGCGGCGGTCCCCATTAAGATCCCCGCAAGCTTGTCCGGTAGGCCTAGATCGCTGCTGATCCACAGCGGCATATCAATAATGTACATGGTGTTGCAGGTCCACATCAGCGTGGAGGCGATAAACAGCATCCGCACGTTTTTATCCTGCCAGCCGCTCACCTGAGTGATCGGCTTATCCGTCGTCTGCTCAACCCGGGCGACAGACGGCAGCGCAAAGGCAATCAGAGCCAGACTGATAATAAAAATGCCTGCCGCGATAGAAAACATGACCGTAAAGCCATAGTTCAGCGCCAGCATGAAGGCCAGCGGCGGACCGATGACCCACGCGAGCGAGAGCTGTGCGCGCATCACCGAGCTGAACATCACCACCTCTCGCGCCGAGCTGTCGGCATATTCACGGGCCAGCGCGAACAGCTGCGGCATGGCAGTGTTCGCCAGAGAGGCCAGCAGCACGCCGCAGGTGATGAGCGTCAGGTAATGACGGTTAAAGGCAAAAAGCAGCGCGTTGCCCACGGCCATGGCGCAGCAAAAGAGGATCAGCCTGCGGCGATCGCCCTGGCTGTCGGATCGTTTCGCCAGCCCCAGGCTAACGAGGATCCCGGCAATCGCGTTAACGGTATAAAACAGGCCCACCCAAAACGGCTGCGCCCCCACCTCGCGGCTGAGAAACAGGCTCAGCGTCGGTGCCTGTAGCGCACCGGCCACGCCCATCATGAAGGCCACCAGCATAAAAGCGGCGTACACGCCGTTCAGGCGGCGCCCCATCGTCATCAACCACAGCATGCGCAAGTCCTTGTGAAAGCGAATCGAAATTGGGTGAAAGAATAAACGAAAAAAGCCAGCAAAAACATTTTGCTGGCGGGTGATAAACACCAATACTCAGTCACACATGATCGAGGCGAGTTAGCGAGAAGAGGTCGGTTTCGTAACGTCCCACTGCATCAGATCTTCCAGGATTCTCAGCCGGTGCTCTGCACACTGGCGGGCCAGCCAGGACACTCCCTTTGTCGCTGAAAAGTACTGCTGATAAAACTGACGTGCGGTAGACCTCTTCATAATTTACCTCCTCACTTCATCGGGAAGCATTATTGGCTTAATATAGGGATTAATAAATTGCTGATTTTTTGTCAGGAGTTCCTCTTTTATGCCATCCGGTCGACTGCAACAACAATTTATCCGCCTGTGGCAGTGCTGCGAGGGTCAATCGCAGGAGACAACGCTTAACGAGCTGGCAGAACTCCTCAACTGCTCTCGCCGCCATATGCGCACGTTACTCAACACTATGCAGCAGCAGGGCTGGCTAAGCTGGGAGGCCGAGGCGGGACGCGGCAAGCGCTCACGCTTGACCTTCCTGTATACCGGCCTGGCGCTGCAGCAGCAGCGGGCGGAGGATCTGCTGGAGCAGGACCGCATCGATCAGCTGGTCCAGCTGGTGGGCGACAAAGCCGCCGTGCGCCAGATGCTGGTCTCGCACCTGGGACGCAGCTTTCGTCAGGGACGCCACATTCTGCGGGTGCTTTACTACCGCCCAATGAAAAATCTGCTGCCCGGTACGGCGCTGCGTCGCTCTGAAACCCACATGGCCCGACAGATATTCAGCGGCCTGACGAAAATAAATGAGGAAAACGGGGAACTGGAAGCGGATATCGCCCATCACTGGCAGCAGCTTTCCCCCCTGCACTGGCGTTTCTTTTTACGCCCGGGCATTCACTTCCACCATGGCCGCGAGCTGGAGATGCGTGACGTCATCGCTTCTTTAGAGCGCGCCCGCACGCTGCCGCTCTATTCGCATATCACGCGGATCCACTCCCCAACGGCCTGGACGCTGGACATTGAGCTGTCCCAGCCGGACAGATGGCTGCCGTGGCTGCTGGGCTATGTGCCCTCAATGATCCTGCCTGCCGAGTGGCGATCCCTGAACAATTTTTCCAGCCAGCCGATCGGTACAGGCCCCTACTCCGTTACGCGCAATAACAGCAATCAGCTGAAGATCCGCGCCTTCGATGACTATTTCGGCTATCGGGCGCTGATCGACGAAGTGAACGTCTGGGTGTTACCGGACCTCAACGAAGAGCTGAGCGCAGGCCTCACCCTGGAGGGGCCAACAACCAGCGAAAAGGCGTTCGAGAGTCGCCTGGAGGAGGGCTGCTACTATCTTCTTTTTGACAGCCGCAGCCACCGCGGGGCGAACCACGACGTCCGCAAGTGGATCAGCCATATTCTGGCCCCGGCGAACCTGATTTATCACGCTGAAGAGCAATACCAGACCTGGTGGTTTCCGGCCTATGGCCTGCTTCCGCGCTGGCACCATGCTCAGCCGGTGCGCAGTGAAAAACCCGCCGGGCTGGAGACCATCACCCTCAGCTACTATCGCGATCACATTGAGCACCGGTTTATCGCAAGGATCATGAGTAAGCTGCTGGCAGCCGAGGGCGTGACGCTGGCGATACAGGAAGTCGATTATGATGAATGGCACCGCGGGGATGTCGTCAGCGATATCTGGCTCAACAGCGCCAACTTCACGCTGCCGCTTGATTTCTCGCTCTTTTCACACCTGTATGAAGTGCCTCTCATTCAGTACTGCATCAGCCGGGACTGGCAGCAGGACGCCGCGAAGTGGCGGGCAGGAGAGATGGATCTGGCCGCGTGGTGCCAGGAGCTGCTGGCCGGGCAGACGATCGTACCGTTGATCCACCACTGGCTGCTGATCCAGGGACAGCGCAGCATGCGCGGCCTGCGGATGAATACCCTGGGCTGGTTTGATTTTAAATCCGCCTGGTTTGCGCCGCCGGAGCCATAACGCTTTCGTAATATTCACCAAATCATTACAATAGCGCCGTTCTCAACGGGGTGCTGCATCACAGATGTGCGCTGAGATAATACCCGTCGAACCTGATCCGGATAACGCCGGCGAAGGGATTTGAGGCTGTTTCTCAAAATCCTTTGCCACTCAACCCTGAGGTGCAAAGTGTTAAAAAACGTTCTTCCTCTGCTGGCGCTGGTTGCGCTGCCTGTTTTTGCTAAGCCTGTTCTGACGGTCTATACCTACGACTCCTTCTCCGCCGACTGGGGCCCCGGCCCGGTGGTTAAAAAAGCCTTTGAAGCCGACTGCAACTGCGAGCTGAAGTTCGTGGCGCTGGAAGATGGCGTGTCGCTGCTTAACCGCCTGCGCATGGAAGGGAAAAACAGCAAGGCCGACGTGGTGCTCGGGCTGGATAACAACCTGCTGGAAGCCGCCACGCAAACTAAACTGTTTGCCAAAAGCGGCGTGGCGGCAGATGCCGTAAACGTGCCGGGCGGCTGGAAAAACGACACCTTCGTTCCCTTCGATTACGGCTACTTTGCGTTCGTCTACGATAAAAACAAGCTGAAGAACCCGCCGAAGAGCCTGAAAGAGCTGGTCGAAAGCGACCAGAAATGGCGCGTGATATACGAAGATCCGCGCACCAGCACGCCGGGTCTGGGCCTGCTGCTGTGGATGCAGAAAGTCTACGGCGACAAAACGCCGGAGGCGTGGCAAAAGCTGGCTGCGAAAACCGTTACGGTCACTAAAGGCTGGAGCGAAGCCTACGGCCTGTTCCTGAAAGGCGAAAGCGATCTGGTGCTGAGCTACACCACCTCTCCGGCCTATCATATTATTGCCGAGAAGAAAGACAACTACGCCGCCGCGAACTTTGCCGAAGGGCATTATCTCCAGGTGGAAGTGGCGGCGCGGACCGCTGCCAGCAAGCAGCCGGAACTGGCCGAGAAGTTCCTGAAATTTATGGTCTCCCCGGCATTCCAGAACGCCATTCCGACGGGCAACTGGATGTACCCGGTTACCGACGCGGCGCTGCCGGCAGGCTTTGAGCAGCTGAACAAACCGCAGACCGCGCTGGAATTTACGCCGCAGCAGGTTGCCGCGCAGCGCGCCGCATGGATAAGCGAATGGCAACGCGCCGTCAGCCGCTGATCCCCGGCTGGTTAGTTCCCGGACTGATTGCCGCCATACTGATGGTGGTCGTCAGTCTGGGAGCGTTTCTGGCGCTGTGGTTTAACGCGCCAGAGAGCGATCTGCTCGCGCTCTGGCACGATAGCTATCTCTGGCACGTCATCCGTTTCTCCTTCTGGCAGGCGTTTCTTTCCGCGCTGCTGTCAGTCATCCCGGCCATTTTCCTTGCGCGCGCCCTCTATCGCAGAAGTTTCCCCGGCAGGCTGGCACTGCTGCGCCTGTGCGCCATGACGCTGATCCTGCCCGTACTGGTGGCCGTCTTTGGCATCCTGAGCGTCTACGGTCGTCAGGGCTGGCTGGCCTCCCTCTTCAACCTGCTTGGTCTGGAATGGACCTTCTCCCCTTACGGCCTGAAGGGCATCCTGCTGGCACACATTTTCTTCAATATGCCGATGGCGACGCGCCTGTTTTTACAGGCGCTGGAGAACATTCCCGGCGAGCAGCGACAGATTGCCGCCCAGCTCGGCATGCGCGGATGGTCATTCTTCCGCTTTGTCGAATGGCCGTGGCTGCGACGCCAGATTGCCCCGGTGGCCGCGCTGATCTTTATGCTCTGTTTCGCCAGCTTTGCGACCGTGCTTTCTCTCGGCGGCGGCCCGCAGGCCACCACCATTGAGCTGGCGATCTATCAGGCATTAAGTTACGACTACGATCCGGGCCGCGCCGCGTTGCTGGCGATCGTACAGATGGTGTGCTGCCTGGCGCTGGTGTTACTCAGCCAGCGGCTGAGCAAAGCGATCCCCGCAGGAAGCAATAATCTTTCTGGCTGGCGCGATCCGCAGGACAGCCTGCACAGCCGCATCTCGGACGTGATGCTGATTGCGCTGGCGCTCCTGCTTCTGCTGCCGCCGCTGCTGGCCGTGATCGCCGATGGCCTCAACAGGAATGTGGTATCGGTACTTCAACAGCCGGTCCTGTGGCAAGCCACATGGACCTCATTGCGTATCGCGCTGGCAGCCGGGCTAATCTGCGTGGCGCTGACCATGATGCTGCTCTGGAGCAGCCGCGAGCTGTACGCGCGACATGCCCGTAAAGCCGGACACGCGCTGGAACTGACGGGCATGCTGATCCTGGCGATGCCGGGCATTGTGCTGGCGACCGGCTTCTTTTTAATGTTTAACAGCACCATCGGCCTGCCGGAAAGCGCCGACGGCATCGTCATTTTTACCAACGCCTTAATGGCCATACCGTACGCGCTGAAGGTGCTGGAAAACCCGATGCGGGATGTTAACAGCCGGTACAGCGCCCTGTGCCAGTCCCTTGGCATTATGGGCTGGCGGCGGCTGAAAGTGGTCGAACTACGCGCCCTGAAGCGGCCGCTCGCCCAGGCGATGGCCTTCGCCTGCGTGCTGTCGATTGGGGATTTTGGCGTGGTGGCCCTCTTTGGCAACGAGGATTTCCGCACGCTGCCGTTCTGGCTTTATCAGCAAATTGGCTCCTATCGCAGCCAGGACGGCGCGGTCACGGCACTTTTACTGCTGGTGCTGTGCTTTGCGTTATTTACCGTTATCGAAAAACTCCCGGGGCGTGATGTTAAAACTGACTGATGTAACCTGGCTTTACCAGCATCTGCCGATGCGTTTTACCCTCTCTGTTCGTCAGGGAGAGCGAATTGCGGTGCTTGGCCCAAGCGGGGCCGGTAAAAGTACCCTGCTCAATTTGATTGCCGGTTTTTTGCAGCCTGTCAGCGGGTCGATATTCATTGATAATGGCGAGTATACCTACGCTCCGCCGGCTAAGCGCCCGGTGTCGATGCTGTTTCAGGAAAACAATCTGTTTAATCACCTTACGGTGTGGCAGAACATCGCGCTGGGAATCGATCCGGGGTTAAAACTCAATGCTGCGCAGCGTCAGAAGCTGGAGGCGATTGCCGAACAAATGGGCCTGTCCGCGTTGATTTCAAGACTGCCCGGTGAGCTTTCCGGCGGCCAGCGTCAGCGCGTGGCGCTGGCACGTTGTCTGGTGCGCGAACAGCCGCTGCTGCTGCTCGACGAACCCTTCTCGGCACTCGACCCGGCCCTGCGCCAGGAGATGCTCTCGCTGGTGGAAGAGGTTTGCCAGCGCCAGCAGATCACGATGCTGATGGTTTCGCACAGCATTGAAGATGCCGCACGCATTGCGCCGCGATCGGTAGTGATCGCGGAGGGACGGATTTTGTGGGATGGAGAAACAGAAGAACTTCTGAGTGGTAACACGGGGGCGTCTTCATTGTTGGGCATTCGTGCGGTCTGACGCCCTCACCCTGGCCCTCTCCCACGGGGAGAGGGAAAACACCTTAACGGCTCACCACCTTCAACAGGATCTCGCCGTACACCGGCATCAGCGGGTGACGAATCAGCGCGACCAGCGACACCACCGCCACGCCCAGCGTCAGCGGGGCCAGCCAGAGCAGGCGCGCGCGCGGGAGATAGCGCGTCAGGCGATCGACGCTGGCTTTCGCGCTGCGCCATAGCCGCCAGCAGAGCCAGACCGCCAGCCACAGCAGCACCGCCGTTCCCAGCAGCAGCCACTTGAACTCACCGCTTTGCATATCGTCAGGGATATCAATGGCCGCACCCGCGAGGATCCCCGGCAGGAAGTAAAACGGCGGCCAGAATACGCAGCCGATAATGTTCGGCACCACGAATTTTGCGACGGGCAGATCCAGCATCCCCGCCACCATCGGCACCAGCGGACGCGTTGGCCCGACAAAGCGGCCTACCAGAATGGTGAACATGCTGTGCTGGTGCAGCGCATGTTCGGTTTTATCCAGCAGCGCTTTGTTCTTTTTCATGAACGACCAGCGGTGCAGCGGCTTCTTAAAGCGCCAGCCCAGCCAGAAGGAGATCCAGTCCCCCAGCAGGCAGCCGATAATCCCGGCCAGCCACGCCTGCCAGAAATTGACCTCACCGCTGCCGATAAGCGCCCCAAGCCCCGCCATCATCACGGTGCCGGGCAGGATCAGCCCAACCAGCGCCAGCGATTCCAGAAACGCCACCAGCGCCACGGCGATGAGCGAGTACATAACGGACTGGGTAATAAAGTGTTCCAGCAATGCCTGCATAACTATTCCGGTCAGAAAACGAATCAGCGATTCTGCTTAGCGCCCCGCACCGCGTCAAGGCATCAATTGTCTGAATAGTTTACAGGATGCTCCTGAAGTTCACCTGAATGTTTACCGTTTATTCACATCCCGCGCGGAATTCACTGGGACTGGCGCCGGTGCACTTCTTAAACACGCGAGAGAAATAGAGCTGATCTTCAAAGCCCACGTTGCGTCCGACGGTCGCGATAGGCATCCGGGTGGTGCTGAGTAACAGCTTTGCCTGGCTGATGCGCTGATCCTCACGCCAGCTCAGCACGCTCACGCCAAGCTGCTGGCGGAACAGGTGTGACAGGCGGGACGGCGAAAGACAGACGTGCTGGGCAACGCTGGCGATATCAAACTGGCTGTCGGCCAGATGGTCGCTGATGTACTGGCAGGCGTCGCGGACGCGGTTATCCAGCGGTGGGTTAAGCGACTCGTTGATCGCCTCCATGCGGCGCAGCAGCACCTGCTCAAGCAGGTTGATAGCCAGCAGTTCGGCATAGCGCCCGCCCGCCTGCCCCGCCTCAATAATTTGTGCGAACAGTTCACGAAACTGCGCCAGATGCGCCTCATCCGGACGATAAAAACCGGTTTGCGCGAAAATAGCCGGCCATGAAAGCCACTCCTGCCAGTAGGCGCGCGGGCGGAAATAGACCCACTGGTGATACCACTCTTTGGCGTCCGGGTGACGCCCGTAGTGGTGGATCTCCCCCGGCGGGAACAGCAGCATATCGCCCGGGCGGCAAACAAACTGCCGATCGCCGTTTTTTATCACCCCTTCCCCGCGTACGGTCAGGTTCAGAATATACCCTTTCATGCCGAGCGGCCGGTCGACGTAAAAATCGAGATACCCCTCGGCCTCAATTGGCGTCAGCCCCGCCACCAGATGGGCGTTAAATGAGTATCCCGGCAGCAGGGGATCGTTTTGCGGTTCGGCCATAGATTCAGTTCTCCCAAGGGTCCTGAAGGAAACCATTTGTCCATATCGTTAAAAGCAGTATAAAAATGGCCTGCGAAAAGATCCAAAAAGCATCACGCCTCTTTTACGTCCGCCATGTTTCAGCCTTTTCCCCTGATTTTTCTGCCGGCACGGGCAGAGAAGCAGTAACAAAAGTGTCTATAAGTGCGGCAGAAATGTCCACATTGAATATTTGCACGGCGTCACACTTTCCGTCGTAACAGCAATTTAGTCCATAAGATTAGCGGATCCTGCCTGACGATTTTTATCCCCAGTCTCTAATGTTCTTCCATACCTGTTTCGGATGGAGCAACACCATGGCAATTGCAATTGGCCTCGATTTTGGCAGCGACTCGGTTCGCGCGCTGGCAGTGGACTGTACGACTGGCCAGGAGATAGCAACCAGCGTTGAGTGGTATCCGCGCTGGCAAGAGGGGCGCTACTGCGATGCGCCAAACAACCAGTTCCGTCACCACCCACGCGATTACATTGAATCGATGGAAGCGGCGATCAAAACCGTGCTGGCTGAACTGACGGACGCCCAGCGGGCCGACGTCGTGGGGATTGGCGTCGACAGCACCGGTTCAACGCCAGCCCCGGTGGACGCTGAAGGCCGCGTGCTGGCGCTGCGCCCGGAGTTTGCCGACAACCCGAACGCCATGTTCGTGCTTTGGAAAGACCATACCGCCGTGGAAGAGGCGGAAGCCATCACCCGCTTATGCCACCAGCCGGGCAAAACCGACTACTCGCGCTACATCGGCGGCATCTACTCCAGCGAATGGTTCTGGGCCAAAATCCTGCACGTTACCCGCACGGACGCTTCGGTCGCCCAGGCCGCGGCATCATGGATTGAGCTGTGCGACTGGGTTCCCGCCCTGCTCTCCGGCACCACTCGCCCGCAGGATATCCGCCGCGGCCGCTGCAGCGCCGGGCATAAATCCCTGTGGCATGAAGGCTGGGGCGGTCTTCCTCCGGCAGCGTTCTTCGATGAACTTGACCCGATCATCAACAAAAATCTGAAATACCCGCTCTTTACCGACACCTTCACCGCCGATATTCCGGTCGGCACGCTCTGCGAAGAGTGGGCGACGCGTCTCGGCCTGCCGCAAAACGTGACCATTTCCGGCGGCGCGTTCGACTGCCACATGGGTGCCGTGGGCGCGGGTGCGCAGCCTAACACGCTGGTGAAAGTGATCGGCACCTCCACCTGCGACATCCTGACGGCAGATAAAACCAGCGTCGGAGACCGCGCGGTGAAAGGGATTTGCGGCCAGGTTGACGGCAGCGTGGTGCCAGATTTTATCGGCCTCGAAGCCGGTCAGTCCGCATTTGGCGATATCTACGCCTGGTTTGGCCGGGTGCTCGGCTGGCCGCTGGATCAGCTGGCTGCCGCGCATCCTGAGCTGAAAACACAGATTACCGCGAGCAAAAAACAGCTTCTGCCGCAGCTCACCGAAGCATGGGCAAAAAATCCGACCCTCGACCACCTGCCGGTGGTGCTGGACTGGTTTAACGGACGCCGCACGCCGTTTGCCAACCAGCGCCTGAAAGGGGTGATTACCGATCTCAACCTGGCGACCGATGCCCCGGCGCTGTTCGGCGGTCTGATTGCCGCCACCGCGTTCGGCGCGCGCGCCATTATGGAGTGCTTCACCGAACAGGGCATCGACGTGAACAACGTGATGGCGCTGGGCGGTATCGCCCGTAAAAACCCGGTGATTATGCAGGCCTGCTGCGACGTGCTGAACCGTCCGCTGCAGATTGTGGCCTCCGATCAGTGCTGCGCGCTGGGCGCCGCGATTTTCGCTGCCGTGGCCGCAGGCGTTCATGCGGATATCCCGACCGCGCAGCAGCACATGGCAAGCGCCGTCGAAAACACGCTCCAGCCGCGTGTCCAGCAGGCACAACGCTTTGAACAGCTTTATCAGCGCTACCAGCAATGGGCAAAAAGCGCCGAGCTTCACTATCTCCCTGTCGCCGCCCCGGCCAAAAGCACCGCGGACACTACGGCAACCCTGACCCATTAAGGACACGATGATGACCATTTTTAATAATTATGAAGTGTGGTTTGTGATTGGCAGCCAGCATCTGTACGGACCGGAAGCGCTGCAGCAGGTAACGAAACACGCGGAGCACGTGGTTAACGCGCTGAACGCGGAAGCCAAACTGCCGTGCAAACTCGTGCTGAAGCCGCTGGGTACGACGCCGGACGAAATCACCAATATCTGCCGTGACGCCAACTACGACGACAAATGCGCCGGCCTGGTCGTGTGGCTGCACACCTTCTCACCGGCCAAAATGTGGATCAACGGCCTGGCAATCCTCAACAAACCGCTGCTGCAGTTCCACACTCAGTTCAATGCCTCCCTGCCGTGGGACAGCATCGACATGGACTTCATGAACCTGAACCAGACCGCGCACGGCGGCCGCGAGTTTGGCTTCATCGGCGCGCGCATGCGCCAGCAGCACGCTGTGGTCACCGGCCACTGGCAGGACGGCAAGGCGCAACAGCGTATCGGCTCCTGGATGCGTCAGGCGGTCTCTAAGCAGGATACCCGCCACCTGAAAGTGGTGCGTTTCGGCGACAACATGCGTGAAGTGGCGGTGACCGACGGCGATAAAGTGGCCGCGCAGATCAAGTTCGGCTTCTCCGTGAATACCTGGGCGGTGGGCGACCTGGTGCAGGTGGTGAATGACATCAGCGACGGCGACGTGAGCGCGCTGGTGGACGAGTACGAAAGCAGCTACCGCCTGACGCCTGCGGCGCAAATCAACGGCGACAAGCGCCAGAACGTGCTGGATGCCGCACGCATTGAGCTGGGCATGAAGCGTTTTCTGGAACAGGGCGGCTTCCACGCCTTTACCACTACATTTGAAGACCTGCACGGCCTTAAACAGCTGCCGGGTCTGGCAGTACAACGTCTGATGCAGCAGGGCTACGGCTTTGCGGGTGAAGGCGACTGGAAAACTGCCGCTCTGCTTCGCATCATGAAGGTGATGTCGACCGGTCTGCAGGGCGGCACCTCCTTTATGGAGGACTACACCTACCACTTCGAGAACGGCAACGATCTGGTGCTCGGTTCGCACATGCTGGAAGTGTGTCCCTCCATCGCGGTTGAAGAGAAACCGATCCTTGACGTGCAGTACCTCGGCATCGGCGGCAAAGCGGATCCGGCCCGTCTGATCTTCAACACCCGTACTGGTCCGGCCATCAACGCCAGCCTGATCGACCTCGGCGACCGCTTCCGCCTGCTGGTGAACTGCGTCGATGCGGTTGAAACCCCGCACTCTCTGCCGAAGCTGCCGGTCGCCAATGCCTTGTGGAAAGCGCAGCCGGACCTGCCAACCGCGTCAGAGGCGTGGATTCTGGCGGGTGGCGCGCACCATACCGTCTTCAGCCACGCGCTGGACCTGAACGATATGCGCCAGTTTGCCGAGCTGCACGATATCGAGCTGACCGTGATTGATAACGACACCCGTCTGCCAGCCTTTAAAGACGCGCTGCGCTGGAACGAAGTCTATTACGGTTCAAAACGCTAAGTACGTAATGCCCGGTGGCGCTGCGCTCGCCGGGCAGGGAGACAACGATGTTAGAAGATCTCAAACGTCAGGTACTTGAAGCCAACCTGGCGCTGCCAAAACATAACCTGGTGACCCTGACCTGGGGCAACGTCAGCGCCGTTGACCGGGAAAAAGGGGTATTCGTGATCAAGCCTTCGGGCGTGGATTACACGGTGATGACCGCAGAGGATATGGTCGTGGTCAGCATCGAAACGGGTGAAGTGGTGGAAGGTAACAAAAAACCGTCGTCCGATACGCCCACCCACCGTCTGCTGTATCAGTCCTTCCCGACTATCGGCGGCATCGTGCATACCCATTCGCGTCACGCGACCATCTGGGCGCAGGCGGGCCAGTCCATTCCGGCCACCGGCACCACCCACGCGGACTACTTTTACGGCACCATTCCCTGCACGCGTCTGATGACCGATGCGGAGATTAACGGTGAGTACGAATGGGAAACGGGTAACGTGATCGTCGAAACCTTTGAAAAACAGGGGATCGACGCGGCGCAAATGCCCGGCGTACTGGTGCACTCCCACGGCCCGTTTGCCTGGGGTAAAAACGCGCAAGACGCGGTGCATAACGCGATAGTGCTGGAGGAAATCGCCTACATGGGGATCTTCTGCCGCCAGCTGGCACCGCAGTTGCCGGATATGCAGCAAACCCTGCTGGATAAACACTACCTGCGCAAGCACGGCGCGAAGGCCTATTACGGACAATAAACTGTATATATCCCCAGCATAAAACATTCAACCAGGCTATAATCAGGCCTGGTTTTGTTTTATGGGATGGCGGCGTGGCACAGGCGCAAGAAGGCTTTTTACTAACCCGACACTGGCGGGATACCCCTCAGGGCACCGAGGTTGCGTTCTGGCTGGCGACAGATAACGGCCCGCTGCACGTTACGCTTCCTCCTCAGGAATCCGTCGCGTTTATCCCTGAACATTACGTCGAGAAGGTAAAACAACTGCTGCGCGATGAGAACGGCTGGCGCCTCACGCCTCTTGAGCTAAAAGATTTCCATCGTCAGCCGGTGTATGGCCTTTACTGCCGCGCCCATCGCCAGCTGATGCGCTACGAAAAACTGCTGCGCGAAGCGGGCGTGACGCTCTACGAAGCGGACATTCGGCCGCCGGAACGCTTTCTGATGGAGCGGTTTATTACCGCCCCCGTCTGGGTTGACGGCGCTGAGCAAAACGGCACCCTTATCAACGCTCGCCTGAAGCCTAATCCACATTATCGCCCCCCGCTAAAGTGGGTTTCCCTGGATATCGAAACCACCCGCCACGGCGAACTGTACTGCATCGGCCTGGAAGGCTGCGGGCAGCGGGTTGTCTATATGCTCGGGCCGCCGAACGGCGATGCGTCCGCGCTCGATTTTCAGCTTGAGTACGTCAACAGCCGACCGCAGCTGCTGGAGAAGCTTAACCAGTGGTTTGCCGAGCACGACCCGGACGTGCTGATCGGCTGGAACGTGGTGCAGTTTGACCTGCGCGTGCTGCAAAAACACGCAGAGCGGTATCGCATCCCACTGATGCTCGGGCGCGGAAATACGGAGCTGGAGTGGCGCGAGCACGGCTTTAAGAACGGCGTATTCTTTGCGCAGGCCAACGGCCGCCTGATTATCGACGGCATCGAGGCGCTGAAATCCGCGTTCTGGAATTTCTCCTCCTTCTCTCTGGAAGCGGTAGCGCAGGAATTGCTCGGTGAAGGCAAATCCATCGACAATCCGTGGGACCGCATGGACGAGATTGACCGGCGCTTCAACGAAGACAAACCGGCGCTCGCCACCTATAACCTGAAAGACTGCGAGCTGGTGACGCAGATATTCCACAAAACCGAGATCATGCCGTTCCTGCTGGAGCGCGCGACGGTAAATGGCCTCGCGGCTGACAGGCACGGCGGCTCGGTAGCCGCCTTTAGCCACCTCTATTTCCCACGAATGCACCGTGCGGGCTATGTTGCGCCCAACCTCGGGGACGTACCGCCGCAGGCCAGCCCCGGCGGCTACGTGATGGACTCCCGCCCAGGACTGTATGATTCGGTTCTGGTGCTGGACTACAAAAGCCTCTACCCGTCAATTATCCGCACTTTCCTTATTGACCCGGTGGGGCTGGTGGAGGGGATGGCGCAGCCAGACGATACGCACAGCACCGAAGGTTTTCTGGGGGCACGCTTCTCGCGCGAAAAACACTGTCTGCCGGAGATTGTGGGGAACATCTGGCACGGCCGCGACGAGGCGAAACGTCATGGCAACAAGCCGCTCTCGCAGGCCCTGAAAATTATTATGAACGCTTTCTACGGCGTGCTGGGTACCAGCGCCTGCCGCTTCTTCGATCCGCGTCTGGCGTCGTCCATCACCATGCGCGGACACGACATCATGCGTCAGACCAAAGCGCTGATTGAATCCCGGGGCTATGACGTTATCTACGGCGACACGGATTCAACCTTTGTGTGGCTTAAGGGCGCACATTCAGAAGACGACGCCTCACGAATCGGCAAAGAACTGGTGGCCTTCGTAAACGACTGGTGGCAGGAACATTTGCAAAAAGAGCGGTTAACCAGCGCATTAGAACTGGAATTTGAAACCCATTTTGCCCGCTTTTTAATGCCCACCATCCGCGGTACTGACCAGGGCAGCAAGAAGCGCTACGCCGGGCTGATCCAGGAGGGTGAAAAGCAGAGAATGGTGTTTAAGGGGCTGGAGACGGTGCGCACTGACTGGACGCCGCTGGCCCAGCAGTTCCAGAAGACGCTCTATCTGCGGATCTTCCGCAACGAGCCCTATCAGGACTACATCCGCGAAACCATCGCCAGCCTGATGGCCGGCGAGCTGGATGACCAGCTGGTGTATCGCAAGCGCCTGCGCCGCCCGCTGGCGGAGTACCAGCGCAACGTCCCGCCCCACGTGCGCGCCGCGCGCCTGGCGGACGAAGAGAATGTACGCCGGGGCCGCGCGCCACAGTATCAGAACCGGGGGACGATAAAATACGTCTGGACAACGAACGGGCCGGAGCCCGTTGATTACCAGCAGTCGCCTCTCGATTACGATCACTACCTGACCCGCCAGCTTCAGCCGGTTGCGGAGGGAATTTTACCGTTCATCGACGACGATTTTGCTACACTTGTGACAGGGCAACTTGGCCTATTTTGACGCGTGACGAAATGGCTGCCATCCAGTACCATAGCGCCCTTTCCATTCCCGGACCCATTTTTCGATGACCGTCTTTTTTGACGGGGGTCGAACTATTGCCTGCAATTAAAGATTAGAGCCGAACAACTATGCCTTTTACACTTGGTCAACGCTGGATCAGCGATACAGAAAGCGAACTTGGATTAGGAACCGTCGTTGCCGTTGATGCACGCATGGTTACCCTCCTCTTCCCTGCTACCGGTGAAAACCGCCTGTACGCCCGCAATGACTCCCCTGTGACCCGCGTAATGTTCAATCCGGGCGACACCGTGACCAGCCACGAAGGCTGGCAGCTAAAGGTTGAAGACGTAAAAGAAGAGAATGGACTGCTCGCCTACATCGGAACGCGTCTTGATACCGAAGAGACGAACGTCATCCTGCGTGAAGTGCTGCTCGACAGCAAACTGGTGTTCAGCAAGCCGCAGGACCGCCTGTTTGCCGGGCAAATCGACCGTATGGATCGCTTCTCCCTGCGCTACCGCGCGCGTAAGTTCCAGAGCGAACAGTACCGCATGCCGTGGAGTGGCCTGCGCGGTCAGCGCACCAGCCTGATCCCCCACCAGCTGAATATCGCCCATGACGTGGGCCGTCGCCATGCGCCCCGCGTGCTGCTTGCCGACGAAGTGGGCCTGGGCAAAACCATCGAAGCAGGCATGATCCTGCACCAGCAATTGCTCTCTGGCGCTGCCGAGCGCGTGCTGATTGTCGTGCCTGAAACCCTCCAGCACCAGTGGCTGGTGGAGATGCTGCGCCGCTTTAACCTGCGCTTCTCCCTGTTCGACGACGAGCGCTATGCCGAAGCGCAGCACGACGCGGACAACCCGTTTGAAACCGAACAGCTGGTGATCTGCTCGCTGGATTTCGTGCGCCGCAGCAAGCAGCGTCTTGAGCATCTGTGCGATGCCGAATGGGACATGATGGTCGTCGACGAAGCGCACCACCTGGTGTGGAGCGAAGATGCCCCAAGCCGCGAATATATGGCGATTGAACAGCTTGCCGAGCGCGTGCCCGGCGTCCTGCTGCTGACCGCAACGCCGGAGCAGCTCGGTCTGGAAAGTCACTTCGCCCGTCTGCGCCTGCTCGATCCAAACCGTTTCCACGACTTCGCTCAGTTCGTGGAAGAGCAGAACAACTACCGTCCTGTTGCGGATGCCGTCGCGCTGCTGCTGGCGGGTAAACGTCTCTCAAACGACGAACTTAACACTCTGAGCGATCTGATTGGCGAGCAGGATATCGAACCGCTGCTGCAGGCCGCGAACAGCGACAGCGAGAATGCGGGATCCGCGCGTAAAGAGCTGATCGACATGCTGATGGACCGTCACGGCACCAGCCGCGTGCTGTTCCGCAACACCCGTAACGGCGTGAAAGGGTTCCCGAAACGCGAACTGCACACCATCAAGCTCCCGCTGCCGACGCAGTATCAGACGGCGATTAAAGTCTCCGGCATTATGGGCGCGCGCAAAACTCAGGAAGAGCGCGCGCGTGACATGCTCTACCCGGAACAGATTTATCAGGAATTTGAAGGCGATACCGGCACCTGGTGGAACTTCGACCCGCGCGTGGAGTGGCTGATGGGCTACCTGACCGCGCACCGCTCCCAGAAAGTGCTGGTGATCTGCGCCAAAGCTGCCACCGCGCTGCAGCTGGAACAGGTTCTGCGCGAGCGCGAAGGCATTCGTGCCGCCGTGTTCCACGAAGGCATGTCCATCGTCGAGCGCGACCGCGCGGCGGCGTGGTTCAGTGAAGAGGACAGCGGCGCGCAGGTGATGCTGTGCTCCGAAATCGGTTCTGAAGGGCGTAACTTCCAGTTCGCCAGCAATCTGGTGATGTTCGATCTGCCGTTCAACCCGGATCTGCTGGAGCAGCGTATCGGCCGTCTGGATCGTATCGGCCAGGCGCATGATATTCAGATCCACGTGCCGTACCTGGAAAAAACCGCTCAGTCCGTGCTGGTGCGCTGGTTCCACGAAGGTCTGGATGCGTTTGAGCATACCTGCCCGACGGGCCGCACCATTTATGACCAGGTGCATGGCGATCTGATCGGTTACCTGGCCGCACCGGAAAATACCGACGGTTTTGACGATCTGATTAAATCCTGCCGCGAGAAACATGAAGCGCTGAAGGCGCAGCTTGAACAGGGGCGCGACCGCCTGCTGGAGATCCACTCCAACGGTGGCGAAAAAGCGCAGGCGCTTGCCGAGAGCATTGAAGAACAAGATGACGACACCAGCCTGATCGGCTTCTCCATGAACCTGTTCGACATTGTCGGGATTAACCAGGACGATCGTGGCGAGAACCTGATCGTGTTAACCCCGTCAGACCACATGCTGGTGCCCGATTTCCCGGGCCTGCCGGAAGATGGCTGTACCATCACCTTCGAGCGTGACGTGGCGCTGTCCCGCGAAGATGCTCAGTTCATCACCTGGGAACACCCGCTGATCCGCAACGGGCTGGATCTGATCCTCTCCGGTGATACCGGCAGCAGCACCATCTCCCTGTTGAAAAACAAGGCGCTGCCCGTAGGCACGCTGCTGCTGGAGCTGATCTATGTTGTGGAAGCACAGGCGCCGAAACAACTTCAGCTCAACCGCTTCCTGCCGCCAACGCCGGTGCGTTTGCTGCTGGATAAAAACGGTACGAACCTGGCAGGACAGGTGGAGTTCGAAAGCTTCAACCGCCAGCTGAGCGCGGTGAACCGCCATACCGGCAGCAAGCTGGTGAACGCGGTGCAGCAGGACGTGCACGCCATTCTCCAGCAGGGCGAAATCCAGATCGAAAAAGCGGCCCGAGACCTGATTGACGCCGCGCGCAATGAAGCCGACGAGAAACTGTCTGCCGAGCTGTCCCGTCTGGAAGCGTTAAAAGCGGTCAACCCGAACATCCGCGACGACGAACTGGCGGCAATTGAAAGCAACCGTCAGCAGGTGCTGGAAAGCCTGAATCAGGCAAGCTGGCGTCTCGACGCCCTGCGTCTTATCGTTGTGACGCATCAGTAAACGGAGCGCAAGATGGTGATGGAGCCGTATAATCCGCCGCAGGATCCCTGGCTGGTCATTCTGTATCAGGATGAACACATTATGGTGGTCAACAAACCGAGCGGCCTGTTGTCCGTGCCGGGCCGTCTGGATGAGCACAAGGACAGCGTGATGACGCGCATTCAGCGCGATTATCCGCAGGCCGAGTCCGTACATCGCCTGGACATGGCCACCAGCGGCGTGATTGTGGTGGCGCTGAATAAAGCGGCGGAGCGCGAGCTGAAGCGTCAGTTCCGCGAGCGCGAGCCGAAGAAGCAGTATGTTGCCCGCGTCTGGGGCCACCCGGCGCAGGCGGAAGGGCTGGTGGATTTACCGCTGATTTGCGACTGGCCGAACAGGCCAAAGCAGAAGGTGTGTTATGAAACCGGCAAGGCCGCGCAAACCGAATATGAAGTGCTGGAGTACGCGCCGGATAACACCGCGCGCGTCCTGCTTAAGCCGATTACCGGACGTTCACACCAGCTGCGCGTGCATATGCTTGCGCTGGGTCACCCGATTCTGGGTGACCGCTTCTACGCCCCGCCAGAGGCCCTGGCGTTAGCGCCACGCCTGCAGCTCCATGCGCAGACGCTCACCATCACCCACCCTACTTTCGGTAACGCGATGACGTTTAAAGCCCCGGTGGACTTCTGAAAAAAAAGCCCGACATTGTCGGGCTTTTTCTTATTTGAAACCTTTCTTCTCTTTAATGAGTTCGTACGCCTTCTGGATTTCCTGCGCTTTTTGCTTCGCCATCTCCATCATTTCCGGCGGTAAGCCTTTCGCCACCAGCTTGTCAGGATGATGCTCGCTCATCAGCTTACGGTAAGCACGTTTAATCGTGGTTTGATCGTCCGTGGGCTTCACGCCAAGCACGTTGCAGGCATCTTCCAGCGTCGGGCCACGCTGCGCCTGCTGCCATGCACCGCCGGAAGACTGCTGGTGATAGCCGCCGCCAAACTGGGCACCGCCCTGCATCATGCGCAGGAACTGGTCAAACTGCATACGGGAGATACCCAGCTCTTCCGCAATAACGTACAGGACATCGCGTTCATTGGGATGAAGCGAGCCGTCGGCAAACGCCGCCTGGATTTGGATTTCCAGAAACATCCGAATTAAATCAAAACGTCCGAAGCAGATGCTGCGGAACTGGCGCATCTTTTCACGCAGCGGATAGTTATCCGATTTACCGATGCGAAACGCATTCTGCGCCGCCAGGCGGGACTCACCATGCAGGTTCATGCGATCCATAAAAACGCTGGCAATCTGAATATCCGCTTCGGTCACGCGTCCTTTGGATTTGGTTAAGTGCCCCATGACCTCAAAGGTGGTGGAGAAAAAGAGCGACTGGCGCTCGCGCTGATTGGCAAACCAGGCCATTTTGCGGCTGCGTGCCTTATCAAACATATGGCCAATGATAAGCCCAAGCACAATTCCCCAGAACCCGGCACCCATGATGATGGCGAACGCAACGCCGATTATTTTACCCCAATACTGCATATACTCCCCGGATAGTCATATTCCCTGCCGACGCAACGTCATCATCACAGTGTTCAAGCCACGGTCAATTGAAGGACATCGCCTATAATTTGCTTTATCATACTCGTCATTCGATAGCGAGCCTAACACTCTGGCGCGCAAACGGGCAGGATTAACGCTGGTACTGCGCTGATGAGTAAGATAGTCTCTGAGCGTTTGTAAGCCGTAGCCACTGATGACGGAACAATAAAATATAACGTATGAAAAAACGTATCCCCACCCTCCTGGCCACAATGATTGGCTCCGCCCTGTACAGTCAACAGGGGCTGGCGGCCGATCTCGCCTCGCAGTGTATGCTTGGCGTCCCAAGTTATAATCGCCCACTGGTGGAGGGCGATACAAATAGCTTGCCGGTAACCATTACTGCCGATAGCTCCAAAGGTACTTATCCTGACAATGCCACGTTTACGGGCAATGTGGATATTAACCAGGGCAATAGCCGCCTGCAGGCTGATGAAGTGCAGTTGCACCAGAAGCAGCCGGAAGGCGCGGTCGAGCCGGTACGAACGGTGGATGCGCTGGGTAATGTGCACTATGACGACAATCAGGTCATCCTGAAAGGTCCGAAAGCCTGGTCAAACCTGAATACCAAAGATACTAACGTCTGGGAAGGTGATTACCAGATGGTGGGTCGCCAGGGACGCGGTAAAGCGGACCTGATGAAACAGCGCGGTGAAAACCGCTATACGATTCTGGAGAATGGCTCCTTTACATCATGTCTGCCGGGTTCAAATACCTGGAGCGTGGTCGGGAGCGAAGTTATCCATGACCGTGAAGAGCAGGTCGCAGAGATCTGGAACGCACGCTTTAAGCTGGGTCCGGTGCCGGTATTCTACAGCCCTTATCTCCAGCTTCCCGTGGGTGACAAGCGTCGCTCGGGCTTCCTGATCCCGAATGCTAAATACAGCACCTCGAACTACTTTGAGTTCTACCTGCCGTATTACTGGAACATCGCGCCCAACATGGACGCCACGATCACGCCGCACTATATTCACAAGCGCGGCAACATCATGTGGGAAAACGAGTTCCGCTACCTGACTCAGGCCGGTGCTGGCCTGATGGAGCTGGATTATCTGCCGTCGGATAAGGTCTTCCAGGATGAGCATCCTACAGAAGGCGATAAACACCGCTGGCTATTCTACTGGCAGCATGCCGGAGTGATGGATCAGGTGTGGCGCTTTAACGTTGACTATACCAAAGTTAGCGACTCATCTTATTTTAACGACTTTTCGTCTAAATACGGTTCAAGCACGGATGGCTATGCCACGCAGAAGTTCAGCGTAGGCTATGCGGTGCAGAACTTTGATGCAACCGTCTCAACCAAACAGTTCCAGGTATTCTCTGATCAGTCCACGCCTACCTATGGTGCAGAGCCGCAGCTGGACGTTAACTGGTATCAGAATAATGTAGGTCCATTCGACACCCGGGTTTACGCTCAGGCGGTACATTTCGTGAACACGGATTCGGACATGCCGGAAGCTACGCGTATTCACCTGGAGCCGACGATCAATTTGCCGTGGTCTAACGACTGGGCAAGCCTGAATACCGAAGCCAAACTGATGGCGACGCACTATCAGCAAAAAAATGTTGATAATTACAACACCACGAACAATGCGCATCTGGAAGAGTCGGTTAACCGAACGCTCCCGCAGTTCAAAATGGACGGGAAGCTGATCTTCGAGCGTGATATGGGCCTGCTGGCGGATGGTTATACCCAGACGCTTGAGCCGCGTATGCAGTATTTGTACGTGCCGTATCGCGATCAGAGCAAGATTCAGAACTACGACTCGTCTTTACTGCAGTCTGACTACAGCGGCCTGTTCCGCGATCGTACTTACGGCGGTCTGGACCGTATCGCATCCGCTAACCAGTTAACGACCGGCGTCACAACACGCGTTTATGATGATGCCGCCGTTGAACGTTTTAACGTTTCTGTTGGTCAAATCTACTATTTCACCGAGTCACGTACCGGTGATGACAACATTCAGTGGGAGAAAGACAACAAAACGGGATCGCTGGTATGGGCGGGAGATACGTACTGGCGCATGACTGACCGTTGGGGCCTGCGTGGTGGTGTGCAATATGACACTCGCCTCGATAATATCGCCACAAGCAGTGCCGCTATTGAGTACCGTCGCGATGAAGACCGCATGGTACAGTTGACGTATCGTTATGCCAGTCCGGAATATATTCAGGCAACATTGCCTTCTTATGCAGGCGCAGAACAGTATAAAGACGGCATCTCGCAGGTTGGTGGTGCAGCAAGCTGGCCTATCGCCGACCGCTGGTCAATCGTAGGCGCTTACTACTTTGACACTAACGCGAATAAGCCAGCGGACCAGATGGTAGGTCTGCAATATAACTCCTGCTGTTACGCGCTGCGCGTCGGTTACGAGCGTAAGCTTAACGGCTGGGACACTGTAAACAATCAGAGCAAATACGATAACGTGATTGGCTTTAATGTCGAACTGCGCGGCCTGAGCTCCAACTACGGCCTGGGCACGCATCAGATGCTGCGTTCGAACATTCTGCCGTACAGTAGTTCTTTGTAATGTGCTTGATTTACAACGTAATCCGCTTTGCGGTTAATTGAAATGGAAAAAGTATGAAGAACTGGAAAACGCTGCTGCTTGGTGTCGCTATGGTTGCGAATACCAGCTTCGCGGCCCCCCAGGTTGTTGATAAGGTCGCCGCTGTCGTTAACAACGGCGTCGTGCTCGAAAGTGACGTTGATGGTCTGATGAAATCCGTGAAGCTCAATTCGGGCGAAGCGGGTCAGCAACTTCCGGATGACGCCACGCTGCGCCACCAAATCCTGGAGCGTCTGATCATGGATCAGATTATCCTGCAGATGGGTCAGAAAATGGGCGTGAAGGTGACCGACGAGCAGCTCGATCAGGCTATCGCTAACATTGCAAAGCAGAACAACATGTCGCCGGACCAGATGCGCAGCCGTCTGGCCTATGACGGCATCAGCTACGCTACCTACCGTAACCAGATCCGTAAAGAGATGCTGATTTCAGAAGTGCGTAACAACGAAGTGCGTCGTCGCGTCACGATCCTGCCGCAGGAAGTGGATGCGCTGGCAAAACAGGTGGGCAACCAGAACGATGCGAGCACAGAGCTGAACCTGAGCCACATTCTGATCCCACTGCCAGAGAACCCAACGTCCGATCAGGCTGCGGAAGCAGAAAGTCAGGCACGTTCAATTGTCGACCAGGCGCGTAACGGCGGCGACTTTGGCAAGCTGGCTATCACCTACTCTGCTGACCAACAGGCCCTGAAAGGCGGCCAGATGGGCTGGGGACGTATCCAGGAGCTGCCATCTATCTTTGCTCAGGCGCTGAGCACGGCGAAGAAAGGCGATATCGTCGGTCCAATCCGTTCAGGGGTGGGATTCCACATTCTGAAAGTGAACGATCTGCGCGGTCAGAGCCAGAATATCTCCGTGACTGAAGTTCACGCTCGCCACATTCTGCTGAAGCCGTCACCGATCATGACTGACGATCAGGCGCGTGCGAAGCTGGAGCAAATTGCCGCAGATATTAAGAGCGGTAAAACGTCGTTTGCCAATGCAGCGAAAGAGTTCTCTCAGGATCCTGGCTCTGCGAACCAGGGCGGCGATCTGGGCTGGGCGGCTGCGGACATTTACGATCCTGCCTTCCGCGATGCGCTGATGAAGCTGAATAAAGGCCAGATCAGTGCCCCGGTTCACTCTTCATTTGGCTGGCATCTGATCGAGCTGATGGACACCCGCAACGTGGACAAAACGGATGCGGCGCAGAAAGACAGAGCCTATCGTATGCTGTTTAACCGTAAGTTCTCCGAAGAAGCGGCAACCTGGATGCAGGAACAGCGCGCCAGTGCTTACGTGAAAGTCCTGAGCAACTAATGAAACAGCATCGTGTTGTTATCACTCCCGGCGAACCCGCCGGGATTGGGCCTGACCTCGTTGTCCAGCTCGCCCAGCGCAGCTGGCCAGTAGAACTGGTTGTCTGCGCGGATGCAACACTGTTACAAGACCGGGCGAATCTGCTCGGTCTGCCCTTAACGCTCATCCCTTACGTTGAAGGCCAACAGCCCGCACCACAGCAGGCCGGTACGCTCACTCTTCTTTCTGTTCCCCTTCGTACACCCGTTATTCCAGGCAAGCTCAGCACGGAAAATGGCCACTACGTCGTGGAAACCCTTGCCCGCGCCTGCGACGGTTGCCTGAAGGGGGAGTTTGCCGCTCTGATCACCGGCCCCGTGCATAAGGGCGTCATCAACGAAGCGGGCATCCCTTTTACCGGGCATACCGAGTTCTTCGAAGAGCGCTCGCACAGCCCGAAAGTGGTGATGATGCTGGCGACGGAAGCGATGCGCGTTGCTCTCGTGACCACCCATCTACCGATCAAGGCCATTCCTGATGCCATCACCCCGGAACTGCTGCGGGAGATCATCGGGATCCTGCATCACGACCTGCAAACGAAGTTCGGCATCAAGCGGCCGCACGTTCTGGTCTGCGGCCTCAATCCGCACGCGGGTGAAGGGGGTCACATGGGTACCGAAGAGATCGACACCATTATTCCGGTGCTTGAAGAAATGCGCGCCAAAGGGATGAATCTCAGCGGGCCGCTGCCTGCGGACACCCTTTTCCAGCCAAAATACCTGGATAATGCCGACGCCGTCCTCGCGATGTACCACGATCAGGGTCTGCCCGTGCTAAAATACCAGGGCTTTGGCCGCGGGGTGAATATCACCCTCGGTTTACCCTTTATTCGAACGTCCGTTGACCACGGCACTGCGCTGGATCTGGCAGGCCACGGGAAAGCGGATGTCGGCAGTTTTATTACGGCGCTTAATCTCGCCATCAAAATGATTGTTAATACTCAATGACTAATCGAGTCCATCAGGGCCACTTAGCCCGTAAACGCTTCGGGCAAAACTTTCTCAACGATCAGTTCGTGATCGACAGCATCGTGTCTGCTATTAATCCGCAGAAGGGCCAGGCTATGGTCGAAATCGGCCCGGGCCTTGCCGCACTGACCGAGCCGGTAGGCGAACGCCTCGACGAGCTGACCGTTATCGAACTGGACCGCGACCTGGCCGCACGCCTGCAAACGCACCCGTTCCTCGGACCAAAGCTGACCATCTATCAGCAGGATGCCATGACCATGAACTTTGGCGAACTGTCGGAAAAAATGGGCCAGCCGCTGCGCGTGTTCGGCAACCTGCCGTATAACATCTCCACGCCGCTAATGTTCCACCTCTTTAGCTATACTGATGCCATTGCCGACATGCACTTCATGTTGCAAAAAGAGGTTGTTAACCGTCTGGTTGCAGGGCCGAACAGTAAAGCGTATGGTCGTTTAAGCGTGATGGCACAATATTACTGCAACGTGATCCCGGTACTCGAAGTACCGCCATCAGCGTTCACGCCGCCACCGAAAGTAGATTCTGCGGTTGTGCGCCTTGTGCCGCACAAAACGAAACCGTATCCGGTTAAAGATCTGCGTGTACTGAGCCGCATCACCACGGAAGCCTTTAACCAGCGCCGTAAAACGATCCGTAACAGTCTGAGCAATTCGTTTACCGTTGAGGTGTTAGCAGAGCTGGGGATCGACCCGGCAATGCGTGCGGAAAACATTTCCGTAGAGCAGTACTGCAAGCTGGCTAATTACATCAGCGAAAATGCGCCGCCGAAGGAGAGTTAAGCCATGATTGATTCGCCCCGCGTATGTGTCCATGTACAAAGCGTCTATGTTGAATCGCAATCCTCGCCGGATGAAGAGCGTTTTGTCTTTGCTTACACCGTGACCATTCGCAATCTGGGGCGGATGCCCGTGCAGCTGCGCGGGCGCTACTGGCTTATCACCAACGGCAATGGCCGCGAAATTGAAGTTCAGGGTGAAGGTGTGGTCGGTGAACAGCCCCACATCGCCCCTGGCGAAGAGTATCAGTACACCAGCGGCGCGGTAATTGAAACGCCTCTGGGTACCATGCAAGGCCATTATGAAATGGTCGACGTCGATGGCAATGTGTTCCGCGTTGCTATTCCTGTGTTCCGTCTCGCCGTAACCACACTCATTCATTAATCTAATGTCTACATATCTGATTGGCGACGTTCACGGTTGCTACGATGAACTGATCGCATTGTTAAAACAGGTCGACTTTACGCCAGGACAGGACACGCTCTGGCTGACGGGCGATTTAGTCGCGCGTGGCCCGGGCTCGCTTGAGGTTTTACGTTTCGTCAAATCTCTGGGCGACAGCGTGCGCATGGTGCTGGGCAATCACGATCTTCACCTGTTGGCCGTATTTGCCGGGATCAGCCGCAACAAACCTAAAGATCGCCTCTCTCCCCTGCTGGATGCGCCAGACGCGGACGAACTGATTAACTGGCTGCGCCGCCAGCCTTTACTGCAGGTCGATGAGGAGAAAAAGCTGGTCATGGCTCATGCCGGGATCACCCCGCAATGGGATCTTGAGACGGCTAAAACCTGCGCGCGTGACGTTGAGGCGGTGCTGGCGAGCGACTCGTACCCCTTCTTCCTTGATGCCATGTACGGCGATATGCCGAATCACTGGAGCGAGGATCTCAGCGGTCTGGCCCGCCTGCGCTTTATTACCAACGCTTTTACGCGCATGCGTTTCTGCTTCCCGAACGGGCAGCTGGACATGTATTCCAAAGAGACGCCGGAAAGCGCGCCTGCCCCGCTCAAACCGTGGTTTGCCATTCCTGGCCCCGTGACAAGCGAGTACAATGTCGTCTTTGGCCACTGGGCTGCGCTGGAAGGAAAAGGCACGCCGGACGGGATCTACGGTCTGGATACCGGATGCTGCTGGGGCGGAGAGTTGACCTGCTTACGCTGGGAAGATAAAACTTACTTTGTTCAGCCGTCCAACCGACAGCTGGACTTAGGGGGAAGTGAGGCCGTTGCCTCCTGAATCATTCCCTCTCCCGGACGGGAGAGGGACATCACTTAACGACGTTCCAGAATCTCGAAGCAGTAGCTGTGGGAGTTCTGTGCATCCGCGTCGTGGAACTCGCTGAATACCGATTCCCACTCGTCCGGATCGTAATCCGGGAAATGGGTGTCCCCTTCCACTTCCGCATCAATGTGGGTCAGATACAGCTTCTGCGCTTTTGGCAGGAACTGCTCATACACGCGGCCGCCGCCGATCACCATGATCTCTTCGGCGTCACCGCAGGCGGCAATCGCTTCATCAACGGACTTAACCCATTCGACGCGATCGTCAGTGCCCGGCTGGCTACTGATAACGATATTCTTACGGCCCGGCAATGGACGACCAATCGACTCCCAGGTCAGGCGGCCCATCACTACCGGCTTGTTTAACGTAGTACGTTTAAACCATGCGAGATCGGCAGGCAGGTTCCACGGCATGGCATTTTCCATACCGATAACGCGGTCCACCGCCAGCGCTGCAATCAGACTGATCATTGAAAATTTCCCGGATGCAAAAAATTGCCGCCACTATACGGAAAGCTTAATCTTTCGTCGACTGGCGGCAGAGTAAAGATAAAGAAATTTTTTATTATTGCTGGCAACTCCACTTCACGCGGAAGGTTTACTCTCGGGCTCGTCAGCCGGATCGCCGGTATGCTTGCCCTCTTCCGTGCCCTGCCAGCCATGACGTTGGATCAGCGACAGGTGATTGCGGTCCTCGTTAATGATTTCTGTCAGCATGGCGCTGGTGCGTTTAAACACCGCCGCACGCTCCGTGGCCGTACTGCCGGCCATCGCCGCCATCTCTTCCACCATCCCGGTGTTAAAGCGGCGGAACAGGTCCGCACGTTCGCGCGCTTCATACGCGCCGAGCCCCAGATTCTCCAGCGCCAGGCGGCCAGACTTCAGCGCGCCTTCGAACGTTTCACGCTCCGGCGCCTCTACGCCCGCCTGACGCAGCCGGATGTAATGATCCACATCGCGCGCGCGGGAGATAATGGTCAGCCCCGGAAAATGCTCTTTTACCAGCTCCACCATCTGCATGCTGGTCTCAGGATCGTCAATGGCGTTAATCAATACCTCAGCTTTTGCCGCCCCGGCGGATTCCAGCAGATCGACGCGAGTCGCATCGCCGTAAAACACCTTCATATCAAATTTACGCAGGGTATCGACATGGTCAGGATCGTGATCGAGAATCACCATTTTCACCCCGCTTGACAGCAGTAAACGCCCGACGATCTGCCCGTAGCGACCAAATCCGGCGATGATGACGCGCGGCTGCTCCTCATCGATCTCGTCGGCTTCGCGCTCCTGCTCGCTGCCTGATTTTTCCAGACGCGTCAGCACCACCAGTAGAACAGGCGTTGCCGCCATCGACAGCGCGACCGCCAGCGTCAGCGCTTTCGCCCACTCGGGATCGAGCACGTTTGCCATCTGCGCGGCACCAAAGACCACGAATGCAAATTCGCTCCCCTGACCCAGCAGTACGGCAAACCAGCGGCGCTGCTTGTTCGGCACCTTCAATGGACGCGCAATTAGCCACAGCATCGCCATTTTAATGATCAGGAAACCGACGAGCAGGATGACGATCCGCAGCGGGTGCGTGACCAGCGTGCCGAAGTCGACAGACATCCCCACGCCGATGAAAAACAGCCCCAGCAGCAGCCCTTTGAACGGCTCGATATCGCTTTCCAGGGCGTGACGATATTCAGAGCTCGCCAGCAGAACGCCTGCAAGGAACGCCCCCATCGCCATCGACAGTCCGGCTTCCTCCAGCAGCAAACCAAAGCCAAACACCAGGAACAGCGCCACGGCGCTGAACACTTCTCGCAGGCCTGAACGGGCAACAAACCGCAGTAACGGGCGGGTCACGTAGCGGCCAAGCAGGACCACCAGCGCCAGCGCCCCCACGACTTTTAATGCCGACAGCGCAAACGCCCCCAGCGTCGTGGATGAGCCGCTTGCCGCCAGCAACGGGATCATCGCCACCAGCGGAATAGCGGCGATATCCTGGAACAGCAGCACCGAGAACGCGCTGCGTCCCATCTGCGAGACCGTCAGATTTCGCTCGTTCATCGCCTGCATGGCGATGGCCGTCGAGGAGAGCGCCAGCGTCATGCCGATAAGCTCCGCTACTTTCCAGTCCATGCCCAACAGGATGCAGAACCCACCGAGCAGCAGGCCGCAGGCCACCATCTGCAGCGCGCCTCCGCCAAATACCGAGGCGCGAAGTTTCCATAACCTCTGCGGATCAAGCTCCAGACCAATCACAAACAGCATCAGCACGACGCCAATTTCAGCGAAATGGAGGATCGCCTCCGCATCCGTTACCAGTCGAAAGCCCCAGGGCCCAATGACGCAGCCCGCAATCAGGTAGCCGAGAACCGACCCCAGCCCCAGACGTACCGCCACCGGCACAATCAGCGCCGCCGCGCCGAGATAAATCAGCGCCTGTATCAGCGTATGGCTATCCATGGTGCGTCTCCTGCCACTCGAGTAAGCGTTGTTTATAATGGCGAGCCTGCGCCTGCAGCGTTTCATCGTCGCAAACAAAGGTGCAATGCATCGCAAAAGGCGGGAGCCAGTTCAGCCCGCAGTAAAGCGCCGTAGCCTGCAGCGGCTGCGCCAGGACGTCAAACCCCGGGAAGGTACCAATATCAAAGTGGCTTTCCCCACCGCCGGTGGTAACCGCCCACATCAGGCTTTTGCCTTTTAGCGCATTGCCGTTGTGGCCGTAAGCCCAGCCGTGGGAGAAGACTTTATCAATCCACAGCTTCAGGAGCGGCGGCGTGCTGTACCACTGCATCGGGTGCTGCCAGACGATCAGATCGGCACGGGAGAGCGCCTCCTGTTCAGCGGCGATATCAATATTAAAATCGGGATAGAGTTGATAGAGGGAACGTATCTCTACGTTTTCGAGCGTCCTTGCCTGCTCAAGCATCCGCTTATTCGCATGCGAGTGCTGCGGATAAGGGTGCGCATAAATTATCAGAATCATTGAGTAGCCTGTTGTTTTACTGCCTTCTTTTACCAGAAGAGTGTAGACAGTAATTCAACAGGCTAATAGTGAATATTATTGACGGGCTTACGTCAGAATTCTGAATTAGTTATCCAGCTCGCCCATGGATTTCACCTGGTCGCGATTAATCTGTTCAGTTTGACCGGTTTCGGCGTTTTTGTACGACACCAGGCCGGTATCGTCATCCACCTGCGGTTTCCCGTCAGTCACGATGGTTTTACCATCGGTGGTTTTTACTGCCTGATTGGACGAACAGCCCGCGACGGTAAACATTGCGGTGGCAGCCAGAACGGAAGCGATCAGTAATTTATTTTGCATGGTGTTTTCCCCTGCTCTCAGTTGAATTTTCGTTATCGACCTAACTATTTTAGGCTAACTGACTGAAAGCGGATGAAAAACCAGAAGGTTCTTAAGATGGGAAAATTGCCCGGTAACCGAACGGTACCGGGCAATGGGGGTTACTTGCTAATCTGCGCGTGCATTTCCTGCACCGAAATCACCTTCTCGGTAGCATCCGCATTCAGCGCCATCGCTGTTGCGAAACCGCCGTTCAGGGTGGTGTCGTAGTGCACTTTGTATTGCAGCGCGCTGCGGCGAATCAGCTTGGAGTCTTCAATCGCCTGGCGTCCTGCGGTGGTGTTGATGATGTAGGTATATTCGCCATTCTTGATACGATCCTGAATGTGCGGACGACCTTCATGCACTTTGTTCACCAGACGCGGGTTAATACCGGCTTCACCCAGCACAATCGCCGTACCGTGGGTTGCGTCCAGCTCGAAGCCCTGTTTCAGCAGCTTGGCGGCCAGGTCAACCACGCGCTCTTTATCGCCTTCGCGAACGGAGAGCAGCGCACGGCCCGATTTTCTCATGGTAGAGCTGCTGCCCAGCTGCGCCTTGGCAAACGCTTCTGCGAAAGTGCGGCCCACGCCCATTACTTCCCCGGTCGAGCGCATCTCTGGCCCTAACAGCGGGTCAACGCCCGGGAATTTGTTGAACGGCAGCACCACCTCTTTCACCGAGTAATACGGCGGGATGATCTCTTTTGTCACGCCCTGCTGCGCCAGCGTCTGGCCAGCCATCACACGCGCCGCCACTTTCGCCAGCGGAATGCCGGTCGCTTTAGAGACGAACGGTACGGTACGCGCCGCACGCGGGTTGACTTCAATCAGATAAACTTCGTTGTCTTTCACCGCGAACTGAACGTTCATCAGGCCACGAACCTGCAGCTCAAAGGCCAGCTTCTGCACCTGCTGGCGCATCACGTCCTGAATTTCCTGGCTCAGCGTGTAGGCTGGCAGAGAACAGGCGGAGTCGCCGGAGTGCACGCCAGCCTGCTCGATGTGCTCCATGATGCCGCCAATCAGCACCATTTCGCCGTCGCAGATGGCATCCACGTCCACCTCAACCGCGTCGTCGAGGAAGCGGTCAAGCAGCACTGGCGCATCGTTGGAAACGCTCACCGCCGTCTGGAAGTAGCGGCGCAGGTCGGCTTCGTCGTAGACGATTTCCATCGCGCGGCCGCCCAGCACGTAGGACGGGCGCACCACCAGCGGGTAGCCAATCTCTTTCGCCTTCTCAACGGCCATTTCAATGGCCGTCACGGTGGCGTTCGCCGGCTGCTTCAGCTTCAGACGGTCAACCGCCTGCTGGAAACGCTCACGGTCTTCCGCGCGGTCAATCGCGTCCGGGCTGGTACCGATAACCGGTACGCCAGCCGCTTCCAGCGCGCGCGCCAGCTTCAGCGGGGTCTGACCGCCGTACTGCACGATAACGCCTTTTGGCTTCTCGATGCGCACGATTTCCAGCACGTCTTCCAGGGTAACCGGCTCGAAGTAGAGACGGTCAGAGGTGTCGTAGTCGGTAGAAACGGTTTCCGGGTTACAGTTGACCATGATGGTCTCGTACCCGTCTTCGCGCAGCGCCAGCGAGGCGTGCACGCAGCAGTAGTCGAACTCAATGCCCTGGCCGATACGGTTTGGACCGCCGCCCAGCACCATAATCTTGTCGCGGTCGACGGATGGGTTCGCTTCGCACTCGTCTTCATAGGTGGAGTACATGTACGCGGTATCGGTCGAGAACTCTGCTGCACAGGTGTCCACGCGCTTGTAAACCGGGTGCAGGTCATACTGGTCGCGCAGCTTGCGGATTTCCGCTTCGCGCACGCCCGCCAGCTTAGCCAGACGCGCATCGGCGAAGCCTTTACGCTTCAGCATGCGCAGGAAGTCTGCGTCCAGGCCGTTGATGCCCAGCTCCGCCACTTTCTCTTCCAGACGCACCAGCTCTTCAATCTGCACCAGGAACCAGCGGTCAATGTTGGTCAGGTTAAATACGCCGTCGACGGACAGGCCCGCGCGGAAGGCATCGGCGATGTACCAGATACGCTCTGCGCCCGCGTCTTTCAGCTCGCGGCGGATTTTGGTCAGCGCTTCCGGATCGTCCAGGCTCACTTTCGGGTCAAAGCCGGTGGCACCCACTTCCAGACCGCGCAGCGCTTTTTGCAGGGATTCCTGCTGCGTGCGGCCAATCGCCATCACTTCACCCACAGATTTCATCTGGGTCGTCAGACGGTCGTTCGCGCCCGCGAATTTCTCGAAGTTAAAGCGAGGAATTTTAGTCACAACGTAGTCGATGGACGGCTCGAAGGACGCAGGCGTGCGGCCACCGGTGATGTCGTTCATCAGCTCGTCGAGGGTGTAACCCACTGCCAGCTTCGCCGCCACTTTCGCAATCGGGAAGCCGGTGGCTTTGGAGGCCAGCGCGGAGGAGCGGGACACGCGCGGGTTCATTTCGATAACAATCAGACGGCCGGTTTTCGGGTTCACCGAGAACTGCACGTTAGAACCGCCGGTTTCCACGCCGATTTCACGCAGTACCGCCATCGAGGCGTTACGCATGATTTGATACTCTTTGTCGGTCAGCGTCTGGGCTGGCGCAACGGTGATGGAATCGCCGGTGTGGATACCCATCGCATCGAAGTTTTCGATGGAGCAGACGATGATGCAGTTGTCGTTTTTATCACGCACCACTTCCATCTCGTACTCTTTCCAGCCAATCAGCGATTCATCAATCAGCAGCTCTTTAGTTGGGGAGAGATCCAGACCGCGCTCGCAAATCTCTTCGAACTCTTCGCGGTTGTAGGCGATACCGCCACCGGTGCCGCCCATGGTGAACGATGGACGGATGATGCACGGATAGCCCACTTCTGCCGCAACGGCCAGCGCCTCTTCCATGTTATGCGCAATACCGGAACGCGCGGTGTCGAGGCCGATTTTCTTCATCGCCACGTCGAAGCGGCGACGGTCTTCTGCTTTATCAATCGCGTCGGCGGTCGCACCAATCATGGTGACGCCAAATTCGGCCAGCACGCCCTGACGCTCCAGCTCCAGCGCGCAGTTCAGCGCCGTCTGGCCGCCCATGGTTGGCAGCACCGCGTCCGGGCGCTCTTTTTCGATGATTTTACGCACCACTTCCCAGTGAATCGGCTCGATGTAGGTGGCATCCGCCATTTCCGGGTCGGTCATGATGGTCGCCGGGTTAGAGTTCACCAGGATAACGCGGTAACCCTCTTCGCGCAGCGCTTTACACGCCTGCGCGCCGGAGTAGTCGAATTCGCAGGCCTGGCCGATGACGATCGGGCCAGCGCCAAGGATCAGGATGCTTTTTATGTCTGTACGTTTTGGCATGGTCTTCTCGGCTCCTGATTATTTAGCGGTCTTACGGTATTGCTCGATAAGTTCGATGAAGTGATCGAACAGCGGCGCGGCGTCGTGCGGGCCCGGGCTGGCTTCCGGGTGGCCCTGGAAGCTGAACGCTGGCTTATCGGTACGGTGGATACCCTGCAGGGTGCCATCGAACAGTGATTTGTGCGTCACGCGCAGGTTAGCTGGCATAGAGGCTTCATCGACGGCGAAACCGTGGTTCTGCGCGGTAATCATCACCGTATTGTTATCAATGTCTTTCACCGGGTGGTTACCACCGTGGTGGCCGAACTTCATCTTGATGGTGTTCGCACCGCTCGCCAGCGCCAGCAGCTGATGGCCGAGGCAGATGCCGAATACCGGGATGTCGGTTTCCAGGAAGGACTTGATGGCGTCGATAGCGTAATCGCACGGTGCCGGGTCGCCTGGGCCGTTAGAGAGGAAGATGCCGTCCGGGTTCATCTTAAGCACCTCTTCAGCGGAGGTTTTCGCCGGTACCACCGTCAGGCGGCAGCCGCGGTCAACCAGCATGCGCAGGATGTTGCGCTTGGCACCAAAATCATAGGCCACTACGTGGAACGGCAGTTCGTTCTCTTTTTTCGCTTCCGGCAGGTCGCCTTCCAGCGTCCAGCTCCCCTGCGTCCAGCTGTAGGCTTCAGCGGTCGTCACTTCTTTCGCCAGGTCCATGCCGTTCAGGCCCGGGAAGGCTTTCGCTTTTTCCAGCGCCAGCGTCGCATCGAGGTTATCCCCTGCGATGATGCAGCCGTTCTGTGCACCCTTCTCGCGCAGCAGACGCGTCAGCTTACGGGTATCGATATCGGCAATCGCCACGATGTTATGGCGCTTCAGATAAGAAGAGAGGTCTTCGGTGTTGCGGAAGTTGCTGGCAATCAGCGGTAGGTCGCGAATGACCAGGCCTTGCGCATGTACCTGAGAGGATTCTTCGTCAGCCGCGTTGGTGCCGACATTGCCGATATGAGGATAAGTAAGAGTAACGATTTGGCGAGAATAGGAAGGATCAGTGAGGATTTCTTGATAACCGGTCATTGAAGTATTGAAAACGACTTCCCCAACCGCCGAACCCGTTGCCCCTATGGCCCGACCGATAAACTGGGTTCCGTCTTCCAGAACCAATAGCGCTGACTTAATCAAAACACCCTCCAGAGAATATTCACTCACTTTATTTGCATATTAATTCATGACTGTGTCATAGATCAATGCAAATGTGTTGCCAGCGGATTTTTGGCAAACGGCGGCATTCTGGAGATTTGGCATGTAAAAGTCAACTTAAAACGGGTATTTTGTTTATTCTTTTGCAAGACTGGCGTCTTGAATGGGATTTAACGGGCAAAAAGATCAGGTAAATCATCCTGGAAAACGCTTGCGCGGTAGGTTTTATGGAATTTAAGAGATGCGAGAGACAAAAAGTGGACCAAATGGTCAAAATTTACATTCAATTCACATAATAATGGCATAAAACTCAGATTTATGACCATTAACAACCAAAATCCATCTAAAACAAATAAAATAAGAGGGCAATAAATTATTGCCCTATGCAATCAATATATTACGACTGCAATAACCACATCACGATGGGTAATAAAGCTTACAAATTGTTGAGATCCAGCACATCTCGCATATCAAAAAGACCATTTTCTTTCGATTTCAGCCACAATGCGGAGCGTACTGCGCCATTGGCGAACGTCATGCGGCTTGACGCTTTGTGCGTAATCTCAACACGTTCGCCAATATCGGCGAACATCGCCGTGTGTTCGCCGACGATATCGCCTGCCCGGACGGTTGCGAAACCAATGGTGCCCGGCACGCGTTCTCCGGTATGCCCTTCACGGGAATAGACCGCGATGTCTTTTAAATCTTTATCCATTGCATAAGCAATCGCCTCGCCCATCGCCAGCGCCGTGCCTGATGGAGCATCAACTTTATGGCGGTGGTGCGCTTCAATAATCTCAATGTCGCTGTAGTCGCCCATCACCTTCGCCGCTTTTTCCAGTAGCTTCAGCATGACGTTAACGCCTACGCTAAAGTTCGCGGCAAAGACAATCGCAATGTCGGTGGCTGCATCCTGAATGGCCTGTTTACCCGCATCATCGAAGCCGGTGGTGCCAATCACCATCCCTTTCCCGTGCTGGCGGCAAAACGCCAGGTGAGTCAGGGTACCTTCCGGACGGGTAAAGTCGATGAACACGTCAAAGTCATCTTTCACCGCATCAAGGCTGCTCTGAACGGTAACACCTGTCTTGCCCGCGCCGGCCAGTTCACCCGCATCGGATCCCAGCAGGGATGAACCTTCACGCTCCAGCGCCGCGCCGAGTGCCACGCCATCCATTTGTATTGCCGCCTGAATCAGCTGGCGACCCATACGACCACCCGCGCCCGCAATGGCGACGCGGATCTGTGCATCATGCATAGTTATTCTCTTACGTTAAAATGATGTAAACCGTTTTCAGATTAACCAGCCTTTCTGAGCACTGCCAACTGAAAACACCGATAATTAGAATTTAACGTGAAACCGACCTGAATATCAGTAAAAGACATGATTTTGTCGTCACGATAAAGTAACGGGTAAAAAAAAGGCCAGCACAGGAGGTGCTGGCCTTTCATCAGACAAGAAATTATTCCACTTCGCGGGCGTCGATACGCAGCTCTTTCGGCACTTCGAAGACGATATTCTCTTCGCGTCCTTCCAGCGGAACCGCTTCGCCCCCGCCCAGCTCCTGCAGACGAGCAATCACGTTCTGCACCAGGATATCCGGCGCGGAAGCGCCTGCGGTAACGCCAACGCAGGCCGCATTTTTCACCCACGCTTCCTGAATGTCCGTCGCGTCGTCGATTAAAAACGCCGCTTTCCCCATACGCTGCGCCAGTTCGGCCAGACGGTTGGAGTTAGAGGAGTTTTTAGAGCCGACAACCAGCACCACGTCCGCCTGTTCAGCCAGCGCGCGCACCGCTTCCTGACGGTTAGTGGTGGCGTAGCAGATATCATCCTTACGCGGCCCGACGATTTTCGGGAAGCGCTGGCGCAGGGCGTCAATCACGTCTGAGGTGTCGTCTACGGAGAGCGTGGTCTGAGTCATAAACGACAGACGCGCTTCGTTTTTCACGTTCAGCGTCAGGACATCTTCCGGCGACTCCACCAGGTACATTCCCCCTTCCGGGTTGCTGTACTGGCCCATGGTGCCTTCAACTTCCGGGTGACCGGCGTGGCCAATCAGAATCGACTCTTCACCGCGACGGCTGGCGCGCGCCACTTCCATATGCACTTTTGTCACTAATGGACAGGTGGCATCGAATACGGTCAGATCGCGGCTTTTCGCTTCGTTACGGACCGCCTGAGAGACGCCGTGCGCAGAGAAGATCAGGATCGCACCGTCCGGCACTTCGCTGATCTGCTCGATGAAAATAGCACCGCGCTCGCGCAGGCTGTCGACCACGTAGCGGTTATGCACCACTTCGTGACGCACGTAAATCGGCGCGCCGTAAATCTCCAGCGCGTTTTCAACAATGCTGATAGCGCGGTCTACACCGGCGCAGAAGCCGCGCGGGTTAGCCAACAGGATCTGCATTTCAGGCCTCCAGTGCCGGATCGATCTCCAGCACTTCAACATCAAAATGAACGGTACGCCCGGCAAGCGGATGGTTGAAGTCAACGGTGATAGAGTCGCCGTTAATCTCGCGGATCACGCCAGGCATTTCGCTGCCGTCCATAGCGGTAAAGAGCATAATCGCCCCGATTTCCGGTTCGCCCGCGTCCATAAACTCGCGGCGCGAGAAATACTGAATCAGGTCCGGGCTTGGCACGCCAAACGCGGCATCCGGCTCCAGCGAGAACGCTTTTTTCTCACCCTCTTTCAGGCCCAGGAGCTGCTGCTCAAGACCTTCAGACAGGGAGGTATCGCCGAGACGAAACAGGGCAGGTTTGCCGTTATTGCGGGTGGATTCAGCCGTGGAGCCGTCATCCAGCTTCAGCGTGAAGTGAACCAGAACCGCGCTGTTGCTCTGTACGGATTTAGACATACACATTGCTCTTTAATGTTGTGCCGGGTGGCGCAGCGCATCACCCGGCATTGACAATTACGCCTGCTCTTTCGCTGCGGGTTTAGGCAAGAAGCCTTCCAGCACGATTAACGCCGCACCGATGCAAATGGCGGTGTCGGCCAGATTAAAGGTCGCGAAGTGCCAGTCGCCGACGTAGAAGTCGATCATATCGACCACAAAGCCGTGCCACAGGCGGTCAAACAGGTTGCCCAGCGCGCCGCCAATGATCAGCGCGTAGGCGATGTTATTCAGCTTTTGCGTGGCCTTCGAGCGGTACATCAGCACAGCCAGCACCACGCAGATACCGAGAGCGATACCCGCGAAGAACCAGCGCTGCCAGCCACCGCTGTCGGCAAGGAAGCTAAACGCCGCGCCGTAGTTGCGCGCATAGTGCAGGTTAAGCGACGGGAACAGCGAAACCGTCTCCCCCAGAGCGAAATTCTGGAGGATCAGGAACTTGCTGCCCAGATCGATAATCAGCACTACCACAACCAGCCACAGCCAGCGCAGTCCTGTTGAACAGAGAGTTTTACTCATCAGGCAAACTTACGTTTTTCGCCGTCACCGGCGACGTTGCTTACACAGCGTCCGCAGATGTCTGCGTGTTCCGCCACCTGGCCGATATCGGTAGTGTAATGCCAGCAGCGCGGGCACTTCTCTCCTTCGGCTTTGCTCAGTGCGACTTTCAGGCCTTTGAGCAACTCGCTCTGCTGAGCATCAGCAGAAGCCTCGGCATAATCCGCAACTTTTGCACCGGAGGTCAACAGGACAAATCGTAATTCATCGCCCAGCGCGGTCAGCTTCGCCGCCAGCTCCGGTTCGGCGTACAGGGTCACTGCCGCTTCCAGAGAGCCACCGACTTTCTTATCCGCACGCGCCTGCTCGATAACCTTGTTCACTTCGCCACGCACTTTCAGCAGCTCGTCCCAGAAGGCATCGTTCATTGCTTCGGTGCTGGAGAGATCGAACAGACCTTCATACCACTCGCCGGTGAAGACATACTTCTCACGGTCGCCCGGCAGATAGCCCCAGATTTCATCCGCGGTGAAGGACATGATCGGCGCCATCCAGCGTACCAGCGCTTCTGCGATGTGGAACAGCGCGGACTGGCAGCTACGGCGCGCCACGCTGTCCGCCTTCGCGGTGTACTGGCGGTCTTTGATGATGTCGAGGTAGAACGAGCCCATCTCGATGGAGCAGAAGCGCATCAGGCGCTGCACCACTTCGTGGAAGTCGTAAGACTCATAGGCTTTCAGGATATCTTCCTGCGCCGCTTTCGCGCAGCCTACCGCCCAGCGGTCCAGCACGACCATCTCTTCCGGTTTCACCATGTCTTTCACTGGATCGAACCCGTTCAGGTTCGCCAGCAGGAAGCGCGCGGTGTTACGGATACGACGATAGCTGTCGGCAGCACGCTTCAGGATCTCGTCAGACACCGCCATTTCGCCAGTGTAGTCGGTTGAGGCTACCCACAGACGCAGGATGTCCGCGCCCAGCTTGTTCATCACGTCCTGCGGCGAAACGGTGTTGCCGATAGATTTAGACATCTTACGGCCCTGACCATCCACGGTGAAGCCGTGGGTCAGTACCTGACGGTAAGGCGCTTTACCTTTCATCGCGGTGGAGATCATCAGGGATGACATGAACCAGCCGCGGTGTTGGTCGGAACCTTCCAGATACATGTCGGCAGCGTGACCGGCAAACTCCGGACGCACGTCAACTACGGAGGCGTGAGTCGACCCGGAGTCGAACCAAACGTCCAGGGTGTCTGGCACTTTCTCATAGTTGTCCGCGTCCGCGCCGAGGATGTCGCGGGCGTCGAGATCCCACCACGCCTGAATGCCGTCAACTTCGACGCGCTTCGCCACTTCTTCCATCAGTTCCAGGGTGTTCGGGTGCAGCTCATGCGTCTCTTTATGCACGAACAGCGACATCGGCACGCCCCAGGTACGCTGACGGGAGATACACCAGTCAGGACGGTTAGCCACCATGGATTCGATACGCGCCTGGCCCCAGTCCGGGATCCACTGCACGCCTTTGATCTCTTTCAGAGACTGCTCGCGCAGGCCTTTTTGATCCATGCTGACGAACCACTGCGGGGTCGCACGGAAGATGATCGGCGTCTTGTGGCGCCAGCAGCACGGATAGCTGTGCTGCATTTTCTCAACGTGCAGCAGCGCGCCGCTGGTGCGCAGCATGTCAACGATGATGTCGTTGGCTTTGAAGACGTTGATACCATCCAGCGCCGGGTAGGTGCCAGGCAGGTAAGAACCGTCCGGGCCTACCGGGTTGGCAATTTCCAGGCCGTATTTCAGGCTGATGTTGTAGTCGTCAGGACCGTGGCCACCGGCGGTATGTACCGCACCGGTACCCGCGTCCAGCGTGACGTGGTCGCCCAGGATCGCCGGAACGTCGAAGTCCAGGAACGGGTGTTTGAAGCGCATCAGCTCCAGCGCGTCGCCTTTTACGGTGCCCAGCACGGTGTAGTCGGTGATATTCGCGCGTTTCAGCACGCTTTCAACCAGATCTTTCGCCAGGATAACCGCGCGGCCATCAATCTGCACCAGCGCATATTCGAACTCGCCGGAGAGAGAGATTGCACGGTTGGCTGGCAGCGTCCACGGGGTAGTGGTCCAGATCACCAGAGAGATCGGGCCGCTAACGCCAGGCAGACCGAATTTACCTTTAATGGCATCCTGATCGACCGCTTCGAAGGCCACGTCGATAGAAGGTGAAGTTTTGTCGTAATATTCCACTTCCGCTTCTGCCAGCGCAGAACGGCAGTCCACGCACCAGTGCACAGGCTTGGCGCCTTTATGCAGGTGACCGTTACCGATGATTTTGCCCAGCGCACGGATGATGTTGGCTTCGGTTTTGAAGTCCATGGTCAGGTACGGGTGCGACCAGTCGCCCAGCACGCCCAGACGGATAAAGTCAGCGCGCTGGCCTTCAACCTGAGTGGCCGCGTATTCGCGGCACTTCGCGCGGAACTCTGCAGCGGTGAACTTCTCACCTGGCTTGCCAAACTCTTGCTCCACTTTCAGCTCGATCGGCAGACCGTGGCAGTCCCAGCCCGGAACGTAAGGCGAGTCAAATCCCGCGAGTCCTTTGGACTTCACGATAATATCTTTCAGAATCTTGTTTACAGAGTGACCAATATGAATGCTGCCATTCGCATATGGAGGGCCATCATGCAGAATGAAGGTTTTTTTGCCTTTTTTGGCTGCACGAATGATGCCGTACAGGTCATCATCGGTCCAACGCGCCAGCATTCCCGGTTCACGCTTGGCGAGATCGCCGCGCATCGGGAACCCTGTTTCCGGCAAATTCAGGGTTGATTTATAGTCACTCATCAGATTCTCGGTTCCGTATTTATCACGTAGGCAGTTAAGCCGGTTCTAAAGCCCAAAAAACTCGCGGGCCGTTAATTCATCTCGCGCGATTTGCGCCTTAAGTTCATCCAGCGAAGCAAATCGCTGCTCGTTGCGTATTTTTTTACGCAGTATTACATCTATATGGCGACCATAAAGGTCCATTACAACGTCCAGCAGGTGCACTTCTAGCTGTTGACGCACACCGGCAACGGTAGGACGCGTGCCAATGTTGGCAACGCCGTAAAACGACTTATCGCCCAGTCCTGCCACTTCCACCGCATAGACCCCTTTAACCGGGGAAACCTGACGACGCAGCGGTATATTCGCCGTCGGGAAACCAATCGTGCGGCCCAGCGCATCGCCATGAACTACGCGGCCAGAGATGGTGAACGGATGGCCCAGCAAATTTTCTGCCGTCTCCAGTTCATCATTAGCCAGCGCCTGCCGCACCGCCGTGCTGCTGACGCGCACGCCGCCTTCACAGAAGGTCATCGCGCTGGTGACGTCAAAACCGTACTCCAGACCAGCCTTCTGTAATAGCAAGAAATCGCCCTGACGACCAGCGCCAAAGCGGAAATCATCCCCCACGGCGAGAAACTGAACGCCAAGACGCTTAACCAGCAGGTCGCTGACAAAATTTTGTGCTGTCAGTGCGGCAAAGCGGCGATCGAAACGCACACACAATACGTAGTCCACGCCGGACTCCGCCAGGTAGCGCAACTTTTCGCGCAGGCGAGTGAGGCGAGCGGGAGATTTATCGCCCGCGAACAGCTCCAGCGGCTGTGGCTCGAAAATCATCACCACAACGGGCAGGCCACGGGCCTCCCCTTCTTTACGCAATCCCTGCAACAGCGCCTGATGACCACGATGCACGCCGTCGAAATTACCAATGGTCAGCACGCACCCGTGTGGCGCTCTGCTGAGATTATGTATGCCGCGTATCAGCTTCATGTCTGGCTCAAAACAGTGAAAATCGCCAAAGTATACCTTGTACAGCGGTTAAGGTTAACCGGCGATTGTTCGCGCAAAACAGAAAGCCGTAATGATTTCATCAGGCTGACCTTTCACAGCGAAAAAATCTGCCCGTGAACTGCGATTTTTACGCCGAAAGGCTGTATTCACGAAAGACAAGCTGGTAGAATCCTGCGCCATCACTACGTAACGTAGCGTCGCTAATTAACGGCGCTTATTTGCACAAATCCATTGACAAAAGAAGGCAAAGAGGGCATATTCCTCGGCCTTTGAATTGTCCACATAGAACATATTTGGGAGTTGGACTTGGCTAATATCAAATCAGCTAAGAAACGTGCCGTTCAGTCTGAAAAGGCTCGTAAGCACAACGCAAGCCGTCGCTCTATGATGCGTACTTTCATCAAGAAAGTATACGCAGCAATCGAAGCTGGCGACAAAGCTGCAGCGCAGAACGCATTTAACGAAATGCAACCAATCGTGGATCGTCAGGCTGCTAAAGGTCTGATCCACAAAAACAAAGCAGCGCGTCATAAAGCAAACCTGACCGCGCAGATCAACAAACTGGCTTAATCGCTACTTGTTGTTGCTTGTTTAAAGAACCCGCTTAACGCGGGTTTTTTTATGTCTTCAGAATGCCGGTGGCGTAAACAGCGCCGAGTAGTCACGGTTGCAGATTCGCTGCACCGCCGGGTGTTGAATCATCCTTTCGGCGAATATGGCGTGGTACTCCTCCATCACGTTATCTACTCTGCCAATCTCCGTAATCTTATCGTCTGAATAGAGATCGTGCGCGTAGAGCGTTGGCGCCACGAAGATCGCATTATGCGCTTCGCCAAAGGCCTTCATCAGCGCCGCATCGTCGAACTCACCGAGGATCTCCACGTTCAGCCCCTGCGAATTAAACCAGTTCAGCAGCTTGCGTCCCAGCATGGAACGCCTGCCTGGCACCAGCAGGCGACGCTCTTCCAGACAGGCCGGGAAAGGTTTCTCCGGCGGTGGATTGATGCACCAGAAACTGACGCCGCATTCGCCAATTTTCACCGAGAACAGCCCCTCCTGCTGCGTGGAGTCGATGGGGCAATCCGAGATAATCATGTCCAGCTTGTGCTGGCTCAGCTGCTCCAGCAGCATCTCGTGGGTGGATTCAAAGCAGCGCAGATGGATTTGTTCATCCTCTACCACAGCGGCATCCAGCACGCCGCTTACCAGCCGTTTGGACAGTGCATCCGCCACCCCCACGTCAAAGAGCAGGTTCGACTCTTTGCGGTAGTTGACGATATCCAGCATCTCCTGGCTCAGGGTAAACATTTTGTCCGCATAGCGGAAAACCAGTTCACCCAGTTCGCTGGGCTCAATCCCACGGCCCTTGCGCTTGAAGAGCTTACCCTGCAGCCGTTCTTCAAGGGCTTTGATTTGCCCGGTGATGGTTTGCGGCGTCAGGTAAAGCGCCTCTGCAGCCCCCACGACCGAGCCCTGTTTGTAAACGTGCCAGAAGTAGTAAAGATGGTTGTAATTCAAATGAGGCATCGCGTCTTCGCTCCCTGAGTGTGTATCGGGAGAAGAGTGACCTTCTCCCGGTGTTCCGTTATGCCTGGACGGCCTGTCCGGACAACTTCACCTTCAACAAAGTATACCCAATCACTGCCGCCAGTAATGACCCGATGAGAATGCCGAGCTTCGCCCAGACGATGAGCTCTGGCGCGTTTGCACCAAACGCCAGCGTCGAGATAAAGATCGACATGGTGAATCCAATACCGCACAGTATGCCGACGGCCATGATCTGACTAAAGGTTGTACCGTTCGGCAACGATGCCAGCTTCATCTTCAGCGCCAACCAGCAGAAGAGGCTGATCCCCAGCGGCTTACCGATAAACAGCCCGGCAATAATGCCCAGCGGCAGGACAGACGTCAGCCCGTCCAGCGTGACCCCCTGCAGGGAAACGCCCGCGTTGGCAAACGCAAACAGCGGCAGGATCATAAAGGCGACCCACGGGTGCAGCACGTGTTCCAGCTGTTTAGCGGGTGACTTACCGTCCTGCGGCTTAAGCGGCACGAAGAAGCCCACAATCACGCCGGCCAGCGTGGCGTGCACGCCGGATTTCAGCACTGCCGTCCACAGCACCATCCCCACCAGGATATAGATACCGATGCGGCGAACGTTGAAGATGTTCAGCACCGCCAACACTGCAATCGCCCCGGCGGCCACGCTCAGGGACAGGATCGACAGATCGCTGGTGTAGAACAGCGCGATAATCACAATGGCGCCCAGGTCATCAATGATCGCCAGCGCCATCAGGAAGATTTTCAGCGCAACCGGCACGCGGCTGCCGAGCAGAGCTAAGACACCGAGCGCAAAGGCGATATCCGTTGCGGCCGGGATAGCCCAGCCGTCACGCGCGACAGGATCCTGCCAGGTAAATGCGAGGAAGAGCAGCGCTGGAACGACCATCCCACCGAGCGCGGCAATAACCGGGAACGCCGCGCGCTGGCGGCTGGCTAGCGAACCTAGCACCAGCTCGCGCTTAACCTCAAGACCAACGAGCAGGAAGAACACCGCCATTAGCGCATCGTTGATCCACAGCAGCATGTTCTTGTTAATTTCCAGCGCCCCGACCTTCAGCTCGACGGGCGTTTCCAGAAATGCGTGATAGAGATCGCGGGTCATGCCCAGGTTAGCCAGCACCATCGCGGCGGCCGCGGCAATAATCAGGATCACACCACCGGACGCCTCACTGCTAAAGAAACGGTGTAGTAATTTCATTTATGTTCTCTCTTTTACAAAGATACCTCGATAAAACCATAATACCAAGCCAAATAGCTCGGCAAAAACAGATTAATATTGGGTATAGACTCAGTTTTACCGATCTATAACTGTAAAAAAAAGCCCGGAATCGCTTCCGGGCTTTTTGAAGTTAGACACAGCTAACGAATTAGCGGGTCAAATCATCGAAGAATTTTTTGACGCCATCAAAGAAGCTTTTGGAGCGCGGGCTGTTTTTCTCACCCGTTGGGCCGCCAAAGCTCTCCTGAAGCTCTTTCAACAGCTGTTTCTGCTTGTCGTTCAGGCCAACCGGCGTTTCCACGACGACGCGGCACAGCAGGTCGCCCTGCGCACCACCGCGAACGGATTTTACGCCTTTGCCGCGCATGCGGAACAGCTTGCCGGTCTGGGTTTCACCAGGGATTTTCAGATTGACGCGACCGTCCAGCGTCGGCACTTCGATTTCACCGCCGAGAGCCGCCATCGCGAAGTTGATCGGCACTTCACAGTACAGGTTATTGCCTTCACGCTCGAAGATGGCGTGCTGCTTCACCTGAACCTGAACGTACAGATCGCCTGCCGGCGCGCCGTGCTCGCCTGCTTCGCCCTCACCCGCCAGACGGATGCGGTCGCCCGTATCAACGCCAGCCGGGATCTTAACGGACAGGGTTTTGGTTTTCTCAACGCGACCGTGGCCATGACACTTGGTGCACGGATCTTTAATCAGCGTACCGCGACCGTGACAGTGCGGACAGGCCTGCTGTACCGCGAAGAAGCCCTGGCGCATCTGTACCTGGCCGGAGCCATGACAGGTTGGACAGGTCTGTGGCTGGGTACCCGCTTTCGCGCCGCTGCCGTGGCAAACGTCACACTCTTCCAGCGTCGGGATACGGATCTCTTTCGTGACGCCACGAACGGCCTCTTCAAGAGTGAGATCCATGTTGTAGCGCAGGTCTGCGCCGCGCGCTGCGCGCTGACGACCACGACCGCCGCCGAAGATATCGCCGAACACGTCACCAAAGATGTCGCTGAAATCCGCACCGCCGCCAAAGCCGCCGCCACCGAATCCACCGCCGCCCATGCCGCCCTGTTCAAAGGCCGCGTGGCCGTACTGGTCATAGGCCGCACGTTTTTGTGCATCGGTCAGGACTTCGTAGGCTTCTTTGATCTCTTTAAATTTTGCTTCAGCCTCTTTGTCACCCTGGTTACGGTCCGGGTGGAATTTCATGGCCAGGCGCTTATACGCCTTTTTGATTTCACGCTCTTCCGCAGTTTTCGGAACGCCTAAAATCTCGTAATAGTCTTGCTTTGCCATTGGTTTTTTTAAGCCCCTTAACATGCGAGCACGGGCGTGGAGAGTTCTCCTACGCCCGTGCCGATTAATTACCCTGCATCAGGGCGATTATTTTTTGTCTTTAACTTCTTCGAACTCAGCGTCGACAACGTCGTCGTCTTTCGCGTTGTTCGCAGAAGCGTCAGCACCTGCCTGCTGCTGTGCGTGCTGCTGCTGAGCGATTTCCATCAGCTTCTGGGAAGCCTGTGCCAGCTCCTGCATCTTCGCTTCGATATCCGCTTTGTCTTCGCCTTTCAGAGACGTTTCCAGCGCGGTCAGTGCAGCTTCGATAGCAGTTTTGTCTTCCGCTGGCAGTTTATCGCCCGCTTCTTCAACCTGCTTACGGGTGCTGTGCAGCAGATGGTCACCCTGGTTACGGGTCTGAACCAGCTCTTCGAACTTACGGTCGGATTCCGCGTTAGCTTCGGCATCGCGAACCATTTTTTCGATTTCCGCTTCATTCAGGCCAGAAGATGCCTTGATGGTGATCTTCTGCTCTTTACCGCTGTTTTTGTCTTTCGCAGACACGTGCAGAATACCGTCAGCATCGATGTCAAAGGTAACTTCGATTTGCGGCATGCCGCGCGGTGCCGGGTTAATGCCGTCCAGGTTAAACTGACCCAGAGACTTGTTATCAGACGCACGCTTACGCTCACCCTGCAGCACATGGATGGTTACCGCAGACTGGTTGTCTTCAGCGGTAGAGAACACCTGGCTGTGCTTGGTTGGGATGGTGGTGTTTTTGTTGATGAGCGCAGTCATCACACCGCCCATGGTTTCGATACCCAGAGACAGCGGGGTAACGTCCAGCAGCAGTACGTCTTTCACTTCACCGGTCAATACACCACCCTGAACCGCCGCACCGATAGCTACCGCTTCGTCCGGGTTCACGTCTTTACGCGGCTCTTTACCAAAGAATTCAGCCACTTTCTTCTGAACCATTGGCATACGGGTCTGACCACCCACCAGGATAACGTCCTGGATGTCAGATACGGACAGACCAGCATCCTGCAGTGCAACTTTCAGCGGCTCGATAGAACGGTTCACCAGGTCTTCTACCAGGCTTTCCAGTTTCGCACGGGTCACTTTGATGTTCATGTGTTTAGGACCGGTCGCGTCTGCGGTGATGTACGGCAGGTTCACGTCGGTCTGCTGAGCAGAAGACAGTTCGATCTTCGCTTTCTCAGCGGCTTCTTTCAGGCGCTGCATCGCCAGCGGGTCGTTACGCAGGTCAATGCCCTGATCTTTCTTGAACTCGTCAACGAGGTAGTTGATCAGACGGGTATCGAAGTCTTCACCACCCAGGTGGGTATCACCGTTGGTTGCCAGAACTTCGAAGGTTTTTTCGCCGTCAACTTCGTCGATTTCGATAATAGAGATATCGAAGGTACCACCACCCAGGTCGTAAACCGCGATAGTACGGTTGCCGACTTCTTTATCCAGACCGTAAGCCAGTGCAGCCGCGGTTGGTTCGTTGATGATACGTTTTACTTCCAGACCTGCGATACGGCCAGCATCTTTAGTTGCCTGACGCTGAGCATCGTTGAAGTAGGCAGGTACGGTAATAACAGCTTCAGTTACCGGCTCACCCAGGTAATCTTCAGCGGTTTTCTTCATTTTTTTCAGCACTTCAGCAGAGATCTGCGGTGGTGCCGTTTTGGTGCCTTTCACATCAAGCCACGCATCGCCGTTATCTGCTGCGATGATTTTGTAAGGCATGATAGAAACGTCACGCTGAACTTCTTCGTCCTGGAAGCGGCGGCCAATCAGGCGTTTGATCGCAAACAGGGTGTTTTGCGGGTTTGTCACTGCCTGACGTTTAGCCGGCTGACCAACCAGAGTTTCACCATCCTGGGTATAAGCAATGATAGAAGGCGTGGTGCGATCGCCCTCGGCGTTCTCCAGCACGCGTGCAGTAGTGCCGTCCATAATCGCTACACAAGAGTTGGTAGTACCCAGGTCGATACCAATAATTTTACCCATCTAAACGTCTCCACTAAAAATTCAGTCAACATGTGGTTGTGTACCTGTAATAAGGGCAGAACGTGCTTTTTCAACTGCCCAGATTTGATTTTTTTCAGGTCCACACACTGCGGTTGACTACAAGATGGGGTCGCGACGGCATCCATCAAGGGGCAAGCATAAAAAAAATTTTAATTTCACCCTGATGAGATCATAGACGGCGTCGATGCCGCCCATTATGATGCCGCGCCCCGTCAGGGAGTATTGACGCGGGTTTAACCATTTCACCATTTTAATGATGATTTTTTTTGAGGACTTATGGGCAACACTAAGTTGGCTAATCCGGCTCCGCTGGGCCTGATGGGTTTTGGCATGACCACCATTCTGCTGAACCTGCACAACATCGGGATGTTCCCGATGGACGGCGTAATCCTGGCGATGGGCATTTTTTACGGCGGTATCGCGCAAATCTTCGCGGGCCTGCTGGAATATAAGAAAGGCAACACCTTCGGCTTAACCGCCTTCACCTCTTACGGCTCGTTCTGGCTGACCCTGGTCGCCATCCTGCTGATGCCTAAAATGGGCCTGGCAGACGCGGCAAACGCCCACTTCCTGGGCGTCTATCTGGGCCTGTGGGGCGTCTTTACCCTGTTCATGTTCTTCGGCACCCTGAAAGGCAACCGCGCGCTGCAGTTCGTCTTCCTGAGCCTGACCGTACTGTTCGCCCTGCTGGCAATTGGCCACCTGGCGGATAACGAAGGCATCGTTCACGTAGCAGGCTGGATTGGCCTGGTGTGCGGCGCAAGCGCTATCTACCTGGCAATGGGTGAAGTGCTGAACGAACAGTTTGACCGCACCATTTTACCTATTGGTGAAAAACACTGATCCCTCTGTCGTGCCCGCCTCGCGGGCACGATATTCCCCCGCCTGCCGAAGCCAAACGCCTAATCCCAGCCCCATCAGCGAGAGCGCGAGTACATACCAGGCAGGCGCCATCGGCGACACCCCCATCATGACCGTGACCACTATCGGCGTCAGCCCGCCGAAAATGGCATACGCGACGTTATAAGAGAACGATATCCCGGTGAAACGCACCTCCGGCGGAAAAGCGCGCACCATGACGTAAGGCACTGCCCCCACGACGCCCACGCACAGTCCGACCACGCCGTACAGCAGGAACAGCTGTTCAGGATGGCTGCCCGCAAGATGGTAGAACGCCCAGCTCGACGCGGCCAGCAGCAGGCTGCCGACAATAAAGGTCAGGCTGGCACCGAAACGATCCGCCGCTAGTCCGGCGGCCAGACAGCCAAAGCAGAGCATAATTGTCGCAATACTGTTTGCCTGTAAGGTCACGGCAGGGGCGAAACCGTACTGTTTCTGCAGCCACACCGGCGACATCAAAATCACCACCACGATGCCCGCCGACAGCAGCCAGGTGAGCAGCATCGACACCACCACCGCTTTTTTATGACGCACCACAACGGCTTTGGCCGGCAACTCCTGCGCCAGCGCTTTACGCTGCTGCATTTCGAGGAAAATCGGCGTCTCCTGCAGCCAGCGGCGCAGGTACATTGCCACCAGGCCAAACGCCCCGCCCAGCAGGAACGGAACACGCCAGCCCCAGTCGTGCACGGCCTGCTGCGTCATGCTGGTGTTGACTATCGTCGCCACTACCGACCCCAACAGGATCCCGACGGTCAGCCCCGCCGTTAACGTTCCGCAGGCGATCCCGATGCGGCGGGCAGGAACATGCTCCGCCACAAACACCCAGGCCCCCGGCACTTCCCCGCCGATGGCCGCGCCCTGAAGAATGCGCATCAGCAGCAGCAATAGCGGGGCGAGAATGCCCATGGAGGCATAGGTGGGCAGCAGGCCGATGGCCAGCGTCGGCACCGCCATCAGCAGGATGCTCAGGGTAAACATCTTCTTACGCCCGACAAGATCGCCAAAGTGAGCCATGACGATGCCGCCCAGCGGACGTGCCAGATACCCGGCAGCAAAGATGCCGAAGGTTTGCACCTGACGCAGCCATTCCGGAATATCCGCCGGGAAGAAGAGCGCCCCCACCACGGCGGCGAAGAAGACAAAGATGATGAAGTCGTAAAACTCCAGCGCGCCACCTAAGGCGGCGAGCGTAAGCGTTTTGTAGTCCTGTCGATTCAGAGGTCGGGTGTTATGTGACATAGCGAACCATTGTGCATGTGTTGTGGATTATTTTTTACAGCAATCGTAAAGAAAAAATTACTATATCGTAAATCCATTTACACGCTACTGCGGCTGGCGCTAATGTCACATTTTAGTAAATTTCAGGAGATTGTCTCGCGGCGTGCGCTTTTAGGACGAAATGCTGCTACCACTTTGTCGTCAGTTTCCACGTACGGCCCGTCAAGCAGCTGTATACAATACGGTACACTTGCAAATATACCGTGCACGATGACGCTACCGTCCTCGGCTTTTAATCCTTCCAGCGTCTCTTTGATCGACTTTGGCTGCCCCGGCAGGTTCAGTATCAGCGCCTGTTTGCGGATCACCCCCACCTGGCGGGAAAGGATTGCCGTCGGGACAAAGTGTAGGCTGATCTGGCGCATCTGTTCGCCGAAGCCCGGCATTTCACGGTCGGCGATAGCCAGCGTCGCGTCCGGCGTCACGTCACGACGCGCGGGGCCGGTTCCGCCCGTGGTGAGCACAAGATGACAGCTCATCTCATCCACCAGCTCACACAGGGTCTGCTCAATAATCGGCTGTTCGTCGGGGATAAGGCGAGTCTGGATCTCAAACGGGGTGGTCAGCGCGCTTGCCAGCCACTCTTCCAGAGCGGGGATGCCTTTATCCTGGTAAACGCCGCTGGAGGCGCGGTCAGAAATCGACACTAAGCCGATGCGTAAGGTATTCATATTCATTCCATTCAAAAAGAACTGATTAAAGGGAATGATACACGCAGAGGGAAAATTCAGACAGAGGACAGAAGAAGACGCGTGACCGGGAGCCCGGTCACGCAGAATGATTACAGCAAGTCGCCGATCATTTTTTCCAGTTTTTCCTGGTCGATAGCAAACTTGCGGATACCGTCCGCCAGTTTGTCTACAGCCATTGGATCCTGGTTGTGCTGCCACAGGAACTCGGATTCGGTGATGCGCTCCGGGCGCGCCTTCACTTCGCCGGTATAAGACAGCTTACGCTCGATAGCACCTTCGCTTTCTGCCAGCTCTTTCAGCAGCGCAGGGGCGATGGTCAGACGGTCACAGCCAGCCAGCTCAATGATTTCGCCCACGTTACGGAAGCTTGCACCCATAACCACGGTCTCATAGCCATGCTGTTTGTAGTATTCGTAGATTTCAGTCACGGAAATCACGCCTGGATCTTCAGACGCTGCGTACTCTTTCTTGTCGGTGTTGGCTTTGTACCAGTCCAGAATACGGCCCACGAACGGAGAAATCAGGTACACGCCTGCTTCCGCACATGCACGCGCCTGCGCGAAGGAGAACAGCAGGGTCAGGTTACAGTTGATGCCTTCTTTTTCCAGCTGCTCGGCAGCGCGAATGCCCTGCCAGGTCGACGCCAGTTTGATCAGGATACGGTCGTTGCTGATGCCCGCATCGTTGTACAGTTTGATCAGGCGTTTTGCTTTCGCGATTGACGCTTCGGTGTCGTAGGAGAGACGTGCATCCACTTCGGTAGAGATACGGCCCGGAACCAGCTTCAGGATTTCCAGACCGATGTTCACTGCCAGTTTATCGGTAGCATCCACAACCTGCTGCGCACGGTCATTGCTCTGTGCTTTCGCCCAGGTCACAGCCTCGTCAATCAGTTTGCGATACTCAGGGATCTGTGCGGCGTTAAGGATCAGAGAAGGGTTAGTTGTGGCATCCTGCGGCTGGTACAGCTTCATTGCCGCGATATCTCCGGTGTCAGCTACGACAGTGGTGAACTGACGAAGGGAGGTCAATTTATCCGTCATGATAGTGTTTCTCTTTTAACGTGCCCTGGATAATTCACGCTACCGACAGCATGCCTGCAGCGGAAAAATGACAGGTTTACTTGTTAGGGGGATGTAACCGGTCTGCCCTGATGATAACACGACGGAGGGGTAGCGCAACCGCAGACAGTGCGCTTAGGCAGAGTATGATAAACTCAAAATATTAACAGGCTGCTAAGCAACAGCATGCCCAATCAGTGGTAGCGCTTACATATTCACGTTGGCATCAACAAGAGGGACGTTAATGCCTGATTTCCTTTTCTTTATTAACGAAGTCCTCTGGGGTTCGATAATGATCTACCTGCTTCTGGGAGCAGGTATCTGGTTTACGCTACGCAGTGGGTTTATCCAGTTTCGCTATATTCGCAAGTTTGGCAGAAGTCTGAAAAACAGCGTCACGCCCCAGCCGGGCGGATTAACATCGTTTCAGGCGCTGTGTACCAGCCTGGCTGCCCGCCTCGGTAGCGGAAACCTGGCGGGCGTTGCGCTGGCCATCAGCGCCGGTGGGCCAGGCGCGGTGTTCTGGATGTGGGTCACGGCGCTTCTCGGAATGGCTACCTCTTTTGCCGAAAGTTCGCTGGCGCAACTCTACAAAGAGAAAGACAGAAACGGGCAGTTTCGCGGCGGTCCGGCCTGGTATATGGCGCGTGGCTTAGGAATGCGCTGGATGGGCGTTCTGTTCTCGCTTTTTTTACTGCTCGCGTACGGTCTTATTTTTAATACCGTGCAGTCAAACTCCGTCGCCCATGCCCTGCGCTATACCTTCTCCTGCCCGGAGTGGATCACCGGCATCGGTTTAGCCCTCTTTGTTTTGCTCACCATTTCTGCCGGCCTGAAAGGCGTTGCCCGCATGATGCAGTGGCTGGTTCCCATCATGGCGCTGCTCTGGGTTGCCGCGAGCCTGGTCGTCGCTGGGCTGCATGCCGACCAGGTTCCGGGCGTGATTGCGACCATCTTTAAAAGCGCCTTTGGCTGGCGTGAGGTGGCGTCAGGCGCGCTGGGTTACACCCTGAGCCAGGCGCTGATGGCAGGTTTTCAGCGAGGCATGTTCTCCAATGAAGCCGGGATGGGCTCTACTCCCAACGCCGCCGCGGCCGCCTCTTCCTGGCCGCCGCACCCGGCAGCGCAGGGTATCGTGCAGATGATAGGCGTGTTTATGGATACCGTTATTATCTGTTCCGCCAGCGCCATGATCCTCCTGCTGGCCGGTCCTGTGGCGCATGACTCGGATATCGACGGAATACAGCTTCTTCAGCAGGCGCTGGTGAACCTGACCGGCGGCTGGGGTTCGGGATTTGTCTCGCTCATTCTGATGCTGTTCGCCTTCAGTTCGATTGTGGTGAATTACCTGTATGCCGAAAATAACCTTATCTTCCTGAAATACGACTCTCGTCCGGCCATCCTCCTGCTTCGCCTGGGCGTAGTACTGATGGTGATCGCGGGCTCCCTTCTGAATATGCCGCTGGTCTGGCAGCTGGCGGATGTCATTATGGCGCTAATGGCAATCACTAACCTGACGGCGATCCTGCTGCTCTCGCCCGTTGTGAACCTTATTGCCAGGGATTATCTTCGCCAGCGCAAGCTGGGCGTTCCCCCGGTATTTGATGCCGCACGCTATCCCGAAATTCAGTCACAGCTTGCCCCCGGCACCTGGGATGATTTGCCCCGGCAATAACAGCTATCGATCAATTCAGGGCGATTTTTTGTTAAAGTCGCTCTAAATTTCCTGCAAGGACTGGATATGCTGATTCTGATTTCACCTGCAAAAACGCTCGACTACCAGAGCCCGCTCGCCACCGAGCGTTATACCCAGCCAGAACTGCTGGACTATTCGCAACAGCTGATCCGCGAAGCGCGCAAGCTCTCTGCGCCGCAAATCGCCTCGCTGATGAGCATCAGCGACAAGCTGGCAGACCTGAACGCGACCCGGTTCCACGAGTGGCACCCGGATTTCACCCCCGCCAACGCGCGCCAGGCGATACTGGCGTTTAAGGGCGATGTTTACACCGGCCTGCAGGCGGAAGATTTTAGCGAAGCCGACTTTGATTTTGCCCAGCAGCATCTACGCATGCTGTCGGGCCTGTATGGCGTACTGCGCCCGCTGGATCTGATGCAGCCATATCGTCTGGAGATGGGGATTCGCCTGGAAAACGCCAAAGGCAAAGACCTTTACCATTTCTGGGGCGACATCATCACCGACAAGCTGAACGCGGCGCTGCATGCTCAGGGTGATAACGTGGTGGTTAACCTGGCATCCGATGAGTACTACAAGTCGGTGAAGCCGAAAAAGCTGAACGCGGAGATCGTTAAGCCGGTCTTCCTTGATGAGAAGAACGGCAAGTTCAAGGTCATCAGCTTCTATGCGAAAAAAGCGCGTGGCCTGATGAGCCGATACATCATTCAGAACCGCCTGACGAAGCCGGAGCAGTTAATGGGATTCAACACCGACGGCTATTTCTTTGACGAGGCGTCGTCAGGGAAAGGTGAGCTGGTATTTAAGCGCCACGAGCAGTAAAACTAAACCCCGCCATCTGGCGGGGTTTTGCGTTAATGGTGCTTCCAGTCCGGGCCCGGACGGTGCTCGTCGTGATGATGGTCGTGTCGGTCATCACGATCGCGATGCTCGTCATGCGGACGCCAATGGTTATCGCGCCAGTCATAATGCGCCTTCCACCAGTCGTGGTCGCGCCAGCGGCCGCCATCCCAGTAATGCCCGCTATTGTCCCGATCGCCAATCTGCAGTTTTACCGCAGGTACGAGAGTAATTTCAGATGCCTGTACCGCCATGGGGGCGACCAGCACCAGAGAAAGCGCAATGAGTGCAGGTTTTAGTGTAGACACAGGTGACTCCTTATTCTTCTTGCCCAACGTGGGCCGATGTAAGGAGAGTACGCGAGGGGAACGGTGGATGTTATTCTCTGCAATCCTAAACGCTAAGTGACCGCATTTATTGGGAATTTCTGCTTTTTTCCTGCAATTTCTCTCCTTAATTTCTTCATAAAAAAGCCGGGTGGCGCTGCGCTTACCCGGCCTACGGTCATCTCGTCGTTGTAGGCCCGGTAAGGCGTAGCGCCACCGGGCAACAAAATCACGCGCGCGTCATCATCAGATTCCGCAGTGCCGCAAAATCCGCCGGCAGCTCATGAGACAGCAGCGGCAGGTCGGCGCGCTCGGCCAGCTCTTTTGGCAGCGGCAGCGTTTCGCCCAGAATATCTTCCACGCTCTCTTTGAACTTCGCCGGATGCGCGGTGCCCAGGAACAGGCCATATTCACCCGGGTTAAGCTGGTCGCGCAGCGCGCGGTAAGCAATTGCCGCGTGCGGCTCAGAGGTGTAGCCCACCGCTTTCAGCTCGCGCATGGTGGCTTTGGTGGTTTCGTCCGTCACCGCAGCGTAGCCCAGGTCACCCAGACGCCACACCTTGCGGCGGAACAGCTCTTCCACGCGCGGCCAGTTGTTCGGCTGCGACACGTCCATGGCATTGGAGAGCGTCGCCTGCGTAGCGTTAGGCGCCCATTTGCCGTCTTTCAGGAAGCGTGGCACGGTATCGTTGGCGTTGGTGGCAGCGATAAAGCGTTTCACCGGCAGACCGAGAGATTTCGCCAGCAGCCCCGCCGTCAGGTCGCCGAAGTTGCCGCTTGGTACGGAAACTACCAGCTGATTGCGCGCTTCCTGCGGCAGCTGAGCCACCGCTTCGAAGTAGTAGCAGATCTGCGCCAGCAGGCGGCTGATGTTGATGGAGTTCGCCGAGTTCAGCCCCAGCGCGGCCTTCAGCTCTTCATCATCGAACGCTTGCTTGACCAGCGCCTGGCAGGCATCGAAATCGCCGTCGATCGCCACGGTTTCAATGTTGCCGCCGAGGGTGCAGAACAGTTTTTCCTGCAACGGGCTGATCTTGCCTTTCGGATAGAGGATCACCACGCGGACGTTTTTCAGGCCGTAGAACGCGTGAGCGACCGCCGCGCCGGTATCCCCCGAGGTCGCGGTCAGGATGGTCACCGGCTTGTCGCCGCTGATGTGGGTCAGCATCTGCGCCATAAAGCGGCCGCCGAAGTCTTTAAACGCCAGGGTCGGGCCGTGGAACAGCTCCAGACAACCGACGTCAGGCTCCACCTGCTTAACCGGGGCCGGGAAAGCAAACGCCGCGCGCACGCGCTCTTCCAGCAGCTCCTGCGGGATTTCGTCGCCAATAAACGCAGACAGAATTTTGGTGCTGCGGGTGACAAAGTCCTGCTTCAGCAGCTCATCGATTTCGGTCAGCTGAAATTCCGGCAGGTCGTGCGGGAAAAACAGCCCCTGATTTTTGCCCAGCCCCTGAGTCACCGCCTGCGCGAAGCTGACCTGCTCGTTATGATCTTTAAGGTTGTAGAGTTTCATTCGTTATCCCAGTACTCGTGCGCCAGCCGTGTCCAGACGGCAAATATGAACAAAGCCTTCCTGATTTTGCAGGTAGTGTTTAGAGAGCCAGTCCGCCACGCGCTGCGCGGTGTCTGGCTTATCGCACAGGGCGAACAGCGTCGGGCCGGAGCCGGAGATGCCGCACGCCTGCGCGCCGATATCCATTGAAGCCTGTCGCGCCTCGTTAAAGCCGGGTAGCAGCTTCGTACGGTACGGCTCGGCAATGACGTCTTTCATCAGCTTCGCCGCCAGCTGCGGCTGGCGGGTGTAGCAGGCGTGAATAAAGCCCGCCAGGTGACGCCCGTGGGCGATACAGTCCTGGCGACGATACTGCGCAGGCAGGATCGCACGCGCTTCCGCGGTAGAGACCTTGATGCCCGGATAAGCCAGCACCCACAGCCACTCATCAAACCCTGGCACCTGCTGGCTGATGATGCCATTTTCTTCAATCATCAGCTGCATGCCGCCGAGGAAGCACGGCGCCACGTTATCGTAATGAATACTGCCGGAGATGCGCCCTTCCAGCTCGCCCATCAGCGCCAGCAGACGGCTATTGTTCAGCGGCTTGCCGCAGTGCTCGTTCATCGCCACCAGGGCGGCGACTACCGAACACGCGCTGGAGCCCAGACCCGAACCAATCGGCATGCTTTTTTCCAGCGTCATGGCGACCGGCACGTTTTTGCCGATCTCCTGACAGAAGCGCTCCCAGCACTGATAAACGATATTCTCGCGTGGTTCAGGCGGCAGCTTGCTGGCGAAACGGCCGACGTTATTCAGGCTGAAGCTTTCTGCCGCCTCAACCGTTACCGTATCGCCCAGCAGCGAACCGTCCACCGGCGTCACCGCCGCACCCAGCACGTCAAATCCGACGCTCATATTGGCGCTGGAAGCCGGGGCATATACTTTAACCATCTTAAACTCCTAACTTCCATGACAGGGTACGCAGCAGGTCGGCAAACACGCCCGCCGCCGTCACATCATTCCCTGCGCCATAGCCGCGAAGCACCAGCGGCAATGGCTGATAATAGTGGCTGTAAAACGCGAGGGCGTTTTCGCCGTTTTTGACTTTATAAAGCGGGTCGTTACCATCCACTTCGGCAATCTTCACCCGGCATACGCCGTCCTCTTCAATGTTGCCAACATAGCGCAATACCTTACCTTCATCACGGGCTTTCGCAACGCGTGCGGCAAAGGCATCGTCAAGCTGAGGTAAATTCGCCATAAAGGTGCTGACATCGCCGCTGGTGTCAAACTCGGCTGGCAGCACCGGCTCAATCACGATATCCGAAAGCTCCAGCTCGCGGCCCGTTTCGCGCACCAGGATCAGCAGCTTGCGCGCCACGTCCATCCCGGAGAGATCGTCGCGCGGATCTGGCTCGGTGTAGCCCAGCTCGCGCGCGGCACGGGTGGCTTCCGACAGGCTCATCCCTTCATCCAGCTTGCCGAAGATAAACGACAGGGAGCCGGAAAGGATGCCGGAGAAGCGCTGCAATTCGTCGCCCGCGTTCAGCAGGTTTTGCAAGTTCTCAATGACCGGCAGGCCGGCGCCGACATTGGTGTCGTACAGGAACTTGCGGCGCGACTTGCTCGCCGCCAGGCGAAGCTGGTGATAGTAATCCATCGACGAGGTATTGGCCTTTTTGTTCGGCGTCACCACGTGGAAGCCTTCGCGCAGGAAGTCGGCGTACTGGTCGGCCACCGCCTGGTTCGAGGTACAGTCAACGATAACCGGGTTAAGCAGGTGATACTCTTTCACCAGACGGATCAGGCGCCCCAGGTTGAACGGCTCTTTCGCCTCTTCCAGCTCCGCCTGCCAGTTCTCCAGGTTCAGACCGTGAACGTTAGTAAGCAGCGCTTTCGAGTTCGCAATTCCGCAGACGCGCAGATCGATGTGCTTTTTCTTAAGCCACTCCTGCTGGCGCTTCACCTGCTCCAGCAGCGCACCGCCGACGCCGCCCACGCCAATCAGGAATAGCTCGATAACCTGATCGGTGTTGAACAGCATCTGGTGAACCACGCGCACGCCGGTAGTGGCGTCATCGTTATCCACCACCACGGAGATTGAACGCTCGGACGAGCCCTGGGCAATTGCCACGATGTTGATATTGGCCCGCGCCAGCGCGGCAAAGAATTTGGCGGAGATACCGCGCAGCGTGCGCATACCGTCGCCAACCACGGAAATCACCGCCAGGCGCTCCTGAATGGAGAGCGGCTCCAGCAGTTCCTCTTTCAACTCCAGATAGAACTCTTCTTCCAGCGCGCGGCGGGCGCGCAGACAGTCGACCTGAGGCACGCAGAAGCTGATGCTGTATTCGGAAGAGGACTGGGTGATCAGCACCACCGAGATACCGTTGCGTGACATGGCCGCAAAAACGCGCGCCGCCATGCCGACCATCCCCTTCATCCCCGGACCGGAGACGCTGAACATTGCCATATTATTCAGGTTGGAAATGCCTTTCACCGGCAGACCATCTTCATCGCTGCTGGCACCAATCAACGTGCCTGGCGCCTGCGGGTTACCGGTGTTTTTAATCAGGCATGGGATCTGGAACTGGGCAATGGGGGAGATGGTACGCGGGTGAAGCACTTTGGCGCCGAAGTAGGAAAGCTCCATCGCTTCCTGGTAGGACATCGACTTCAGCAGCCTGGCGTCCGGCACCTGGCGCGGATCGCAGGTATAGACGCCGTCGACGTCAGTCCAGATCTCACAGCTGTCTGCGCGTAAACAGGCGGCCAGCACGGCGGCAGAGTAGTCGGAGCCGTTACGGCCCAGCACCACCAGTTCACCCTTCTCGTTCCCGGCGGTAAAGCCCGCCATCAGGATCATGTGGTCAGAGGGGATTTTGCTCGCGGCAATACGGCGGGTTGATTCGGCAATATCAACGGTAGATTCGAGGTAGTGGCCCGCTGCCAGCAATTTCTCAACCGGATTGATCACGGTAACGTTGTGGCCGCGCGCTTCCAGCACGCCCGCCATGATGGCGATGGAGAGTTTTTCGCCCCGGCAGATCAGCGCCGCGTTGACGCTGTCCGGGCACTGGCCCAGCAGGCTGATGCCGTGCAGCACATGCTTGATCTGAGCAAACTCCTGCTCAACGAAGGACTTCAGCTGCGCGAGCGGGAAACCAGGCTGTGCCTCTGCCAGCCCCTGCAGCAGCTCGGCGAAGATACGCTCGGCATCGCTGATGTTCGGGAGTGCATCCTGGCCACCGATGGTCTTTTCAATCATCGCCACCAGATGGTTTGTGATTTTTGCCGGGGCAGAGAGCACGGTCGCAACCTGCCCCTGCCTGGCGTTGCTCTCCAGGATATCGGCAACACGCAGAAAACGTTCTGCATTTGCCACTGATGTACCGCCGAACTTCAACACTCGCATGGTTCTACCTCGTTTCCTTTAGCCGAAAAAAAAGCCCGCACTGTTCAGGTGCGGGCTTTTTTCTGTTTTTCCTGTACGCGTCAGCCCGCATCGTTACCTGTGGTAATGATGATGGTTGTGGTAATGGTGGTGATGCTGATGCGTTTCATGGATGTTGTGTACTCTGTCATTATTATCTGTCTGTGCTGTATTCTTTTAGGGTTAAAGGATCGGGCACCTTAAGTCAATGAATTTTTAATTTGATCACAATTCCGCGGACGTTCACGTCACGCTGCGTGACGTTTTATTTTCATCCGAATCCCCCAGCCGCAACCCTCCACGACAGACCATTTCGCCATAGTAAAAACTTATGACAGCATTTTACTCGGCCAATTTTTTTTCAATATCGTGCAGCAAACGGTGCAACATGGCGGTGTCCCGCTGTTCAAGACGTCCAAGGCGCTGCTGTAGCCAGTCGGCCATTTTTTGATCGTCCGCAACGCCAAGGCTCGATAAAAGACGCTCTACGCGAGCACGAAGCGCGGCCAGCTGATTTTCATTGGCGGCTTCTGTCTGGGATTGAGGGATTTGCATTAGGGAAGCTAATTGATAGCAATAGACCATTACCGCCTGGCCTAAATTCAGGGAAGGATAATCGGCTACCATCGGCGCACCGGTGAGAACGTCCGCCAGCTCAAGCTCTTCGTTGGTGAGCCCGGAATCTTCACGACCAAATACCAGCGCGGCTTTCTCAAGCCACTGGCTTTTCTCTTCCAGCATGGGCACCAGTTCAGCAGGCGTGGCGTAGTAGTGGAACTTCGCCCGGCTGCGTGCTGTGGTGGCAACGGTAAATGAAATGTCATGCAGCGCGTCGGCAAGCGTAGCGTAAGTCGTTATATTATCGAGAATATCCCCCGAACCGTGCGCCACCCAGCGGGCGGCAGGCTCCAGGTGCGCAGTGCTGTCCACAATACGTAAATCGGTAAAACCCATGGTCTTCATGGCACGCGCCGCAGCGCCTATATTTTCGGCCCTGGCTGGAGCGACCAGTACAATCGACAGATGCATTTATGCTCTCTTTTTAATCAGTTAGCGGAGAAAAGTGTGATGCACTTCAACATATTACGCAGCACGAATTTACAAATTTGCAACTCAAATCACCGAAATAGCGTTTCATAACAAATTAAAGGCGCTAAACTATTTTGTGTCTGAACAATCAGTTAGAATGTTAACAGAAGCCTATTATCCCTATGTTTTATAATGATAATGGCAACGTGAATACCCTGTTCTGATTGGATTCGCTTTGTTTATAAATCAATCTCCGCAACTAGTTGGTTTATTGAAAAATTGTGATAAAGGCTAGCATTCGGCTACGATGATTTCATCAAACTGTTAACGTGCTACAATTGAACTTGATATATGTCAACGAAGCGTAGTTTTATTGGGTGTCTGGTGTCACTTAGCCTGTTATGTTGCTGTTAAAATGGTTAGGATGACAGCCGTTTTTGACACTGTCGGGTCCAAAGGGAAAGTACCCAAGACCAAGCTAATGATGTTGTTGACGTTGATGGAAAGTGCATCAAGAACGCAATTACGTACTTTAGTCACGTTAAGCCGATCATGTTAATTTGCGACATGTATCAGGCAGGTCAGGGACTTTTGTACTTCCTGTTTCGATTTAGTTGGCAATTTAGGTAGCAAACATGCAGACCCCGCACATTCTTATCGTTGAAGACGAGTTGGTAACACGCAACACGTTAAAGAGCATTTTCGAAGCAGAAGGCTACGATGTCTTTGAAGCGACCGATGGCGCAGAGATGCATCAGATCCTTTCTGAAAATGATATCAACCTGGTGATCATGGATATCAACCTGCCGGGCAAAAACGGTCTTCTGCTGGCGCGCGAACTGCGTGAACAGGCGAACGTCGCGTTAATGTTCCTGACGGGCCGTGATAACGAAGTTGATAAAATTCTTGGCCTGGAGATCGGTGCGGATGACTACATCACCAAACCGTTCAACCCTCGCGAGTTAACCATTCGTGCACGCAACCTGCTGTCCCGCACCATGAACCTGGGCACGGTCAGCGAAGAGCGTCGTAGCGTCGACAGCTACAAATTCAACGGCTGGGAACTTGATATCAATAGCCGTTCGCTGATTAGCCCGAACGGTGAGCAGTATAAGCTGCCGCGCAGCGAATTCCGCGCGATGCTGCACTTCTGCGAAAATCCGGGCAAAATTCAGTCCCGTGCAGAACTGCTGAAGAAAATGACCGGTCGTGAGCTGAAGCCTCATGACCGTACCGTAGACGTGACCATCCGTCGTATTCGTAAGCATTTCGAATCGACGCCTGATACGCCGGAAATCATCGCCACCATCCACGGCGAAGGGTACCGTTTCTGCGGTGATCTGCAGGAATAATCCCGCAGTTAACGCATGAAAAACGGCGCATTTGCGCCGTTTTTTTTATTTCCAGATCCGCATTGTGTCGTTATCAGGCTCTGCGGGCGGCGCAGGTCGCTTCGGCTGTGAAAGCGAATACCAGTCGAAATGACGAGTCAGGTACATGACGGCGAACAGCGCCAGCGCGAGAACCGCAGACCCCAACAGCAGTGCACTATCCTCCGAGCGCAGCAGGAACCACATCACCACGTCCAGCCCCAGCAAGGCCAGCACAAACAGTCCGCTGCGCTTCCAGCTTTTCAGCACGGCCTGCAGGTACATTCCGTTCATTGCCGCACCAACCAAACTTGCAACTATCCAGGCTGGCGTAAACCCGACATGTTCTGATAGCGCCAACAGCACCAGATAGAACAGCACCAGCGACAGCCCCACCAGCAGATACTGCATCGGATGCAGGCGCAGCCCGGTTAAGGTCTCGAAAACAAAGAAGGCCATAAACGTCAGCGCAATCAGCAAAATGGCGTACTTGATCGCCCGATCAGTCAGTTGATACTGATCGGCGGGCGTGGCTACCGTAACGCTGAAGGCGGGGATTGACTCCCATGACGGCGACTCGCTTCCGTTGAACCAGCTCTCAAGATTGTTCGCAAACCAGCTGCTCTGCCAGTTCGCCTGAAAACCGGCGTCACCAATTTTATGCTTCACCGGCAGATAATTACCCATAAAGCCAGGATGCGGCCAGTTGCTGTTCAGCGCCATTTCACTGCTACGTCCTACAGGTACCACGGCAAAACTTCCTGTTCCCGTCAGATTCAGCGAAATATCCATAGCAAACGTTTTTAATTCCAGCGCTTTGTCAGTCAGCGGGATATGGATACCGGGAAGCGCGCCATACACGCCTGTACCCGGCTCCACACTTAGCGTCTCGCCGTTGATACTGGAGACTTTCACCGTGCCAATGCCTCGAGCATCGCCCACGCCAACAACGATAAACGGCTGCCCCAGGGTCATCGACTCCCCTTTCAGCTGCGTCATTTTTTCCGTGTTGAATCGGGCTTTTATGTTGAGGTCGGTATTCCAGATCTGTCCGTCATAGATGCCGATATTTCGCGACTCAACGCGCTGGTTACCCTCAACGCGCAGAGACTCCGGCAGGATAAAATGCATATAGCTTTTCTTGTACTCGACCTTTTTCTCATCCTCTAACTTGTAAAAAACCTCGGTTACCGGGATCGCAATCAGCGGGCCGACCAATTTTTGCGGCCCGCTGGTGCTCTGGCGAAGCGTATTTTCGACATCGTTGCGGTAGCTTTCACGCTCTGAAATGAGGTTACTCACCATAAACAGTGGGACTAACAACAGCAGGATGCACCCCAGCAGGGTGCTTACTTTCCAGAACAGGGGGGATTTCATCATTACGTCTCCTTTGTGATGTGGAGAGCGTAACCAGGCTGTGTGGGGCCAGTTTGAAGTTATGTGAAGGGACGGTGAAGTGTCAGCGTGGCTATCACGCCACCTTCATCACGATTACGCAATGTAATCTCTCCGTGGTGCAGACGCGCCACCTCCTGAACAAACGCCAGCCCGAGTCCGCTACTTTTCAACCCGTTCTCGCGCGGCAGGGAATAAAAGCGCTCAAAAATACGCTCCAGCGCATAATCCGGGATCCCGCTTCCGCTGTCGGTGACGATCAGCCGTATCTGCCCCTGCTCTTCCTGGGCCGCCAGTTCAATGGCACCGCCCTGTGGGGTAAAATCGATAGCATTATCCAGTAAATTACCGAGCGCCTGTTCGAGCAGGTCGGGATCGCCTTCAACAAGAAGCGAAGCGGGCTGGAGGGTCAGCGCAATCTTTTTTGCCGCCAATAGCGCCGAACGCGCGTCGGCAAGCCGTGTAAACAGCAGGTCGACGCGGACGGCCTGGGGCGTAATCTCGACCCGATTTTCAAGCCGCGCCTGAGTCAGCAGTTTTTCAACCAGCGACTGCATACGCGCGTTTTGCACCAGAATATTATCGATAAACCGCGCGGCCACCTGCGGCGGCGGCTGCTCGGTGAGAATTTCTGCCGCGCCGCGTATGGCGGCTATTGGGCTTTTCAGCTCGTGGGTCAGCGCATGGACATAATGTTCAATGTAGTTTTTCCCCTCAAGGCGAATACGCATATTTTCCAGCGCCTGAGCCAGCTTGTGCAGTTCGCTACTGCCTGGATTAGGCAGCGGGAGAGGCGTATCAGTGGTCACCGAGTCGGCATAGCGCGATAACGTACTGATGGAACGATTGATCCACCAGGCGACGAGAAAACCGATCAGTAAAGCAATGCCAAGCAGCGCCCCGCCAGCCCACAATATCCGTCGCTCGCTGCGGTGAATCACCGGTGCCATCGCGCTGTTCGGTTTCCCCACCGACAGCACGCCGATTATCTTGCCCTGCTCCACAACCGGTGCGGCAACATACATCACCGTGCTCTCCGGATCGTCGGGATGGCTCTGGGTACTGCGCGCGCCGTATTGGCCGCGAAGCGTCAGCCAGACATCGTTCCAGCGAGAGTAATCTTGCCCCACGGCCAGGCCGGCAGAATCAAACACGACGCGGCCCTGCGCATCGGTCATGTAGACGTGATACTCGTTGCGCACCTTATGAATGCCGCCGATATTGGCGCGGAAAGGCCGCTGATGGAGCTGTAAAAAGGCCTGCGCCAGTCTGCCCTGCTGCGCATTGCCCGAAAGAAGATCCTCACGCCCAACTTCGGCGAGCAAGGTCGCGGTATCGATCAACGTGCCCTCGGTTGCCCTGCGCACGCCGGGCTTCACTTCCTGAACAAAGATCGACAGCACAAACCATGCGGCGATGGCGACGATCAGGAAGTACCCCAGCAGCAAACGCATTCCGATGCGCATTAAAAAAGCCCCAGGCTATAGCCCATACCGCGATGGGTGCTGATGGGTGACAGTTCCTCATTCACTGCCCGCAGCTTGGCGCGCAGGGTCTTGATGTGAGTGTCCACGGTACGATCGTAACTGTCGCCGTCTTCGCCCCACACCTTGTCCATTAACTGTTGACGAGAGAAAACCCGTCCCGGAGCCTGTAGTAACGTTTTAAGCAGCAAAAACTCATAGCGCGTGAGCGGTAATGCTTCACCGCACCAGCTAATTCGCGCGGCAGCTTCGTTCAGCTCAAACTGTCCGATACGCACCGTCTCCGCTGGGGCGGCGGATTTTTGCATCCGCCGTAAAATGGTCCTTACCCGGGCGCACACCTCACGCGGGGAGAAAGGCTTGGCGACGTAGTCGTCTGCGCCCATTTCCAGGCCGAGGAGTTTATCCACTTCGTCACTGCGTGCCGTCAGAAACAGCACGGGCAGTGACGGATGCTGCGCCAGAAGCTGGCGGCAGAGCTCAAAGCCGCTGATGTCCGGCAGCCCGACGTCAAGAATGGCGAGCGCCGGAGCCTGCTGGCGCGCCGCCTCCAGCACCGGTAAACCGCGCTCAAACGCTTTTACTGCAAATCCTTCCTGCTGAAGCATGTAGATAAGCGTATCGGCGATACTGGTTTCGTCTTCAACCAGCCAGACTACAGGTTGTTGCATGGTTCATCCCTGAATTAATGCCACGGCATAATCGGCACCGCACTAATGGCGTTTTTCGGTGACCCTTCCACCACTTTATCGGAATACGCAAGGTAGGCCAGGGTGTTGCGTTTTGCATCATAGAAACGCACCACCTGCAGCTTTTTAAACACCAGCGAGGTCCGTTTCTGGAACACCACATCGCCCTGCGCTTTGCCGTTTTTGATTTTATCGCTCAGCTCAACCGGTCCCACCTGCTGACAGGAGATCGCCGCATCGGAAGTGTCTTCCGCCAGCCCCAGGCCGCCTTTAATACCGCCCGTCTTCGCGCGGCTGACGTAGCAGGTGACGTTTTTCACGTCCGGATCGTCAAACGCCTCCACCACAATTTTGTGGTCCGGACCGAACATTTTGAACACGGTATCGACAGAACCAATCTGTTCCGCCTGCGCCGCACGGCCCGCTACCAGCAACAGGGCAGTAAGAAGCAAAGTCTTGTATTTCATATTGTTACCATTCTTTAAAATTGCTTTGAGCGATTATTCAACACGTTAGTCAAAAATGTAGCAAGATCACAGGATTAGAATATATTCACCCAAAATGAGAGAGAAAAGGCATTAATGCGCAAAAAAAACACTGAATGCTAAAACATCAAAAAATGCTATTATCCGCTAACCTGTTATCAGGCACCTGCTGTTTTAAGGATGAGGATAGTATATGGATCAGGCTGGAATTATTCGCGACCTGCTCACCTGGCTGGAAGGTCATCTCGACCAGCCTTTGTCACTGGATAATGTGGCGGCTAAAGCGGGCTATTCCAAGTGGCATCTGCAAAGGATGTTCAAGGATGTCACCGGTCATGCTATCGGTGCCTATATTCGCGCACGTCGTTTATCGAAATCTGCGGTGGCTTTGCGCCTGACCGCGCGGCCAATTCTGGATATTGCCCTGCAGTACCGTTTTGATTCGCAGCAAACCTTCACCCGCGCCTTTAAAAAACAGTTCTCGTTGACGCCAGCGCTCTATCGCCGCTCGCCTGACTGGAGCTCGTTTGGCATGCGTCCGCCGCTGCGTCTGGGCGAGTTCGCGATGCCGAAATACGAAATGGTCACTCTGCCGGAAACCCATCTGATCGGTACAACCCAGAGCTACTCGTGCTCTCTGGAGCAGATTTCTGAGTTCCGCCATCAGATGCGCGTCCAGTTCTGGCGCGATTTCCTGAGCCATGCGCCGGCCATTCCGCCGATCCTGTATGGCCTCAACGAAACGCACCCAAGCCAGGAAAAAGACGACGAGCAGGAGGTGTTTTACACCACCGCGCTGACGCCGGAGCTGGCGAATGGCTACATTCAGGGTTCGAAGCCGGTCGTGCTGGAAGGCGGCGAGTACGTGATGTTCTCGTATGAAGGACTGGGTACGGGCGTCCAGGAGTTTATCCTGACCGTTTACGGGACCTGCATGCCAATGCTGAATCTGAATCGCCGTAAAGGTCAGGATATCGAGCGCTACTACCCGGCGCAGGATGCCAAACCGGAAGAAGGCCCAATCAATCTGCGTATGGAATTCTTGATTCCTGTCCGTCGTTAACGCTGCAGTTCATCAAGCGCAGGGGCATCGAGATGCGAAATGTCCCCTGCCATCTCCACGACCCAGCCCGACGCCAGCCACGCGCTTTCCTGATAATCAATCCGGGAAATGGAGCAGTTACGCAGGCGTAACCGACGCTCAGCGTAAGCCGGTAACCCCAGAATGGTGCTCACCAGGCAGCCGAGCGCGATACCATGACTCACCAGCAGCGGACGGCTGCCTGCCGGAAGCTTGAGGCATTCCGCCAGCGCGGCATGCATACGCACGCTCAGCTCCTGCATGGATTCCCCTTCAGGAATACGACCATCTTCGGTACCGTTCACCAGCGTGCGGCGCCAGCCCTCTTCCGTTTCCGTCAGCGTATCAATATGGCGCTTTTCCAGCACGCCCATATCCAGCTCACGCAGGCGCGGCTCAAGCATCACATCGCAGCCGCAGGCGTCGGCAATGATGCGCGCCGTCTGCTGTGTGCGACCTAAATCGCTGGTAATAACGTGGGTAATGCCCAGCGTTCTGGCGCGTTCCGCCACCTGCCACGCTTGCTGCACACCCTTCTCGGTGAGAGGACTGTCTGACTGGCCTTGAATACGTCGCTCGGCGTTCCACTGCGTTTCACCGTGGCGAACAAGGTATACCTGTAACATGCTTTTTTTCCGTTATACTGCGATGAGTTTTTTTTGAATCGAGCTTAATTATGCACCATGTTGTCTCTGCTACCACCAATCCTGCCAAAATTCAGGCAATTCTAAAGGCTTTTGAAGAGATTTTCGGCGAAGGATCCTGCCATATTGAGGCCATAGGCGTCGAGAGTGGCGTACCTGAACAGCCGTTTGGCAGCGAGGAAACGCGCGCTGGCGCACGAAATCGCGTGGCAAATGCAAAAGCCGCGGCCCCGAAGGCTGACTTCTGGGTCGCCATTGAAGCAGGTATCGACGAAGGCGCAACCTTTAGCTGGGTGGTGATTGAAAGCCGTGAGCAGCGCGGCGAAGCGCGCTCAGCCACCCTGCCGCTGCCGGAGATCATTCTGGAAAAAGTCCGTGCAGGTGAAGCGCTCGGGCCGGTGATGTCACAGTACACCGGCATTGATGAGATTGGGCGTAAAGAAGGGGCGATTGGCGTCTTTACGGCGGGTAAGCTCACGCGTTCAGGGGTTTACCATCAGGCGGTGATCCTGGCGCTGAGCCCGTTTCATAACGCCATTTATCGTTGATCGCTCAATAAGACTGACTCGAGCCACTGGCGCAGCTCAACCGGCGCAGACTTCAGGCTGTTCGATCCACGGGTGATCGTCGCGATGCCCGCGCCCAGCTCGTTTTTCAGCTCGCGCTGGCTCATCTCACCGCGCAATAGCTCTTCAATAATCCGCACGCGCGTGCCCAGCGCCTCACGCTCGTCCGGCGTAAGCATCAGCTGCATGAGAGGTAGGTGCAAATCCTGCTCGTAAGACTGGCGAAGCAGCTCCACAAAACGAAGCCACTCCTGGTGACGCTGTTCGGCCATTGCCGAGGAATACGGGGAATGCTGGGTCATGTTATGCTGCCTCTTGTACTCTTTAGCGAGTACAGCATAACACAACCCATGCCGATCAGTAACGTCTCTGCCACTCGGCATCGCTCATCAGGGTATCTTTCTGCCCCATGAAGTAGCGATAGTAGGCGTCATAAGCCAGCACGTTCTTCACGTAGCCGCGCGTTTCCGAGAACGGAATGCTCTCCACGAACGCCACTGCGTCAATGCGTCCTGCACTGTTGCCAAGCCAGGTGCGCACGCGGCCCGGACCGGCGTTATACGCCGCCGACGCGAAGATGCGGTTATTGCCAAACTGCTGATAGACATACTGCAAATAGCTGGTGCCGATGTTGATGTTGGTATCCGGATCGAGAAGCTGTGACGGGCTGCTGTAACCTGGAATGTTGAACATCTTCACCGTATGCGTCGCCGTCCCCGGCATAATTTGCATCAGCCCGCTGGCACCCACCGGTGAACGAACTTTCGGGTTCCATGCGCTCTCCTGACGGGCAATCGCCATGGCGTAGCTTTGCGGGATATCTTTGCCGCTGGTGTAGCGGTCAAACAGATCTTTATACGCCAGCGGGAAACGCTCTTCGAGATGGTCCCACAGCTTGCCTGAAATCGTCGCCTGCACGCTCAGATCCCACCAGCGATTATCAAACGCATAGCGGGCAAGCTGCGCTTTTTCATCCGTGGTGCGGCTGGTCACCAGGTTGGCCCACTCGCTGCGCGCGGTGTTATCCATGTTCCAGTACATCAGCTCGCGCACGCGCGCCATCTCTGGCCCCTGCGTCAGAGCGGGGTTCGCGTTAGCGGGCGCTTTGTCGATCTTAAGCGTGTACTCCTCGCCCAGCCGTTGCGCCGCCGCCATCGGGTAGAACCCACGCTGCTGCATCAGCGAGTGAAGAATCTCTTTGGCTTCGTCTTCACGACCGCGCTCCATCAGCAGATCGGCCTGCCAGTAGCGCCATTCGTCCTTCTCTTTGGCTTCCATCGGCAAACGCGCGAGCCAGGTGTTGAGGCCACGGCGGTCGCCGGTGCCCAGCGCCATGCGCACGCGGCGCTCGACAAGCGAGGTCGAGTTTGAGCGCATGATCGCATCGTCACGCCAGCGCGCCTGTTCGTCGGTCACGTCCGTGCCCATCAGTCGCCAGGCCACGATGTCGCGCAGCTCCTGGGTTTGATCTTCATTCAGCTGCTGCGCCTGCACCAGCTGCGGGATCATCAGCCGCGCGTTTTCGACATCGTCACGCGCCACGCTGGCAAAAGCTACCGCCGCCATCTGGCGGGTAAAATCGGTCGAGCCCGTGCTGCGGGCAAAGGTCAGGACGCTGTTCGGATCGTTTGCCAGCGCGATAACCGCCGAGGAGATCGTCTGGTAATCGGACGGCATCTGCCCTGCCAGCGCGGTCACCAGACGCGTGTTGCCGGCTTTCATCGCCAGGCGGATGCGCTCAAGGTAGGCCAGCGGATCCTGCTTGCCGGAAGCGCGCCATGCGCCGAACAGGGAATCACAGGCGTTCGGCTGGCTTTTGCCGGTCAGCCACAGATCTTTCGCCCCGGCCCAGGCCTCTTCCTGCTGCCCGGTCGCCCATTTCGCATAGTAGTAATTACACTGCGCTTCGGTGGTATTCGGCTTGTCAGGGCTAAACGCCAGCAGGCCGCGCCAGTCTTCACGCCGCGCCAGCTCATTCACAAAACGAGACTGGAGATTTCGGGCAGGCGGCAGGGTCGGGTTCGCCTGAATGAAATTATTCACGGTGACGGTCGGCTGGTTCATCAGATCGTCGGTAATCTGGCGATACTCCAGATACGGATACAGCGGATAATCCTTGAGCGTCGGCATCAGCGCCTGCACGGTATCCATCTGTTTGTTGTCCCACGCCTGTTTAATCTGGGCGTAGCGGTTACGTTGTTCATCCAGTGAATCGGCATGCACCGCCTGGCTTACCGCCATTACGCATACGCTGGCAGCCAGCAGACGCCAGACCACCCGTTTGGCTTTTTCCACAAGCTCTTCCTCATTGTTTTTTCGTCAATTGCAGCGTCTTGCCACGTCAAAGTCACAACAACTTATGCTAACCAGGCATCCAGCAACGCGCCACGTCATGGACACTTTTTTACCTTTCTTGCGCGTTTTAACACTCCCGACGTTCCTGGCTGGGATTAGGGCGTGAAAAAGGCTACACTTCGAGGCTGAAATTCCTTCTCATTTACGATAAAAGAGGCGAAGTCCACGTGGCTCAATTCGTTTATACCATGCATCGTGTCGGCAAAGTTGTCCCGCCGAAACGTCATATTCTTAAAAATATCTCGCTGAGCTTCTTCCCGGGCGCAAAAATTGGTGTGCTGGGTCTCAACGGTGCCGGTAAGTCCACCCTGCTGCGCATCATGGCCGGCATCGATACAGACATCGAAGGTGAAGCCCGTCCGCAGCCAGGCATCAAGATCGGCTACCTGCCGCAGGAACCTCAGCTGAACCCGGAACACACCGTACGTGAATCCGTTGAAGAAGCGGTATCCGAAGTGGTTAACGCGCTGAAAGGTCTGGATGAAGTGTATGCCAAATACGCCGAGCCGGATGCGGACTTCGACAAACTGGCCGCTCAGCAGGGCAAATATGAAGAGATCATCCAGGCGCACGACGGTCACAACCTGAACGTGCAGCTGGAGCGCGCGGCGGATGCCCTGCGTCTGCCGGACTGGGATGCGAAAATCGCGAATCTCTCCGGTGGTGAACGCCGCCGCGTGGCGCTGTGCCGCCTGCTGCTGGAAAAACCAGACATGCTGCTGCTCGACGAACCGACCAACCACCTGGATGCGGAATCCGTGGCGTGGCTGGAGCGCTTCCTGCACGACTTTGAAGGCACCGTTGTAGCAATTACCCACGACCGTTACTTCCTCGACAACGTCGCCGGCTGGATCCTGGAGCTGGACCGCGGTGAAGGTATTCCGTGGGAAGGCAACTACTCTTCCTGGCTGGAGCAGAAAGATCAGCGTCTGGCGCAGGAAGCGTCTCAGGAAGCGGCCCGTCGCAAGTCTATCGAGAAAGAGCTGGAGTGGGTGCGTCAGGGCGCGAAAGGCCGTCAGTCTAAGGGCAAAGCCCGTCTGGCACGCTTCGAAGAGCTGAACAACACCGAATACCAGAAACGTAACGAAACCAACGAACTGTTTATTCCACCTGGAGCACGTCTGGGGGATAAAGTGGTTGAAGTGACCAACCTGCGTAAGTCCTACGGTGACCGCGTGCTGATCGACGATCTGACCTTCTCCGTACCGAAAGGCGCTATCGTTGGCATCATCGGTCCGAACGGCGCGGGTAAATCGACCCTGTTCCGCATGATGTCCGGTCAGGAACAGCCAGACAGCGGCTCAATCACCCTGGGTGAAACCGTGAAGCTGGCCTCCGTAGACCAGTTCCGTGACGCGATGGATAACAGCAAAACCGTGTGGGAAGAAGTCTCCGGCGGTCTGGATATCATGCGTATCGGCAACACCGAGATGCCAAGCCGCGCCTACGTTGGCCGCTTTAACTTTAAGGGCACCGACCAGGGCAAACGCGTGGGCGAGCTGTCCGGCGGTGAGCGTGGTCGTCTGCACCTGGCGAAGCTGCTGCAGGTGGGCGGTAACGTTCTGTTGCTCGATGAACCGACCAACGACCTGGATATCGAAACCCTGCGCGCACTGGAAAACGCCCTGCTGGAATTCCCGGGCTGCGCCATGGTTATCTCGCACGACCGCTGGTTCCTGGACCGTATCGCGACCCACATCCTGGACTACCAGGACGAAGGTAAAGTGGAGTTCTTCGAAGGTAACTTCACCGAATACGAAGAGTATAAAAAACGCACGCTGGGCGCAGACGCGCTGGAGCCGAAGCGTATTAAGTACAAGCGTATTGCGAAATAAAAGCAAAACGGCAACCTCGGTTGCCGTTTTTTATTCAGGGTGAGGGCATCAGGCCGCACAACATCACCCACCCACGTAATACCGCTTCACCTCATCAAACTGCATCGCAAACTCGATATAGCTCATCAGCGCGGGCGAATTCAGCTTCCGGCTCGGATAGGCCAGCCAGAGATCGTTACCTTCAACGCGCCATTCCGGCAGCACCTGAACCAACGCCCCCTTTTCGATCTTATCTTCCAGCAGAAATGCGGGTAGCAGCGTGATCCCCGCCCCGGCAATCGCGCATTCGCGGGCGTACACCAGATTATCGGTCATGTGGCCATTGTCCGGCAGGTAGCGGTAATCCTCACCCTCGCTTCGCAGCAGCCACTCCGACCATGCCCGGTGCGTAATACAGCGGTGCTCCACCAGCTGTCGGGGATGGATTAACGGCTCCCGGCGTGCCAGATAATCCGCCGAGGCCAGCATGTAGCGCGGGCAGTGCCCGATCATTCTGCCTATCAGAGAGGAGTCCTGCGGCTTGCCGGTGCGCAGCGCCACGTCAAAACCGGACTCGACCAGGTCCACCACGTCGTCAGAGATCGATACATCGAGCGACACGTCAGGATAGCGAAGCTGAAACTCGGCATTCATATGCGCCAGCAGGGTCGCGCCAATCCCCGCCGGGCAGGTAATACGCAGCCGGCCGCTGGGGTTTTCACGCAGGCGCTGAATGGCATACTCCGCCCGCTCGCTGGCCGCCAGCATCTCGCGACAGTGCACCAGATAGTGCTCGCCCGCAAAGGTCAGGCTGATCCTGCGCGTGGTGCGATTAAGCAGACGGATCCCCACCTGCTGCTCCAGCTGGCTGATCCGCTGGCTGACGCTGGATTTCGGCAGTTCGGCTTTCTGCGCCGCCGCGGTAAAACTGCCCATCTCCGCCACCAGCGCAAACAGCGCCATATCCTGCAGCTGTTTAAACATGATTGTTCACCCTGTACGAACGCTGAGTTCATGATTGTCCATCTTATCATGCGGCTGGCCACTTAATAGACTAGCCTCAACAAAACGCATTCCATTGAGGAGCACACCATGTCAGTGAAAGCCATTGCCGTTAACCCAGAAAATCCGTCCACCTTCATTGAAATCACACCGCCAATGCCGACGCCTGGCGAACACGATCTGCTGGTAGAGGTGAAAGCCGTATCGATTAACCCGGTTGATACCAAAGTGCACGCAGGCATCGCCAAAAATGGGCTGAACGAGCCGCGAATTCTGGGGTGGGATGCCAGCGGGGTCGTCAAAGCCGCCGGAGCTGGCGTCACCGGTTTCAAACCAGGTGATGAGGTGTGGTACGCGGGCGACATCACCCGCCCGGGCAGCAATACCACTCATCAGCTGATAGATGCGCGCATTGTCGGCCACAAGCCTGCCAGCCTCGGCTGGGCGGCAGCCGCTGCGCTACCCTTAACTGCGCTCACCGCGTGGGAAGGTCTGTTTGAACGGCTGAACATTCAGGATGCCGAAGCGGACAAAACCCTGCTGATCATCGGCGGCGCAGGCGGCGTGGGATCGCTGGCGATCCCGTTTGCGAAGCACAACAGCAAGGTGAAGATTATCGCAACCGCTTCACGAGAAGATTCCGCCCAATGGTGCCGCGATCGCGGTGCTGACGTAGTGGTCAACTACCGCGATCTAAAAGGCGAGCTGGCGAAGCAGGGGCTTACCTTCGTGGATTATATTTTCATCCTCAACGACACCGACGGGCATTGGGATGCGGTCAGTGAACTGATTGCGCCGCAGGGGCATATTTGTTCCATCGTTGAGAATGAACATCCGCTGAACCAGGACAAGCTGAAGTCCAAATCCGCCGCCCTGCACTGGGAGTTTATGTACACCCGCAGCATGTACAAGACGGCTGATATGGCGCGTCAGGGTGAGATCTTAAATGAGGTGGCGAAGCTGGTGGATAACGGCGTGGTGGAAAGCTCGCTCAGCGAAACCCTGCACGGGCTGAGCGTGGAAAGCATTACCGAAGCGCACCGTAAGGTGCTGGAGGGGCATATGCGCGGGAAGGTGGTGGTTGAGTTCTGAGGTATTCCCCCCTCACCCCTGTACGGTCCGGAGACATAGTGAACACTTGTTC